>NZ_JBQPQZ010000006.1:0-281842 GCF_052266695.1 Microbacterium zouquanmingi
GAAATCCTCACAGCGTTGGAGTCAACTAAACCGTCAGCAGTCCCGGTCTCGTCGTGCGAGATGTAGGGCACGTCGACCACTGGACCCCGGTCTTCCATTCGCAACGTTGCGCCTGTGTAGGGGGTGCCGGTCACACCGTCGATCAGCAAGCCAACATACGACTGACCGGGGGTAAGAGAGGTGATAGCCATACCCCGCAGTGTATGGGGGCTTCAGGCGCCCTGTTCTTCTGCCGGTTCTTCGTCCTCCGCGTCATGTGACGGCACCAGTGCGCCGAAGACCTCTTGGAAGGACTTCCAATCTTCCCCGAACTCTTCGCCCATCGCAGGAGCCTCAGGGAGCTTCCCATCCTCGCCGTACTCAGCCAAGTACACGTGAGTCTTGACGGCAGATGTTGCCTCGTCATACACGACGTCCTCATCGAAGACGTTGCCAAGGTCGGGGATAGTGCCGTTCGCGTGAAGAGTCTCAACGAAGGTGAGCGTTGTCATCCCGAGCATCAGCAACCGAACCACCACCGGCACAGCGGCACGGTAGCGCTCATCTACTCCGAAGACTTGCCCCTGCGCTCGTCTCTCCGGGTCCGCGTGAACGACATCGCCGTAAATCCATGAGAACGCTAAAGCGTTGTCACCAATCTGAGTCTCGGGATCATCGTTACTCTGAACGCGCACTTCGTAGTATCCGTTGCTGTCCGCTTTCGGATTCACCCTCGCCCACTGCTGCTTGAGCGCACGGATGGATTCGATGTTGACCTCAGGGAGCTTCGCCTTGTTCGCGAAGTAGGAGATCGCGTTCATCACCTTGGCGTGAAAGGTGTCCTCGTCGTTGAGGATGAGTGGTCTCACTCGGGCAGCAGCGCTCTCTACCTGCTCTTCGGGCGGCAGGGTCCATGTAAGGGTGGTCTCGCCGTTCTCCGGGTTGAGTTGAACGGTCACCGTGGGGTTGACCAACTTCTGAAGCAACGCAGCATCCTTGGACAGCGAGTGTGCCCGGATGCGTCGGGCACGGAGCACAAACGCCCGCAGTGTGCTCAGATACCGCTCTTCATGGTCAGCCATGACTTCACATTAGGACTGCGTCTCCAATGACTGTGGTCCCGAGCTGCTCACCCGCACGGCATCCTCGTCGAGCGCCAATGATGGAAAGTGTCACGGTAAAGACGCCCGGCGGCACCCAAGAATCGTGGTTCTGCGTGACACTTAGTGTCATCTCACCGCGTTTCCGACATTTCTTGTCGGGAATGCCCTGCCAGTGGTGATGTACGCGGGCCGTCCGACAGCAGCCAGACTGATTCCAAGATGAGCGTTCATTGGCCCCATCTATCGGCACGATGCTCAGCAATGATGCGTCGGACTGTCCGGGTGTGGCTACGCAGGATCAGGCTTTCGGTGCGGATCACGGTGTCGGCGTATCGAACTCCGGAAAGGAGGTCACCGTCCGTGACGCCCGTAGCGATGAAGAGAGCGTCGCCTTGTACAAGGTCCCCCGCCTCCCAAATGCGCTCGTAATCGAGATCGCGTGCGGCTCGACGAGTGTCGTTGCGTAGCATCCGCACTTGCATGTAGCCGTCAAGAGCTTTGATAGCGCAAGCGGTCGCGACCCCTTCCGGGCTTCCTCCGACACCGATGGCCATGTCGACCGGCGACGTGTCCATGGCAGCGTTTATGCCAGCTGCTACGTCACCGTCGGAAATGAGACGCGTGCGAGCGCCGGTCGCACGGACCTCCTCAACCAAGCTGGCGTGTCGAGGGCGGTTGAGGATCGCAACCTGCATTGCCGAGACGGGTTTATGTTTGGCGGCCGCGAGCGCGGCGATGTTCTCTGCCACGGTCTGGTCAAGGTGCACGACCCCGTTTCCGTCAGAGTTCGTGACGATTTTCGTCATATAGAAGGCTTCGGAAGCGTCGATCATCGAACCGCCGTCGGCTGCCGCAATGACAGACAGAGCGTTGGGCATGCCGGCTGCTGTCAGCGTGGTCCCATCGATAGGGTCGACTGCGATGTCCAGGCGGGGGCCTCGGCCGGTGCCAACTCGCTCGCCCCGGTACAGCATGGGGGCTTCGTCTTTCTCGCCTTCACCTATGACGATGAGACCATCCACGTCGAGGGTGGAGAGGAAAGCGCGCATGGCGTCCACGGCGGCGCCGTCCGCCCTGTTCTTGTCTCCTCGGCCGATCCAAGCATGCGCGCTGATAGCAGCGACTTCGGTGGCTCTGACCAGTTCCATGCCGACGTTGCGGTCGGCTGCTGTGAGTGTTGTGATGGCGTTGCTCCTTTCAGATGTGGAGGCCGGCCGGCCAGCCCGCCCCCGTAAGCGGGCACCCCAGCCATCCGGGCATGCCGCCGAACGTCGTTCGGGGACTCGCAGTCCCGCTGGGCGGCAGTCAGTTGACAGCGGAGACGACCGGCGCCCACTCTCTTGAGGCGCCTGCGGCGTTGGCGCCAGCCTCAAAGAAAAGAGCAATGGTCACGGCCCCCGGGTCCAGAACACCTCTTGCCAGCTCACCGACGTAGCTCGCCCGGCCCCTGGCGGCGACGAGTTCACTCGTGGACTCCGCACCGATCCGAGCGGCGTTCGCCGCCGCGGTGAGCGCGTCGCACACCGACAAACCTCGGCCCGCGGCATCCGTGAGGGCGAGCGATGCTGGCTCGAGGGCGTCAATCATCGTGTTGTCTCCTACACGTGCACCGCCCAATTTCTGAACGACCTCGAGCCCGTTGGCGACGCCTTCGGCAATGGCAACGACGTTCACGGCGTCTGTATCGCCAGCCTTCGAAATCTCCCTGAACCACATTCCGAACAACGGGCCGCTGGTGCCGCCTGTTGCCATGAAGCCCGTGGAGGCGGCCGCGAAGACGGTTGCGTAGGTCGCCTCGTCGCTGGCAGGCAACGCGCGACGAGTGCGGTCTAGCGCCGAAGCGATGTTCCCACCGAAGTCGCCGTCACCGGCGAGCCGGTCTAGATTCGTGAGGTAGTCCTGCGTGCTCGCGAACTGGTTGTGGAATCGGGTGATCCACGCGTACGCGACGCTGCCGTTGATGTTGTCAGTCATTCGTCTCTCTTTTCCGGGGGTGTTACCAGGTGAACGTGGGGGTGAGCACCGGCTCGTCCCACAGCTCAATGTGCTCATCACTAACTACGGTGAGCGTGACCGACAATCCATGCATGTCGAGCGAGGTCACGTAGGAACCGGCCAGGGATCGGGCGACGGTGACGCCGCGCGCTCCGAGCAGGCGGTGCACTTGACGTGCGGCGATGCTGAGTTCGATCGGGTAGGCACCGCCCAGTCCATTGACGAGGGCAATGACGGCGTCTCCACGCACCAACTCGAGGCTGTTCGCCAGAGGAGTGACGATCTGCTCAACGAGTTCGTCCACCTTCGCGAACTCGATACGGCCGGTGCCACGCTCACCATGGATACCGACACCAAACTCGACCTCGTGTCCTTCGAGTTCGAATGCTGCGTGCGCATCACCGGGGTGCGCTCCGGCATCCAGCGCAATAGCGAGGCTCCGTGAGCGGTCGACGATCTCCCTTCCGACCTTGGTCACGACATTCAGGGGTGCGCCGCGTTCGGCAAGCGCGCCGACCAGCTTTTCTACCGTGACGACTGCTGCAGTACCGCGCCGACCGGGGCCGTCATCGTCAGTGTCGGATGCGAGGTCGTCGTTGACGAGGATGTCTTCGACTTTCAGACCGTCGTCCTCGGCCAGGGACGCCGCGATCTGAAAATTAAGGACGTCGCCGGTGTAGTTCTTCACGATCTGGACGACGCCGGCGCCGCTGTCGGCCAGCGTGGTGCCTGCGTGGACCTGACCGGCAGTGGGGCTCGCGAAAACAGCACCGCATACGGCGACGTCAAGCATTCCGGTTCCGACAAAGCCGGCATGCAGTGGCTCATGGCCCGACCCCCCTCCGGAAACCAGCCCCACCTTTCCGGAGGCCCGATTCTGTCGGAAGATCAGATTGTTTTCTGAGTCCCACGATACGTACTGCGGGTTTGTCAAGGAGAAGCCCTCGAGAGCTTCGTCGATGACGCTGTGAGAGTCGTTGATGAACTGGCGGCGGATGATAGAGGGCATGGCGAATAATCCCGTCGTTGCGTGTAAATAATGGGTGTGGGGTGGAGTGGTTAGGCGACTTCGCCGAAGCCGTCGAGAACGAGGAGTTGCAGTGCAGCCACAGCTTCGGCGGCGTCCGGTCCGTCCGCTTCCAGGCGAATGACGTCGTCTTTTGTTGCGACCAGGGAGAGGAGACCAATCATGCTGTTGGCCTTTACGGGCCCTGTCCCGGCGGTGGCGTTGGTGATCTGGATATCGGCGGTGAATGTGTTGGCTGCGTTCACGAGCATCGCTGCCGGACGGGAGTGAATCCCCATCGGGTTGATGAGCGCCCCTTCCGCTGTCACGCGTCCGGCTATCGGTGAGCGGTCCGGGGCGGCTCCGTCGGATGCAGGATGTCGCTTCGCTTTGAGGGCGGTGCTCGCCTCCTCCGCTATATCGCCCAGTGTCCCGCCGGCAGCTGCGCTGACGATAGCTGCCGTGGTGCCCTCGACGAACGGGCCGTCGCTGATGAGCACCGGCCGCGTGCTAGAACGCAGGTCCAGCGCCAGTTCGGAGCTCAGAATTGCTGACCCGAGGTCGGTGATAATGAGGACGCCGTCGGTGTGGGCGAGTTCGTCAAGGGCGGCGGCGATCGCCGCCGCGTCGGTTCCGAAGCCGCCGGCAGCACCTGACGCGACGCGGATCGGTGGTTCTTCCCCGTGAACCATCTGCAACGCAAGCTCAACTGCCGCGTGTGCGAGCGCCTCACTGTGCGAGACGATGACGATTCCAATCACGCGCTTTTCCTTCCCAGGACATCGCTCAGAGACTGGAGCAGGATGGTGGCGGAGGCAGAACCGGGGTCGATATGGCCAGTGCTTCGGTCTCCCAGATATGAGGCGCGCCCTTTGCGCGCGACCAGCGACTCAGTGGAGTCGCGCCCGTCTGCGGCTGCCTTTGCAGCGGCAGCAGAAGCGTCGGCTATCGGCAGCCCCCGCGCGAGCGAGAGAGAAAATGCCGCAACGGCCGGTTCAAAGGCGTCGACCATGGTCTTGTCCCCGACCGCCGCATGCCCGCGAGTGACCACACCGCTGATGCCCGCACGGATCGCCTGCTCGAGCTGGGGACCATCCAGTGTGGTAACGGCGGGGACAGCTTTCCCCATTTCCAGGAAGAACGTCCCGTAGAGCGAACCGCTCGCCCCACCCACTGTGGAGATGAGCGTCATCCCAACGGACTTCAGGAGTTCCTGGGCTGTGGTGAACGAGATCGAGTCCAGGCTTGTCACTATTGCCGTCAGTCCACGGGTCATGTTGGTGCCGTGGTCGGCATCACCAATCGCCGAGTCCAACGCGGTCAGCCAGTCCGCGTTCGTGTCGAGGTCCTCAGCCGACTGCCGGAGCCACGCCTCGAGGTCCGCAATGGTGATCACATCGTTCATGGTCGGGGTCACCATCGCACTGCCGACGTGTTCACAGGAGCATCCCACAGTCGAAGGATCTCGTCGTCTGCGCGCACAAGTGTCAGCGAGCATCCGGCCATGTCGAGGCTGGTGACGTAATCGCCGACCAGACTGCGAGCCACCCTGATCTCTCGGGCGCTGAGAGCATCAGCAATCTCACCGTATGTGGCGTACAGCTCGATGAGAGGCGTGCCGCCGAGCCCTGTCAGAAGTGCGATGACGGGGGCACCGGTGAAGTCATAGTCGGATGTGATGGACTCGACGATCTCTTCAGCGATGTCGTGCGCGCTCGCCAACGGCACACGCTTTCTGCCGGGCTCGCCGTGGATACCGACGCCGATCTCCATCTCGTCCTCGGGCAGATCGAAGCTGGGCTTGCCGACCGCGGGAACGGTGCAGCTGGTGAGAGCGACCCCCATGGACCGCCCATTGTCGGCCACCTTCTCCGCGATTGCCTTGACCTGGGAAAGTGTCCTTCCCTCTGCGGCAGCGGCACCAGCGACCTTCTCCACGATAACCGTCGTCCCCACGCCGCGGCGACCTGCCGTCCATGTGGAGTCTTGGACGGCGACGTCGTCGGCCACGACGACAGACTCGACCCGTATGCCTTGCTCCTCGGCGAACTCGCGGGCCATATCGAAGTTCAGCACGTCACCGGTGTAGTTCTTGACGATGAAGAGGACCCCGCCGCCAGAGTCCGTTTGCGTGGCGGCGGCGAGCATTTGGTCGGGTGTGGGTGACGTGAAGATTTCACCGACGCACGCAGCCGAGAGCATCCCCTCTCCCACGAAGCCGCTGTGAAGCGGCTCGTGCCCTGATCCACCTCCCGAGATGAGTGCTACTCGACCGTCGCGCGGTGCGGAGCTGAGAACGATGCGGCTATCAAAGTCCACAGTCAGTTCTGGATGCGCAACCGCTACCCCGCGGAGTGCGTCCTGTAGGACCGTGGCTGGGCTGTTGACGAGCTTTTTCATGCGCGGGTCTCCTGCTCTGTGAGCGCCTCGGTAAGCGAGGTGCGGTCAGCACTGGTCCGCGACACTACTGTAAACAGCGCCGCTGCCGCTACACCTGCAACTAGCTCGGCGATGATGTACACCGGCCATTGCTCCCACGCGACCTGACCGCCGAGAGCCCACTGGACGAACATCGGGCCGGTTGTGCGTGCCGGGTTGATGGATGCGCCGGTGACCGGCGCGACCGGGATGATCGCGGCGAACACGATGAGCCCGATGACCAGTCCCGCAAACCCCGGGGCTGCCTTGCGGTGGATGACCCCAAACACGGTGAACACAAGGATGAAGGTTCCCACGAACTCCGCGGCGAACGCCTGCCCGATTGAGATCTCGCCATACGACGCGACGCCCAGCCCGAGCTCGCTGGCCCTTTGACCAAGCACGGCGACGATCGCGAACGCGCCGACCACGGCGCCGAGCACCTGAGCGATGATGTAGCCGGGGACGTCTTTCCATGGGAACTTCCCTGCCACGGCGAGGGCAACGGTAACTGCGGGGTTGATGTGGTTACCCGAGATATATCCGAAGACATACACCGTGCCAACGACGACGGTGCCGAAGGCCAGAGCGATGAATCCGAGATCCGCGCCGCTGAACGGTTGATCACCCCGAGCCATCGCGAGCGCCGGCACTGAGCCGACGCCGACGAAGACGAGGAAGGCGGTGCCCAGGAACTCGGCGGCAAGCTTCTGCCATGTGCGGTTGTCATCCATAACGCGCGTTCTCCTTTGAACAGGGTTGTGTGTTGTCTCGGTAATCGTGATTCGATAGTGTCGAATCACATTCGTTAATATCGAATAGTGCCGAAGTGCCATGTCGTTGTCAAGACGCGAGAATGAATTGAATGGCCATCAGAGGCCCATCTGGAAAGAAAGGAGCAGCCGATGATTCAGTCAATCGACCGTGCCGCGCGAATCCTCGACCTACTCCAAGGCGCACGAAAACTCGGAATCAGCGAGCTGGCCGCTGCGCTTGACCTACCACCATCGACTGTTCACGGGCTCGTGAAATCACTTCAAGTGCATGGCTTGGTCGCGCAGGAACCGACAGGAAATCGTTATGTTCTTGGGCCTGCGCTGCTGAAGTTGTCGAGCGTCTACCTCGACACACTCGACGTTCGCTCGCGGGCCATACGCTGGATGCATGAGTTGTCGCGCAGCTCCGGGGCCGCGACGCGCTTGGGGGTGAATCTGCGCGGCGATGTACTACTCATCCACCACGACAGGCGCCCCGACGGCAGCGAACAGATGCCGGAAACGGGGCTGGCTCTCCCTGCCCATGCTTCCGCCCTCGGAAAAATTCTGCTCGCGTACGACGAAGACATGCGCGACGACGTCTTGGGGCGGCACCTCGCGGATTTGACCGGCGACACGAATACCGACCCCGGCGCACTCGCAGACGAACTCAGAGAAGTTCGGCGCAATGCTCACGCGGTCGAGAACGAGGAAGCCCTGCTCGGCGAGTCTTCGATGGCCGTTCCAGTGACGGACGAGGGCGGCCGAGTCATCGCCGCCCTGTCCATCGTGTTGCCTTCGGAGCAGTTTCCGCCGCCACGAACAGTAGAAGGTCAATTACGCGACGCGGCACGCAATATCTCCCGTGATCTTGGAGCGCGGTCGTGGCCACCGCGCTGACCACACCTTCGACCGCATGACGAGGAGCCAGTTCGGCTACGCCTCTCCTGCCTGATCCGCGGCTCGTTGGTCCGCAGCATCCAGCCCGTCAGCATCCAGAATGATGTCCACCGCCTCCGTCGCCGCCTCGTACACCTCGGCAAGGCTCTCGTCGACGTCGTCCTCGGCAACCCACGCGATGTCATCCTCGGAGTGGTCGTACTCCACAGGCACGAGCGCGAAGTCATCGCCGTACTCCTCGAGCCCGGTGCGCACGCTGTGCCGCACCGCCATTCGGGCGTAACGGTCGCGGAGAATGAGCGGATCTCGACGCAGGTCCTTCATGAGCGCGATCATCATGAAGGCCATGATGATCGCGAACGGCAGCGCCGCCACGATCGTGACGTTCTGAAGAGACTTCAACCCGCTCCCCTCTGCGCCCGAGACGAGCAGCACAGCCGCGATGACGCCGACGAGGGTTCCCCAGGTAGCTGAGACCCACCGCGCCGGTTCCGGCCGACCCTGCTGCGAGAGGGTTCCCATCACGAGCGACGAGGAGTCGGCGCCGGTGATGAAAAAGATCGCGATGAGCAGGATGAGACCGATGCTGGTGACCATAGGGAAGGGTAGGTTTCCGAGCACGTCGAACAGCACCTGCTCGGGTGGATCAGTGACCAGACCCGCCCCATTCATCTGCTGATCGATCGCCGTCGTGCCGAAGATCGCGAACCAGAACAGCGAGATGACCGACGGCACCAGGATGACGACCGATACGAACTGGCGAAGCGTGCGGCCGCGAGAGATCTTGGCGATGAACATGCCGACGAAGGGCGACCACGAAATCCACCACGCCCAGTAGAAGATCGTCCAGCCCGCGAGGAAGTCCTCGGCCTCGACGCCCTGCGATGCAGAGCGTCCGATCAGCGTCGGAAGATCGCCGATGAACTGCACCGCCACTGCCGGCAGCACGTTGAGGATCAGCATCGTCGGGCCGACGAAGAAGACGAAGATCGCCAGCACGAGAGCGGCGATCCCGTTGATGTTCGAAAGCGCGCGAATGCCCTTGGAGACACCCGACACGGCGGATGCGATGAAGCACGCGGTGAGCACCGCGATGACGGCGACGAGGATGCCGTTGCCCACTTCGCCAATGCCCGTGACGATCTCGATCCCGTGACCGATCTGCAGAGCACCGAGGCCGAGAGACGCCGCAGTGCCGAACAGCGTCACGATGATCGCGAAGATATCGATGATTCGACCGATGGGACCGGTGGTGCGGTTCTCGCCCAGCAGCGGGGCGAAGATCGATGAGATGAGCGGGGTGCGGCCGCGGCGGTATGCGCCGTATGCGATCGCGCCGCCGACCAGTGCGTAGAAGGCCCACGCCTGCGGACCCCAGTGATAGAGCACCTGCACCTGCGCGGTGTGCATGGCGTCGAGAGTGCTCGCCTCGACCGTTCCCGGAGGCGGCGACTCGAACATCGTGAGCGGCTCGGCAGCGCCCCAGAACACCAGACCGATGCCCATGCCTGCAGCGAAGAGCATCGAGATCCACGAGAACATCGAGTACTCGGGAACTTCGTCATCGCGACCGAGCGGAATGCGCCCGAACTTGCTGAACCCGATGAACAACATGAAGAAGAGCACGATGGTGGCGATGACGGTGAAGAAGACACCGAAGTAGTCGAGGACCCAGTCGAGCACGGTGGCGCTGGTGCCCGCGAGGTTGTCGCCGGCGAACACGCCCCACGCGATGAAGGCGAGCATCAGCGTGATCGCGATGCCGAAGACGAGCGGATCAGTCCGGTAGGTGCGCCCCGTCGACTCAACCGAGACACCAGGGATCAGCGCCGGGTGAAGACCGCGAGGCGGCGCCACCGACAGGTCGTGCACGATCTTTCGCGCAGCATCCGTGGATTTCGCCACCGCGCGTTGCGGAACGCTTCCGGTCTTCGGCTGCCCGTCGCGGTGAGCCTCGGAGGATGTGGACTGATCACCAGGGGTACCCATGTCAGTCATCCTGGCACGGATGCGAAAACGACTTCAGATAGAAAACGCTTCAGAAAAGCGTGTCGTCGCGATCGCGCCAGCGATGCCGGAAAGCATGGCGAGCACGGCACCAGAGATCAGGGGCACGGAGACCTCTGCACCCGTCGTGGCCGCCAGTGCAAAACCACAAATCGCAAGTGCAGATCCGCAAATCATCAGCGCGGAACAGACCGCACGAACCGCGCCGGCGATCCGACGACGATCGCGCCGGCAGGCACATCCTTCGTGACGACGGATGCTGCCCCGACCACCGCATCCTCGCCGATCGTCACACCGGGGAGGATCGTCGCATTCGCGCCGATCCAGACGTTTCGACCGATGACAACCGGCGCCGGATGCATATCGGCGCGATGACTCGGCGCGAGGTCGTGGTTGAGCGTGGCGATGACGACATTATGGCCGACGAGGCAGTCGTCGCCGATAGTGATGCCGCCCTGATCCTGGAACCTGCAACCGGAATTGAGGAAGATCCGCTTGCCGAGTGTGATGTTCTGCCCGAAGTCCGAAGTGAACGGCGGGAAGAGCGTCACTGTCTCGTCGACAGGATCGCCGATCAGCTCCGACAGCAGCTCGCGCACTCGGGCGGGCTCGTGATAGCCACCGTTGAGCTCACCGGTGATGCGCTGCGCCCGCTGACTGGCGAGATGCATGACCTCGTGCAGGGGCGAATCTCCGGTGATCGTCTGACCAGCGTTCATGGCATCCAGAAGGTCTTGCAGGTCCATAGGGCCAGACTACGACTCTCGGTGATGCCGCGCTCCGTTGCGCGGAGAACCCCCGAAAAGCCCTGCGAGGACAGCATGCGCAAGAGGGACGATCGATACCGAGAGCAGCACGATTCCCAGCGGAGGCGCAGGACCGAGCAGTAGCGCTCCACCGATCGCGAGCCCCGCGAACAGCACCCCTGAGACCACGCGCAGACCGATCCGGATGAGCGCGTCCATGCGGTGCTCGAGCCGCGAGGTGTCGAACGAGACGATGCCCGCTTCGATGTCGGTGATGACGGAGTCGATGCGCCCGGGCAGCCGAGCCGCCGTACCGACCGAGCCCCAGGCGCTCTGGGCGACATCCTTCAGCGTGTTGCCTGACTCATCGCGCAGCAGTTGGCCGGCGAACGGCTCCACCGCATCCCAGACGTTGAATCTCGGATCGAGACCACTGCACATTCCGGAGGTCAGCGACACTGCACGAAACAGCAGCAGCATGCCCTCTGGGAGCTGGAACGGCAGTGAGCGGATCGTGTCACCGAACTCGTGCGCGAAGTCCCGGAACTCCCGGGGATCAACCGTGCTCAGCTCGGCGAAGCCCATCCCGCCGAAACGCGCGAACAGCTGAGTCACCGCGCGCTCGAAGCTCTTGGTGTCGGCGGACGGCAGCAGCACACCGACCTCCTGCACTGCCTCGACGAGACGCGTGCCGTCGCGGGACGCAACCGCGATGACGAGTCCGCGCAGCCCGCTTCGCAAGCCCTCCGGCACCTCACCCATCATCCCGAAATCGATGAACGTGAGGCGCCAGTCGCCGCCCGGCATGGGTGTGACGAAGATGTTGCCCGGGTGCGGATCGGCGTGGAAGAAGCTGTGCGTGAACACCTGCTCGAACATGGCCGCAGCGAATGCCTGCGCCACCTCGACCGGGTCGATGCCGGCGCCGCGCAGCGCCTCGATGTCATTGATCTTGATCGCGGTGACATCCGAGAGCGTGAGCAGCCGCCTCGTGGTGCGCTCCCATGCCACGGCGGGCGCCGCAACCCGATCGTCGTCGGCGAAGTTCTCCGCGAACCGCTCCGCATTGGCGGCCTCGTGGAGGTAGTCGATCTCCTCGAGACTGGTCTGCGCGAATTCTTCGACGAGGGCCGGAGCATCCACTCGGTCTGACACCATCCGGATCCGGCGCAACCACCCGCCCACCTTGCGAAGGGCCGCGAGGTCGACGGCGATGATGTCGTCGATGCCGGGCCGCTGCACCTTGACGACGACGTCGGCGAATCCTGCGTCGTCGGCGTCGCGATCGGAGAGGCGTGCGCGATGCGCCTGGCCGAGGGATGCCGCGGCCAGCGGCACCTCGTCGAACCACGCGTATGCGCGCTCGAGAGGAACCCCGAGCTCGGTCTCGACGCGCTCCTTGATGTCGGCGAACGGCACCGGCGGCACCTCGTCCTGCAGACCGGCGAGCTCTTCGGTGATCTCCGGAGGCAGCACATCCATGCGTGAGGAGAGAAACTGACCGACCTTGATCATCAGCCCGCCGAGGTCGACAGCGAGCACATGGAAACGCTCGGCGAGTCGGCGCATCCGGTCAGTGCGGGTGCGCTCACTGATGCCGGCGAACCCCACACGGGGCAGGACGAGCTCGAACCACCACAGCTGCACCAGCTGCACGGAGGCGAACCTCAGGATGCGTCGATAGCGAGCACGGTGGGGCCGCACGGATTGCTCGACGACCATGGCGCCCCTCTGCTGATCAGTCCTGGGCAAGGATCGCGTACAGCTTACGACGGGCGTCGTCGAGGACCTCGACAGCAGCATCGAGCTGCTCGGAACTGCCAGTTCGGCCGAGCTGCGCAGCCGCGCCGGCCAGATCAACGCCGGCCTTCGCCAGCGCCGTGTGCCGGTGCACGCTCTCGCCTGTGCGGCCGCTGGACTTCCACGGTGCCGGAGCATCCGCCTCGTCATCAGCCACGGCGCGACCCGCTTCGGTCAGCGAGTACGTCTTGCGTCCGTTCTGCTCATCCGCAGAGACGAGCCCCTCGTCGGCAAGCAGCTGCAGGGTCGGGTAGACCGAGCCCGCGCTCGGCTTCCACGATCCGCCAGAGCGATCCTCGATCTCGCGGATGATCTGGTAGCCGTGCATGGGCTCCTCGGCGAGCAGCGAGAGCACCGCCGCGCGGACGTCGCCGCGCGCCATGCGCGTGGAGCCGGCCGGACGCGGCTCGAAGGATTTGCGGAGCTGATCGAGCGCATCGAAGATCGCCGCCCCCGGGCCGCCTGGGCCACCGAAGGGCGAGCCTGATCCGCCGAAGGGCGAGCCAGATC
Organism: Microbacterium zouquanmingi; assembly: GCF_052266695.1. Classification (NCBI taxonomy): domain Bacteria; kingdom Bacillati; phylum Actinomycetota; class Actinomycetes; order Micrococcales; family Microbacteriaceae; genus Microbacterium; species Microbacterium zouquanmingi. The sequence goes on from NZ_JBQPQZ010000006.1 coordinate 13,220, forward strand.
CGAAACCGCCGGCAGGGAATGAACCGTTCATGTTGACCTCCTGAAATCGTGGAGTTAACGATATATCGCTATGTGTCGTTAAGGAAGTCCGGGTTTCCCGCGCTCGTCACTGCGTCCGCAGGAACTCCTCGACCTCAGCAGCGGTCGGGGCGGTCGTCGGCCCACGCCTGGTCACCTTTATCGCCGCCGTGGCGTTGGCTCTGCGACACGCTTCGACCCACGCGGCCCCCTCTGCGATGCCGGCGAGCAGCGCACCGGTATGCGTATCGCCGGCGCCGTTGGTGTCGATCGGAGTCTGCGGAAAGCCCGGCACATACGTCGTCTCGCCGGCAACGTACACCGCGCAGCCTTCGGCTCCGTCGCGGACGATCACGACAGCATCCGATCGCATCACCGGCGCGAGGGCGCGCGCCTGCGCGACGATCTCGCGGTCGGATGCTTCGACAGCCACACCACGCACGGCCAGAAGATCGGTGGCTTCTTCGGCATTGCTCGTCCAGATATCCGTGCAGGCGAGCATCGCATCGCGCACCTCGACGGGGAGAGCGACGAATGCGGCTCCGGGGTCGAGCACGACGACCGCCTCCTCCGGGAGGGAGGTCAGCCACTCCAGCAGCGGGGCTCGGGTCTGCTCGACAGCGAGCGAGTACCCGGTGACGCACACCAGATCTCCGGCGCGAACATCAGCGGTCGAGAGGGAATCGACGGTGATCTCACGCTCGGCACCAAGCGTGGTGACGAAGGTACGCTCCGCACTCGGTTCGACCAGCACCACGCACACCCCGGTGTCTTGAGTGGTGACGACCGGCGCCGATGCCTCGATGCCGTCCGCGGCGAGCGCGGCACGGATCACATCGCCGTGCGGACCCGCGCCGAGCGAACCGGCATGCACGCACTCTGCGCCGAGACGAGCGGCGGCGAGCAGCACGGTGACCGCTCCGCCCGCGTACTGTGCAACGGAGGAGGCCATCACGTTCTGTCCGCGCGCGGGCAGGTCGGGAATCTCGATGGTCAGATCGACCAGGGCCTGCCCGGTATGGATGACGCGTGGTGCGGAGGTGGGCATGCGGTCAGCCTACCCAGCACGGGGCCGCCGATCGCGTTACCGGGTCGGCTTCACCCGCCCCTGCAGCGCCCACGCGAACAGCACTGCGACGACTCCGGCGATCGGCACGACGAGCAGCCCCGCGCGCAATCCAGCGTTGTCGGCGACGAGTCCGACGATGGGCGGTGAGAAGAGGAAGCCGAGGCGCAGCAACCACGACACGATCGTGAGGCCCGCGCCGTGTTTGAGACCGGGCAGGTCATCGGCGACCTGCATGGCGGCCGGAATGAGGGTGGCGACCCCGTATCCGGCGGCCGCGAATCCGATGATGGTTCCCGGAATCGAGGGGAACGCGAGAGCGAGCCCCATGCCGACGGAGGCGATGAGCCCACCGAAGATCGCGACCGCACGCTGACCGAAGCGGTCGGTGAGCGAGTCGCCGACGATGCGTCCGATGAACTGCGCGCCGACAAGGGCGATGTATCCGGTCGCGGCGAGGGCTGCGGGGGCGCCGAGCGACGAGCCGAGATAGAGCGTCGCCCACGACATCCCGGCATCTTCGACGAGAGCGCCCGCGATCGAGATCAGCACGAGCGCGACGATGATGATGACGGTCTTCGCGGTGATGCGCTGCAGCGCACCTCCGACCTCTTCGCCGCCGGCGATCGCTTCCTCGTCGGTCTCGCGATCGCGGCCCGGCAGGCACAGTCGCAGGGCGATGAGCGAGACGACGCAGAAGATCACAGCGGAGATGATCAGATGGATGCCGATGGGCAGACCCGTCGCGATCGCGACGGCCGCCATCGATCCGCCGAGCACCGCACCGATCGACCAGGTGGCGTGGAAGGAGTTGATGATCGAACGGCCGTAGCCGCGCTGCACACGCAGACCGTGGGCGTTCTGCGCGACGTCAGTGATGGCATCCGCTGCGCCCCCGATCAGCAGGCCGAGCGCGAACAGCAGCACGTGCGGCGAGAGCCCTGCGGCGAGGATGCCGAGGCTGGTGATGATGGTTCCGGCGACCGCGACCTTCGCGGAGCCGAATCGGCGGATGAACATCGCCGCCGCAAGACCCGCGATGATCGCACCAGCGGGAAACGCTGCGATCGCGAGGCCGTAGGCTGCGGCATCCAGACCGAGGGATGCTTTGATCTCGGGGTAGCGCGGCAGGATGTTGGCGAACAGTGCCCCGTTCGTGAGGAACAGCAGCGCGACGCCGACGCGGGCCCGGCGCAGGGCCGGGTCGAGGGTGGGGGAACCAGACACGTGTACGACCGTATCGGTGTCAGCGTTCCCCGGCGCTCACCCCGCTCACGCCGAGCGGTGCACCGTGATCGGGTCGAACACTTCCCCCACCGCGTAATAGCCGCCGAACAGCTCGGCGCCCGCTGGAGTCAGTGCCACCTGATCGAACACAATGTCTCCGCCCTCTTCCCGCGGGGCGCTGAGCGCGAAAGCATCCACAGCCTGCCCACCCGGCGAGGTCGCGAGCAGCCAGGAGCCATCTGTCGAACGATACGCGCGCAGCGATTCGAGTGACGTGATCGGCATCCCGTGGTGGGCGAACAGCGCGACCGATCCGGTCGTCACGTACTCGCCCTCAGCGCAAGAGTCCAGCGGAAACCGGAACTGCCCGTTCTGCGACGTCACGCCATCGGCGCGCACAGCACCGCCCGGCGATGACGTGACGTACAGCAGAAGGCTGAGCTTGATGCTCCACTCGAGGTACATGACTGCCGCTCAGGCATCGAGCACGAGCCGCGGGCAGTTGCCCATGGCACGCGACACGCAGATCATCATGGACTCGCCGCGCTGCTGCTCCTTCGGAGTGAGGATCGAGTCGCGGTGATCGGCCTCACCGCTGAGGATCGGGGTCTCGCACGTACCGCAGGTGCCCTCCCGGCACGACGACATCGTGGTGAGGCCGGCCTTTTCGGCAGCATCCAGAATCGATACCCCCACCGGAACGGTCACAACTCGACCCGACGTCGCGAACTCGACCTCGAACTCGGTGTCGGGGCTGGTGCGCTCGATCTTCTTGGGCGCGAAGCGCTCGGTGTGCAGGGTGTCCTCGGGCCAGTGCGCGAGGGCTCCATCGAGTGCCTTGAGCAGCGGTTCGGGTCCGCACGCGTAGACCAGCGTGTCGGCGGCGACCTCGGCGAAGATCCCCGCCAGATCGAGGTGCCCGAACTCATCCTGCGGAACCAGGCGCGCCCGGTCGCCGTAGGATTCGAGCTCGTCGACGAAGGCCATCGACCTGCGCGAGCGGCCGCCGTAGTGCAGCTCCCACTCGGCGCCGGCGGCCTCTGCCGCCGCGATCATCGGCAGCATGGGCGTGATGCCGATGCCGCCGGCGACGAACACGTAGCGCTTCGAAGGAAGGAAGTGGAAGTTGTTGCGCGGCCATCCGACCCGGATGCTGTCACCCGCAGCCAGTGCGTCGTGCACAGCCAGCGATCCTCCGCGGCCGTTCACCTCACGCAGGATGCCGAGGCGCCACTGGTTGCGCTCGTTCGGAGACGACGACAGCGAGTACTGCCGCACGACCACGCCACCGCCCGCGACAGGAACAGCCACGTCGACGTGCGCGCCGGGCAGCCACTCGGGAAGGACGTCGCCGTCCGGATGCCGCAGCGTGAGCGCTGCGACACTGTCGGCGGCATCCGTCTTGCTCGCGATCGTGAGACTCATGTCGCGCTTGACATTCTTCTTGGCCTTTTCGATGTCGGCGACATCCCACACGACCGGCAGGCTCGTGCGCACTGGGAGGAGCGCCATCTTGATGAACTCGAGCGGGAAGTCCTGCTCGGGGCGCAACGACGGCAGGCGCTCGAAGAGCACCTTGAGGCCTGTCGCACCCTGCACGCGGGCGAGCTCCTGACCGAGACAGGTGTGGCGACCCATCGTGAAGGCGAGGTGATCGGTGGGATTCTCGCGGTGGATGTCGAAGTCGAAGGGCGCGTCGTGGTGCGCCGCCTCGGTGTTGGCGCTGGCGAGCGCGACCCAGATCATGTCGCCCTTGGCGATCTGCACACCCGAGAGCTCCATGTCACGCATGGCCTGGCGGGAGGCGAACGGCGCCGAAGGGCGACGGCGCACGGTCTCTTCGAAGACATTGGCCCACAGCGACGGCTCGGCAATGGCCTCGTCGATGTACTGCGGCTTCTGGCTGAGGAAGAGAATGGCGTTGGTCATCGCCTGGGCGGTGCTGTCGGTGCCGGCCATCGCGAACTCGCAGATCTTGATGGCGATCTGCGGCACGGTCAGTGCGTAGTCGCCATCCGCGCCGCGCTGCACAGCCATCTCGCTGATGAAGTCGGTGCCAGGGTTCTCACGGCGCTCGGCGACCACGGCGCTCATCTCGGCGAACGCGCCCGAGAAGCCCTCCCACACCTCGTCGATGACGTCGGCGGGCATCTCCTCCTGCGCAGAGGAGAGCACCCGGCCCATGTCGCCGCGAAGACGGCGCATGAGGTCGTCGTACTCCCAGCCCAGGCCGAGGTGCGCGAGCAGCGTCTGTGTCGTCAGGTCGAGGCAGTACTCGGCCATGATGTTCGCCGAGCCCTGCTGCTGGATCTTGTCGAGGATGCGGTGCGCGCGCTCCTCGATCTGCGGACGCAGCTCTTCCATGCGCGCCTTCGTGAACCCGCGCAGGGCGATGTTGCGGTGCAGGGTGTGCTCGTCGGGGTCCATGCCGACGATGAGCTGTGCCATAAGGCCCGGCGGCACGATGTGCTGGAAGCGCTCCGGCACATCGATCGTCGCGGTGTTTCCGGCGGACGAGAACTCGGTCCAGTCGCCGAGGACGGTCAGTACGTCGTCGCGACGCGTGACGATCCAGGCGTTCAGCCAGTCGTACCAGAACACCGGATTCTCGTCGCGCACAGCGGCGAAGTGCGCGGCGGGGTCGCGGTAGTAGTCGTCGCTCATGGCGTCGAAGGTGGCGGCCACGGGGCGTTCCGTGGCTACGGGTGCGGTGAGGATGTCGGTCATGTCGAACTCCGTCGTTCTCGGGTGATTTCGGGTGCCGGTCAGAGGGCGGCGGCGATCGCCATCGTCGACAGCTTCTGGAAGCGCGCGACGTTCTCGCTCTCTTCCATGACTCCGGCAGAGAGGAAGGTGAAGGTGAAGTCGCGCTCTGGATCGACCCAGAACAGCGATGAGCCGGCACCGTAGTTGCCGTGCGTGCGCGGAGAGGTGAAGGGCCCGAAGAAGCTCGGCGCGGTGCCGGTGCCCGAGAGCGAGAATCCGAGGCCGAAGTTGCCCTTCGGGATCTCCCAGCCGCGCGCCTTCGCCATCTCGGCGTAGAGGTCGTTGGGCATCTCACCGGTCTGCAGCGTGGTGGCCTGATCGAGGATCGCGGGCGCGACGAGGTGTTCGCCGTTGTGCTCTCCTCGGCGGCGCAGCCACTCGGCGAACGCGTGCACGTCATCGGCGGTGGAGACCGAGCCCACCCAGGGCATCTCGGCATCCGCGGTGATCACGTCGTTGAGAACTTCGATGTCGCTCGGCTGCAGGAAGCCGCCCTCGGGGAGATAGGCCTTCAGCGGAACGGCGCGATCAGCGAGTGCCGCAGGCAGCCCGAACGAGGTGTCGCTCATGCCGAGCGGACGGAAGATCAGCTCCTGCGCGAGTGCGCCGAACGACTCCGCACCATAGGCACGGCGGACCATCTCGCCCATCAGGGCGTGGTTGATGGCCGGTGCGTAGTTGAGGTTCTCCCCCGGCTCGAACAGCACGTCCACGCCGCCGAGCGCCTGAATGACGTCGGCGAGCACGCCGAAGCCGTCGGGGCCGAGGCCGGGGTTCGGCGTCGGGGTGAGGCCGGAGCGGTGCGTGAGCAGGTGGATGAGGTTGATGCGGTCTTTGCGCAGCATCCGGAATGGATCGGTGCCGAGGAACTCGGGGATGAGGTCGACGACCCTGGTCGAGAGCGAGAGCTTGCCCTCGCCGATGGCGCGCAGCGCCATGAGGTTCGTGAACGCCTTCGTCAGCGAGAGCACGCGGAACACGTCGTCCGAGCGCATCTCACGTCCGGCCGCGCGCTCGGACCAGCCGATCGTGGTGTCGAGCACCTTCTCGCCGCCGCGGGCGAGGATCACGTGCACGCCGTCGTAGGCGCCGTGTTCGATGTCGGAGGTGATCTCGGCGGTGAAGCGTTCGATTGCGCGCGGGTCGATGTCGTCGCGGGTGACGACGTCAGCGGTACTGGTGTGCGAGACGGGAATGGTCATCGGATGCTCCGCTCAGACCATCACGAGCCCGCCCGAGGGCGAGATCGTCTGACCGGTCAGGTATGAGGCCGAGGGTCCGGCGAGGAAGAGCACCATCTCGGCGATCTCCTCGGGCTGGGCGGCGCGGCGGATCGGCTGCATGCCGATGAGGAAATCGGCGAACTCTTCGTCGCTCTGGCGGAAAAGCGGGGTGTCGATCGCGCCGGGAGCCAGCGCGTTGACGCGGATGCCGAAGGGAGCGAGCTCTGCGGCGGCCTCGCGGGTGAGACCGAGCACTGCGGCCTTGGAGGCCGGGTAGTAGGCGGGCATCGTGACCCCCATGAGGGCTGCGGCAGAGGAGAAGTTGATGATGGAGCCTGCGCCGCCCCGCTTCATGAGCGGCACCGCTGCACGCATCGTGTAGAAGGTGCCGTAGAGGTTGATGCGCATGACGCGGTCGAAGTCCTCGTCGGTGACGAACTCGAAGAACTCGGAGTCGTGCTTGCGGCCGGCCTTCATCGCATCGAAGATCTTGCGGTTCTCGTCGTTGAGCGCATCGAGCGCTGCACGGTTCGGAGCGTTGACCCCTGCGGCGTTGACGAGGACGTCGAGGCGGCCCTGCTCGGACTCTACGCGTTCGAAGGCAGCCTGCACGGCGGCGCTGTCAGAGATGTCGACGGCAAGGCCGGTGGCACGGTCCAGGTCGGCAAGAGCGTCGGCGACGCTCGGCGAGATGTCCAGTCCGTAGACGGTGGCGCCCGCGGCGTGCAGCGCGCGAACAGTGGCAAGTCCCATCCCGGAGCCAGCCCCGGTGACAAGTGCGACGGTGCCCTCGAATGTCATGTGCTCCTCCTCGAGCGATAGTGACGGTCTACCTGACCGTGAGATGAGTCTGCCACATTCACTAGACATGTGTCTAGTGAATGTGGCAGACCGGCGAGATTCTCAGTGCGTGACGACGGTGTCTGCGAGCGTGGTCGGACGGATCACGAGACCACAGACGATTGCGACGAGCGTCGCGCCAGCAGCAATGAGATAGCCGGTGTCGAACAGCCCTGCCGTGGGCAGCGCGCCACCCTCGATCGGCACCGAGTTCGTCGCCTGCAGGGCTGCGAAGATCGCCCCACCCAACGAGGATGCCGCGAGCGCCATCGACACGTACAGCGACGCTGTGCCTGCGGCGGTCTCCTTCGGCGCCTCGGCCGTGATGACAGACAGCGCCGTCGTCAGCAGCGCGGTGTAGCCGTATCCGAAGACCAGGATCGCGACGACGATCACTGCGAGCGAGGCGTGCCCGAAGCGCAGTGCGGTGAAGGCAGCCATGAGCAGCAGCCCGCCGATCACGAGGGTGACGCCTGCAGAGGTGCGGCGCACGATGATCGGCACAGTCTTGGCCGCGACGAGCCCTGCGAGCGTCATCGGCAGGAAGACGAAGGCGGCCTGTAGCGGGCTGAGCCCAAAACCGACACTCACCGGGTCGCCCGGCACCTGAAGGAGCGTGAGGGTGAGGTTGTAGAGCAGCATCCCGCACACCCCGAGCGTCAGGAAGACGAGGTAGGCGGGGGTCAGGTTGCGTCCGAGTAGCGAGCGCACGTCGAGCAGCGGGTTCTTCGCCTTCGACTCGACGAAGAACGATGCGGCCAGCACCGCAGCACCACCGAGCACGGTGAGCAGCGTCGCGGGAGAGGCCAGACCCCACGTCGTGGACTGAGCGATGCCGATGCAGAGCAGGGTGAGCCCGACGCCCAGCAGCAGCACGCCGCCGACCTCAATGCGCTGGCGAGTGCCGGCGCTGCGCACACGAGCATCCGAGTCCTTGCCCCAGATGAGGAAGGCGACCAGGCTCAGGGCGGTCAGCAGACCGCCGATCCAGAAAGCGCCACGCCAGGTGCCGCCGAACTCGACGATCATGCCGCCGAAGGCAAAGGCGACGAAGATGCCGATGGCCTGGCCGCCAGCGATGATCGCGACCGCACGGGTGCGGTCGCCCACCGACAGTCGGGCGTTGAGGATGCCGATGCACAGCGCTTGACCGGCCATCGTGCCAGTGAGGGCACGGCCGATCACGAGCACGATGAAGTTCGGCGCGAGGGCCGAGATCACGAAGCCCAACGCGATGCCGAGCACCGAGATCACCATCAGACGGCGGTGGCCGTAGATGTCGCCCGCCTTCGACAGCAGGGCGATCGTCGCTGCGCCGAAGATGGTCGTGCTCATCAGCGCCCAGGTGGCCTGGCCTGGACTCAGAGCGAGATCGTTGCTCATCGAGCCGTAGAGCGGGATGGCCATCATGGCGCCGACCTCGTTGAGCAGCTGCAGCAACGAGAAGGTGAGGGCCATTGCCAGGCCGGCACGGCGCCAGGGGAGGAATGCGGTGGGGGTGGTGTCGCGGGTCTTTCCGCCGGCCACTGCCGGTGGAGCGATGTCGGAGGACGTCATCGTCTCAACTCTCTGTCGGGCACGGCGTCGGCGCCGTGCATCTCCGAGAGAGTAGCTCACTTGATAGACACGTGTCTACCCAAAGCTATGCGCGCACCGTCAATCCGAACGCGAGTGTCGAGGCGATCTCAGCGATGATCGCGTCGAGGAAGTCCGGCCGATCCCTGATGATGCCGAAGTAGAAGGCGCGGTCGATCGTCATCGCGACGGCGATCAGTCGAGCCTGAGCGCGTTCTTCGTCGAGCCCCGATTCGATGAGGCGGGTGACGAGCTCTGGCAGTTCGGCGACGATGCGTCCGTACTCCTCGAACCACTCGTCAGCGACCGAGGGTTCGGCGGCCATGGCCTGCACGATCGCGCTGAACTCCATCTGGTGGCGGCGCCAGGTCGCCGCGTGCTCGCGGAGCCAGGCTTCCAGCGCATCCTGCTCTGCGGGGATCTCGGCGAGCTTGCGGAAGTCGGCGAGGATCTCGGGCTCAACCGCGCGCATCTGCTCGATGATGATCTCGGCCTTCGAGCGGAAATAGAGATAGAAGGTCGCTCGCGAGACGTTCGCGGCTTTCGCGATCGCGTCTGCCGTCGTCGCTGAGTAGCCCTGCGCGACGAACAGGCCGCGGGCCGCGAAGATCAGGGCGTCGCGCGTGCGCCTCTTCTGCTCTGCGCGCGAGACGCGCTCAGGTGCACCGCTCAATTTCAGGCTCCGCTCTGCCCGGCGAATCGCCGCCGGGCAGACCCATCATCGCAAATGCCTGATGCTGCGAGCGTGCAGCTCTCCCGCCAGCCTGCGAACTGGCAGGTCGAAGGGTGGAAAGCGGCCTCGCGCGCTATGTCTGCTGCCACCGATATCGTTGTGATTCTGGCGCTCCGCGGCATCCGTCGTGGGGCACGCCGGCGCTCCATGCCCACTCCAAGAGGAGAATCACATGTCCGTTCCCACCCCTCCCGCAGCGCCTTCGCCGCAGCAGATGCCTCCGCCCATGCCGCCCGCGGGCGTGCAGGGTGCCGAGCCGAAGAAGAACAACGTCGTCGCGCTGGTCGCGCTCATCGTCGCCGCTGTGGGCTTCATCTTCGCGTGCATCCCCGGCGCGCTGGTCGTCGGTTGGATTCTGCTGCCGATCGCCTTCGTGCTCAGCATCGTGTCGCTGTTCCTCAAGGGCGACCGCAAGTGGATGGGCATCGTCGGTCTGATCGTGTCGATCATCGGAACGATCGTCGGATTCATCGTGTTCTTCGCCGTCGTGCTCACGGCAGCGGGCGAAGCACTGGATGAGATCAGCAGCGGCGAGACCACGGTCACGCAGACGACCGATGAAGACGCTGAGACCGCGACCGAAGAAGAATCTGCGGCATCCGCCGATCAGGGCACGCGCGAGAACCCCTACCCGCTGGCGTCTCAGATCAGCTCCGACGACTGGACTGTCGTGGTGAACAGCTACACGACCGATGGCAACCCCGTTGTGAGCGGTGCGAACGAGTTCAACGAAGCCGCTCCGGCAGGTTCGCACTACGAAGTCATCAACTACACGGTCACCTACACGGGCTCTGAGTCGGGCCTGTCCGCCGAGGTCGGAATCGCTTTGGTCACCAGCGCTGGAAACGTCGTCAACAGCTACGACGCGCTGGTGCTGCTCACCGACCCCATCGGATTGGACGAGCTGTACACCGGCGCATCCGCCACCGGATCTGCGGCATTCCTCGTGCCTGACGGCGAGACCGCGCTGATCCGGGTTCGCCCCGGGATGCTGGCTGACGAGGTGTTCGTTCAGCCGTAAGGCGCAGCCACCGCAGTAGGGGCCGACGGACTCAGGGAGTCGGCCCCTGTCGGGGCGAGTAGGTCAGAGCCTCTCCGGCCGCGCGCCGAGGCCGATGAAACGGCCGGTGACGTGGGTGAGTCGGGAGTGGTCGCGCAGCATCCGCAGCACGAACGGTAGCGGCGCGTCTGACTCGCGTTCCGCGAGCAGAGGCCCCTGCATCCGACGCTGCACGAACTGGGTGATCCTGGTCGGCCAGTTGCGGCGTCGCTGCACACGTCGTAGGTCGGCGGGTGTCGGGATGCCCTCACGCAGTACGGGTCCGAGGATGCGGGCTGTGGCCACGGCATCCTGAATCGCGAGGTTGATACCGACCCCGCCCGCCGGCGACATCGCGTGTGCGGAGTCGCCCATGCAGAGCATCCCGTCGGTGAACCAGCGGCGCAGCCGCTCGAGGCGCACCCGAAGCAGGCGCACATCAGATGTGACGACCCTGCTGACGGAGGCGGCCATGCTCGGCGAGATACGCGCGATGCGATCTTTCATCGCGGCGAGGTCAGCATCCGTGCCGCGCCAGGTGCCAGCGGGGATCACGTGGGCGATCTGAAAGAAGTCGCCCCGGTCGATCGTGATGATGAGTCCGGAGCCGGCCTGGATGAACGGGTACCGCTCGCCTGCAGTTTTGACGATGCGGAACCAGAGCACATCCATCGCCGAGGCGACACCCTTGGGGGCGAGTCCTGCTGCGGCTCGGATGTCGGAGTCGCGCCCGGAGGCATCGACGACGAGGCGTGCGTACACCGAGACCTCGCCGTCCGGCGCGGTTCCGGTGACCCCGACGATGCGGTCGCCGTCGCGGATCGGCCCGTCGACGCGGGCCTCCCGGAGGAGTGTGAATCCCGGATGCCGCGACGCAGCGTCTGCGATCAGATCGAGAAAGTCCCACTGTGGCATGAAGGTCATGACCTTGCGGCGGGTGGGCAGGCGGGTGAAGTCCGCAAGCGTCAGTTCGGTGCCGTACCAGCTGAACGTGGCGCGAGCCATGTCATCGTGTGGCCTCGTGAGGAACTCGTCGAGCAGCCCGAACTGCACGAGCAGGTCTTGTGTGGAGGGGTGGATGGTGTCGCCCCGAAAATCACGCAGGAAGTCGGCGTGCTTCTCGAGAACGACGACCCGGATGCCTCGGCGCACAAGCGCGAGCGCCAGCACGAGTCCGGCAGGCCCACCGCCGACGATCGCGCAATCCGTGTTGAGCGTGGTGCTCATAGGGATAGTTTGCTCCGCGATGGGCGGGTGTGGGGGTGAATGTTCGTTCACACCAATACCGTTGGCCAACGCGCTAAGCGAAAGAGAAACCTAGCTCGTTACGACGCGTTCAGAGAAATCGCCGAACGGCCTCACGTATCTCCTCTGCGTGTGAGTAGATTTCGTCGAGATCTGTGATGGGATGACGCGTCTCGACCTTGTCTTCGTCGAGCAGACCGAGGTATTTCTGTTTGCCATTGAAGTGCAGGCGCGCAATCGGCTTCCTGTTGTTGTCATCAAGCAGGACCGCGAAGTAACTCTTGGCATCTCGCTGCGTAACACGTTGCGGCTTGACTTCACCACAGGCGATAGCCTTCACGATTTGGTAGCCCTCAAGCTCTTCGAGCGTTGTCTCAAGTTCCGTATCTCGATCAAGATCAGCTTCGACCACTTCCGAGCTCGACGTCGGAGGGAGGTCTGAAGCTTGGCTGGCTCCGCCTACCCCGAGGGCAGCCTTAAGCCTGTCGTTCACCCGCTCCGTGAGGAACTGCTGCGCCGCTTTCCCCACAAGTCCAGTGAATTGTTGACGAACACGCTGCGTAAGCATGCCGTCATATACGCGCGAGGCAAAGAACTTGATCCACTCGTCCGTCGGCTCGCGAAATTGGGCTGCGATCTCACGTTTGAGAGCGCCGATGTACTTCAACTCTTCGGCTGCGTTGACGATGGATTCGAGATCGAAGCTGTCTTTGCTGAGCTTCTGGATTTCCGGGACCAGGGTCTCATCGATGTCAAGTAGGTCAAGAACCAAGAATGGCTTCGCATCCATCCGGTTGGGTGCATCGAGGTCAGTGTAGAAGTGCCATTGAACACCGTTCGTCAGAACCGCAATGCGTGCGTTTGTGACGGCGAAGTACCGAAACAGTTGTGAAGCGTGCTCAATTTTGAGGGCTCCCATCGACGGTTTGCACTCGATGAGAATCTGCACCTCACCATCCCGCATGATGGCGTAGTCGATTTTCTCACCCTTTTTCAGGCCTACATCTGCGATGAACTCCGGAACGACCTCAAGCGGATCAAAGACGTCGTACCCCAAAATGCCGGCGATGAACGGCATGACGAATGCATTCTTTGTTGCTTCTTCGGTAGCGATGGCCGTCGCCTGGTTCTTCACCTTCACCGCAAGAGAATCAAGCCGCTCTGCAAATTCCATTCGCTCTTCCGATCTACATTGATCCGATTGGTTACTCAGACAGTAGCGGAGGGGAGATACATTCACGATCATGGGCTTCCGGATCCCCAGCCCTCCAGATTCAGGATCACCTCCGACCTGCACCAGAATGGCGGCACCTACTATCGTTTGCGGTGATGAGATCACCGATCACAGTCGTGGGCGCTGTCATCCTGAAGGGTGATCACGTGCTCGTTGCCCAGCGCGGGCCCGGGCGGGCCCTCGCGGGGCAGTGGGAATTTCCTGGCGGCAAAATTGAGCCCGGTGAGACACCGGAGTCGGCGCTTGAACGTGAGATCAGGGAAGAGCTCGGGGCTTGCATTCAAGTCGGGCACCACGTTGAGACGACAACACACCACTATGACTTCGCGGTAGTGCACCTCTCGACCTACTACGCCGAGATCATCAGCGGGACCCTCACAGCCAACGAGCATTCCGAGCTGCGGTGGTGCCGGGTGGCGGAGCTCGCGTCGCTGGACTGGGCGCTCGCTGACGTTCCGGCCGTAGAACGTGTCATTGCGGCTTTCACATGAGACCTCCATGGACACGCGCGTGCCGGCATAATCACACTATGCGTACGCATCAGCAAGAACTGGCCATCCGCAACGATGTGTTCCACTGGCTCGACCAGAAATTTATCGGCGGTGGCGGATACGAGATTCACCACACTGAACTGAAGTCATACGAGTTTCAAGGCGAGCGCATTCCGTTGCTCGACACCGGCAAGGGCATCCGAAACCCTGCCACGTTTTCGTCGACGCTGTCGATCATGTCCGGCTGGAAGACGAATCGCTACAACGACCATCACGATGACACCGGCTGGGTAACCTACTCCTACCGCGCAGGCGAAGGCGGCGACAATGTGAAGCTCGTTCGCGCGTACGAGAATCAGGACCCGATTATCTACTTCCGGGCTGTGCGCGAAGGGTACTACTTTCCTTACTATCCGATCTTGATCGCGGAGAACGATCATCTTGGCCGCGTGGTCCGATTCCCACTCGAGCAAAGCCTGACGCTGCTCGGCGATCCGATGGACTATACCGCGCAACAGCGCAGCTACGCCGAGACCATCGTTCGTTCACGATTGCATCAGCCGCTCTTCCGCGCGAAGGTCCTGCACGCTTATTCGAGCGCGTGCGCTATTTGTGACTTGCGGCACGCAGGACTACTCGACGCCGCGCACATCATCCCGGACTCAAACGAACACGGTGTCGCCCATGTGAGCAATGGTCTCGCTCTCTGCAAACTGCACCACGCGGCGTACGATCGCTCGTTCTTGGGGATAACCCCGGATTACAAGGTTCAGATAAATGAGCGACTTATGGGCGAGGTCGACGGCCCGATGTTGCGGCACGGGCTGCAAGAAATGCACGGACGTCAAATTCGGTTACCGTCTACCCGAACCGCCCATCCGTCCCGGGAGAATCTGGCCCTGCGGTTCGAGGAGTTCACTAAGTCGTGATCACCGATTGCGACTGGCGCCCGCGCGCTGGTCGCGTGGTCCCAATCTCATGCCCTGCTAGCGTGACGTCCATGCCGACCCCTGCAACCCTCGCCACTCTCCGCGCCTTCGTCGTCGAGCGTGATTGGGACCAGTTCCACTCCCCGGAGAACCTTGCGAAGTCGATCTCGATCGAGGCAGCTGAACTCCTCGAGCTGTACCAGTGGGGCCAGCAGCCGAACCAGGCTCGGGTCGAGGAGGAGCTAGCCGATGTGCTCACTTACTGCTTCCAGCTCGCAACGAAACTCGGCGTCGACATCGACGAGATCGTGCTCAACAAGCTCGAGAAGACACGCGTGAAGTACCCCGTCGAACTCTCTAAGGGAAGCGTCAACCGATACGCGGACCTGCACGGCAACGCAGAATCATGACCTTCAGCATCCAATGCCTGCCCTTCGATCGCGAAGCGGTCGATGCTTGGGCACGCGACGACGCGCGCCATACGAACTGGCCAGTGGTCTACGTGATCGATGGCGTAGAACGCAGAAAGACGCCTGCGCTCTACGTCGGCGAAACGGTCAGCACAGCGACGCGCATGCGCCAGCACCTCGCAGGCTCCAAGAAGGACGAAGGCCTCGAATCCATCCGGGTCGTCGTCGATGAGCGCTTCAATAAGTCGGTCTGCCTCGATCTCGAATCACACCTCATCCGCTGGTTCCACGGAGACGGACGGTATGAGCTCCTCAACGGCAACGACGGGCTCACCGACGCCCAGTACTACGACCGCGATCTGTACCGAGAGTCATTTCGTGATGTCTTCGAAGCACTCCGCGCCGAAGGACTCTTCTCGCGCAGCATCCCGCAGATCGAGAACTCCGACCTCTTCAAACTCTCGCCGTTCAAGGCGCTCAACGACGAGCAGGCCATTGCGATCACCGACATCGTCGAGGGGCTGCTCGAAGATCTGCAGCATCCAGACGCACGCTCAACACTCGTTGTACAGGGAAGCCCCGGCACCGGCAAGACGATCATCGCGATCTTCCTGATGAAGCTGCTCGCGGACATCCGCGATTACCAGGATCACGACGACGCGCAGCCTGATTCGATGTTCGCGGAGTTCTTCGTCCCCGAGAATCGTGAGCTGCTCGCCGACCTGCGCATGGCACTCGTCATTCCGCAGCAATCGCTGCGGGAGTCGGTCAGGAAGGTCTTCAAGAAGACGCCACGACTCGACCCGACAATGGTCATGACACCGTTCCAAGTCGGCGAATCGGATGCTGCGTTCGACCTGATCCTCGTCGACGAGACCCACCGGCTCGGGCAGCGTGCCAACCAGGCGTCGGGCGTGCAGAACAAGAAGTTCCGCGACATCAACGTCGCCCTGTTCGGCGCAGATGACCCGAAATACACGCAACTCGACTGGCTCAAGGCCCGCAGCACGCATCAGCTTCTGCTCGTCGACGGCGAACAGAGTGTTCGCCCGCATGACCTCTCGCCGACCCTGCTCTCGGCGGAGACGCTGGCGGCGAGCGACCTGCACCGCCATTACCGACTCACGACGCAGATGCGGGTGCGGGCCGGCGCCGACTACGTCGAGTACGTGCGGGCGCTGCTGCGCGACGAGCATCCCACGCTCCCCGATCTCGGCGAATACGACCTGCAATTCTTCGACGACCTCGGCGAGATGCAGGCAGCGATCCGCACTCGCGATGCCGAAGTCGGGCTCTCGCGCCTCGTTGCCGGGTACGCCTGGGACTGGCGCTCTCGACGGGATCCCACGGCGTTCGACATCGAACTCGACGGCGTTCAGCTGCGGTGGAACAGCACGGACAAGGACTGGATCAACTCACCTCGGTCACTCGATGAAGTCGGGTCGATCCACACGGTGCAGGGCTACGACCTCAACTACGCCGGCGTGATCATCGGACCAGATCTTGGCGTCTCACCTTTTTCAGGCCAGATCGTCGCCGATTGGGACGCGTACCGCGACAAGAAGGGCAAGGAGAACACCGGGCACCTCAAGGATGCGTTCGGTGACGATGACCTGCTCGTCTTCATCCGCAACATCTACGGCGTGCTGCTGACGCGCGGGATGCGCGGCACGTATGTGTACGTGTGTGATCCAGGGTTGCGGGAGAGGTTGCGCTTGCTGCTCCAGAGGTGATGTCGGTGGTTGCTCCTAGTGTCAGCAGTGTGCTGAACGGCACAAGCTTCACCTCGACAAAGGAGTCCACCATGCGGGTATCCGCGTACTACTCGACCAACCCATCAGACCCCGACGTTCACCACGTCCACAGCAACTGCCCGAATGGGCAACAGATCCCTGCTCAGAACAAGAAGCCGGGGACCAAACCGGCTGGGGCCCAGTTCACCCAGCAAAGTGTCTAGTGAGATAGACTGTGGTCTCTGAGCAACCAACGCGTAAGGTCACCAAGATGCTCAGGCGCAAGGGTTGGCGCCCGCTGCGGGCAGTGGGGAGCCACACCACGTGGGAAGGACCGAATGGAACACTCTTCACTCTCCCCGATGGTCACGGCACTATCAGCCCCGGCGTGTACCGCAAGCTCTTGAAGACTCTGAACGAGGACAACCGATGACTGCATACGACGCGACCGTGGTCCGCGACGGCAAGTGGTGGATGGTGAGCATCCCTTCCCTTGACGGCCTCACCCAGGCGCGCCGTCTGACTGAGGCAAAAGAGATGGCACGCGAGTACATCGCGGCATCCCAGAGTGTTCCTCTTGAGACCGTGACCGTTGATCTCCACTTCGCGCCGATCGGCGGAATCGAAGACGTCACCACCCGCATCGCCAAGATCACCGAAGCCCGCAGGCGCGCTGCCGAGCTTGAGAAGACCGCGTCACGTGACGCTACCGAACTCGCACGCAGCCTCACCGCCGCCGACATTCCTATGCGCGACATCGGCGCGATGCTCGGCGTCTCACATCAGCGGGCTCACCAGTTGATCTCGCCACGCTGAATATTCCATTCATCTGCATATTCTGCTCCCGGCGAACTCTGCCCCTCATGCGCGCCCACGTGCCTACCCTGGAAGGACGAGGGAGCAACATCCCGTCGCTCCCAGAACCATCGTTCTAAGGAGATCCCCATGCGCGCATGGCAGTTCGTCGGAACCCACAAGCCATTTGAACGTGTCGATATCGAAGAGCCGACCGCCGGTCCCGGCAAGGTCGTCATTGACGTGAAGGCAGCGGGGCTGTGCCACTCCGACGTCGGCATCCTCGAAGACGAGAAGTGGCTGCTCACCATGAAGGAGCTGCCTGTCGTCCCTGGCCACGAGACCGCAGGAGTCATCAGCGAGGTCGGCGAGGGCGTCACCGACTGGAAGGTCGGCGACCGCGTCGCTGTCTGGCCGCTCGCCGATCTCATGGGCTACATGGTCAACGGCGCCTGGGAAGACCGTGCCGAGGTCAGCACCGACGCGCTCATCGCCATTCCCGATGACGTGAACTTCGCCCAGGCCGCCGCAGCGACCGACGCAGGCATGACTTCGGTCGGCGCGCTCTCAACCGCCGGCGTCGAAGCAGGCATGAAGGTCGGCGTCATCGGCTTCGGTGGACTCGGCCAGATCGGCGCCCGCGTCGCACACCTGCGCGGCGCCCAGGTCTACGTCGCCGAGATCAACGAGGCAGTCTGGGACAACGCCCGCGAGGCAGGAGCGGTCGAGGTCGCGAAGTCGATCACGGAGTTCGCCGACGTCGAGCTCGACGTCATCATCGACTACGCCGGATTCGGCGTCACCACCCGCGACGCCCTGCAGACCGTGAAGTCCTCGGGTGGCGGACGCGTCGTGCAGGTCGGCATGGGCAAGCTGGAAGCCACCATCGACACCTACTCGCTGATCCTCGGCCGTAAGCAGCTGCACGGCTCGATGGGCGGCACCAAGCAAGACATCGAAGAGACGATGCGCTTCATGGCCTCGGGCGACCTGAAGCCCACGATCACCGAGATCGACTTCGAGGAGATCCCCGCCGGCATCAAGCAGCTCACCGACGGCACCGTCGTCGGACGCCTGGTCGCGAAGGTCGCCGACTAACCCTCGCGCTCCCTGGGCCCAACCGGGCCCAGGGAGTCAGGCCGGAATCACTCCGACCGGCTGAACATCCCCCGAAGCACCAGAAACACCACGAGCGCGACCACCGCGACAAGCAGCAGCTTCACGACGAACCACAGCACGCTGAACAGCACGCTCACCAGGGTCCACGCGATGATCACGGCGAGAACGACGCCGACGATGGTCCACAGGGTGCTCTTGTTCATGTGTTCCAGGGTACGGCGAGTCAGCGCGCAGAGATCCCCCGCATCAGCACGTCGACCACAGCACCCACCCGCGCCTCATCGAGCGGTCTGCCCAGCAGCGCCGCGTACGAAGACATCGCGATGAACTGATCCGCGACGACCGCGACGTCGACGTCGCTTCTCACATCCCCCGCGTCCTGCGCCACCCGAAGACGCGAGATAACCTGCTCGACGATCGGACCGGCCAGGCGCTCGTTCAACCGCAAGCCGAGCACAGCATCCGTCGCGGTCACCGCGATCAGCGCCCGCGCGACCTCGACGCTCGCGCCGTGCGAAGCATCCGAAGACATCGCCGAGAACCAGGCCCGCAGATCCTCTGCCAGATCCTCCGACACGGGAAGCGCAGGCGTAGGCAGCGAACCATCGAGCAGCGCCTCACCGAGGATCGCGGCCTTCGACGACCACCAGCGGTAGATCGTCTGCTTCGAGACGCCTGCCTCGGCCGCGAGGCCTTCGATCGTCACCGACTCGTATCCATCCGACGTCACCGCAGCACGCATCGTCGCCAGTACGGACTGGCGGGCTTTCTCACTGCGAGGACGAGGCATTCATCGAGCGTATCGGGCACCTGGTTCGGACGAAGCGGCTCAGCATGCCGCCTCAGTGAGATCCCACATCAGCCGCGCCTCCCGGTCATTCCGCAACGACCGGAACAACCGCCGTTCGCGCGGAGCGCCCGACAGCCCGAAAGGTCCACCGGGCGCGAAGAAGCTGCCCGGCGCAGCATCCCTCTCCAGTGCCATCAACGCGGGCTCCGCCGCGCGGGCAGGAGGGTTACCCAGATACCGCGCCAGCCGCGCCATCGTGCCGCGTTCTCCTCCGGGCACCCTGCGACGCAACTCGGCAGCGATGCCAGTGTCGGGCGCAACGCCCGGATGACACAGATTCACGCCCAGACCCCAGTTTTCCAGTGCATTCTGCCGCGCCAGCTCGACGCCCCACAGCCCGAGCGCGCGCTTCGACCCGGCATACGCACGCCACGCGCTGTACCGCCGTTCGCCCTCGAGATCGTCGAGGCTGCCGCGAGCCGCCGCCACACTGAGCTCCACCGCGATGCGCGCACTCCCCTCACGGAGCGCAGGCATCAGCTCACGTGTCAGCGCAGCATGACCGAGGAAGTTCGTCTGCAGATGCAGCTCGTGCCCGTCGGCAGAAATATGCCGCTCCCGATCCCCGAGCAGAATGATCCCCGCATTAATCACATACAACTCGATCGGCTCGCCCGCGGCGCGCAGGTTCTCTCCGAGCGACGTCACCGTCGCGAAGTCTGCCAGGTCGAGATCGCAGAGCTCAAGCGACGCATCCGGCATCGTCTCTCGGATGCTGCGGACCGCAGACTCCCCTCGCCCACGATCACGCACCGGAAGAAGCACATGCGCACCATCTGCAGCGAGTGCCCGCGCGATCTCCCGGCCGACCCCGTTGCTCGCCCCGGTCACGAGCGCGCGCCGCCCCCTCCACCTTCTGGCCATCGCTTCCTCGCTTCGTCGACTGGTGCTCCCACAGTGTCCGACCGCCCACGAAGCGGCAAGCCCCCAGCGACTTCCGTTCCTCTTCGGCGTAGACTCCTAATAACGAGACGTACCGTTGCGAAACATGCAGACGGCGGACGAAAGGGAGAAATCATGGCACTGACCGCACACTCCACCATCGGCGAATGGCTGAACGACGAGGTCGGCGGTGAGCTGGTGCGCGGCATGCTCGCGCAGTCCGGTGCCAACCCCGATTCCCTCGCCCCCGTGCTCGGTCTGCCCCTGCAGCAGCTCGTTGTTCTCAGCCAGGGTCAGATGCCGCAGTCGGTCGTCGACGACCTCGTCCGCGCGGCCAACGGCGGCGAGATCCCCGAAGACACCGGCCCCGCGGGCTGGGTCGAGAAGATCACCCCTGGCCGCTTCGCAGGAAAGACCGTGATCGTCACAGGTGCGGCATCCGGAATCGGCAAGGCCACCGCCTCCCGCATCGCCCGTGAAGGCGGGCGCGTGATCGCCGCCGACATCTCCGCCGAGAAGCTCACCGCACTCGCCGAAGAACTTCCGGGCATCGTCACCGTCGCAGGCGACCTCACCCAGCAAGGCGCGATCGACGCCGTGCTCGCCTCCGCCGGCGACCGCATCGATGCCCTCGCCAACGTCGCCGGCATCAACGACGATTTCTCGCCCGCCGGCGAGACGACGGATGCCGTGTGGGACCGCGTCATCGCCATCAACCTCACCGCCCCGTTCAAGCTCATGCGCGCGGTGCTGCCCGTCATGGAGAAGGCCGGCCGCGGCGCGATCCTCAACGTCGCCAGCGAAGCGGGCCTGCGCGGCAACGCGTCGGGCAACGCCTACACCGCCAGCAAGCACGGCATCATCGGCGTCACGAAGTCCGCCGCCTTCATGTACGGACCGAAGGGCATCCGCGTGAACTCCGTCGCACCCGGCGGCGTGGCCACCGGCATCCCGATGCCTCCCAACATGTCTTCCGCGGGGTCGGCACGCCTGTCCCCGTTCCAGCGCGCGATCCCCGCACTGGCGACCGCCGAAGAGCTCGCTGCGTCCATCACCTTCCTCCTCAGTGATGACGCAGTGAACATCAACGGCGCGATCGTCGCGAGCGACGGCGGGTGGTCGGTGCAGTAACCCGCGGCGCCCCGCGCCCGGCCGGCTGCCGCGCTCATGCGGGATACTTTTGGTCGGTTATGAGTGCGCATAACAGACCAAAGTCATCCCGCATAAGCGCGGTGCCGGCGCAAGGAAGCATGAGCGCCCCGACGCCCGACCAACCCCACTGATATGGTGACGCCTGATGGGGTGGGAAAGGACGTGAGGGTGTGCTCGACGTCTCAGTACTGGGCGCGGTCAAGGCCAGCACTGGTGGCCTTGAACACCCTCTCGGCAGCGCCAAGCAGCGCGGACTCCTCGCTCACCTCGTCGTCTCACGCGGGCGGACGCTGTCACCGCAGTACCTGATCGACGAGCTGTGGGATCAGTCTGCGCCCCGAAATCCCGGCCACGCCCTGCAGGCGCACATTTCGCGCTTGCGCGCGGCGATCCCGGTAGAGATCACCCTCGCCGACGGCGGATACCGGATCGACCCGGCACATGTGCACACGGATGCCGCCCACTTCGAGCTCCTCGTCCAGCAGGGCGGCGTCTCGCTGTCCGACGGCGACTTCTCCCGCGCAACCGCGCTGCTCAGCGACGGCCTCGACCTCTGGCAGGGGACGGCCTACACAGGACTCCACGATCACACCGTGCTGCGAGCAGAATCCGCACGGCTCGGTACCCTGCGCTCGAGCGCGCTCGCAGACCGCATCGACCTCGATCTCGCACTCGGACAAAGCGCCGCGGTGCTCTCCGAACTCCACGCCCTCGTCGAAGAGAACCCCCTCACCGAACGCCACTGGGGCCAGCTGATCGCCGCTCTCTACTGCGACGGACGCACACAAGAAGCTCTCGACGCCTTCGCCCGCGCACGCGCGACCTTCGCCGAACACCTCGGTGTCGAACCCAGCAACGAGCTCAGCCGACTGCACCTCGGCATCCTTCAGGAGCAGCCCGCAGAATCGCTCCTCCGACTCTCGAGCGCGACGGTCGCCGAGTCCGAATCAGATCTCCCGACTCCGGATGCCGCAGTGCACAGCATCACCTCGCACCGACCCGATCTGCTCGCAGCCCTGCTGCGCGAGGGACGAACGACCCTGCTGACCGGCCCTGCCGGCATCGGCAAGACGCACCTGCTGCGTGCGATCCGCGCGCGATTCGAAGCGCACCGCTGCACCGTATCGCTGCTGACCGCGACTCCGCTCAGCCATGCCGTGCCGCTCGGCATCTTCGCCGGTATCGTGCCCGAGAAGTGGCTGACCCCCGCGCTGCTCGTCGACCATTTCACCCGAAACCGCTCGAACACGGTACTGCTCGTCGACAATGTCGAGCAGCTCGACGACGCATCCCTCTTCGTCGTCAGTCAGCTCATCCGCAACTCACGCATGCCGACGATCCTCACCGCCACCGACCTCGAAAGCACCCCGGGCGAGATCCACGCTCTCTACGACAGCGGCGAGCTCGCCGAGATCACCGTCGAACCGCTCACCGCCGATGACGCCCGCGAGCTCGTGCTGCACACGATCGGCGGCAGCCTCACCCCGGCATCCGCTGCCCGAATCTTCGCCATGGCGCAGGGCAACCCGCTGCACCTGCGTGAGATCCTCACCGCCTCGGTGCGCGAAGAGCGCCTCGTACGCACCGAACATGGCTGGGACCTGCACGACGACCCGGTCTCGTCCAGGCGCCTCACCCGCCTGGTCGGCGAGCGCTTCAGCGGCCTCAACGAGGCCGCCATCGAGGCGGCCTCGAAGATCGCAATCGCGGGAGAGCTTCCGATCGCAGCCCTCGGCGATGTCGAAAGACGGATGCTGGCGCGCGCCGACGTCGTCGTCTACTCAGTCCCAGGGTGGCTGCGCCTCTCGCACCCTCTGGACGGCGACTTCCTGCGCGGCCAGTTCAGCGATGCTCTCTGGCGCGAGCTCTCGCTCGAAGTGCTCAGCGCGCTCAGCAGCGACGAGGCCCAGGCGTTCCCCGCCGTGCGTCGCCACGTGCACATCCTCCGCCTCGAGCTCAGCGAGCCTGTCGACATCATCCCCACGCTCGAACTCGCCCAGTACGCGCTCGGCGCCTTCGATGAGCGCCTCGCGCTGCGCGCCGCGCGCGCCGTGATCGACCTCGATCCCGACAGCACCGATGCCCACCGGATCGCCGGCACCGCGGCATCCACCCTCGGCGATGCCGAATCGGCGACCACGTACTTCGTGACCGCCGCCCGCACCGCCGTGACAGACGCTGAGCGCACAGCCGCAGCGCTCGCCCACGCGCAGCATGAGGGACTGCGCAACCACGACGCCTGCGCCGCGCTGAACCTCATCAATAATGCCGTCGGCACCGTCGATGACCCTGTCGAAGTGCAGCATCTGCAGCGCGACGCGACGCGCTGGGCCGCGATCGCCGGGCAGACGAGCGAGATCGCCGACGCTCCAGGAACCACCACCGACGCGATAGCGGTGCGCGGGCTCATCACCGCGGCCAACTCCGCAGCCGTCACCGGCCCGCTCCAAGACGCCACCCTCACTCTGCAGCGACTGAACCTCACTCCCGAAGAGCTCATCGCGCAGGTTCCCGGCGGGGCCGAACTCATCGAGCTCATCGCCATCGTGGCACTTTCGAACACCGGCGACCTCACCGCCAGTCGTCGACGATTCAACCGTGCCATCACCCGCACCGAGACCGGTTCTTCGGAGTCCCTCGGCAGCTGGGAGTACGGACTCGCGCTCATCGACCTGCTTTGCGACGACGTGCGCCGCGCCTATGAGGGCGCCGAATCCGCCACCCGCCATCTGCAATGGCGCGACTCTTCAGGACTGCTGCCGGCCGCGACAGCTCTCGCCGGAGCCGCCGCCCTCGCCACCGGACGTGCGGAAGAATCGGATGCTCGGTTCGCCGCCATCCCCGCCTCAGCCGATACCGACCCGAAAGTGGTCATGCTGCGCGCCTGGACTCAGGCCTGGCATGCGCGCGCGGCCGGATGCGGCGGCGAGGCCGCCCGACTGCTCTTGGATGCCGCCCGCCGAATCCTGCTCGCACAGCACACCTACTTCGCCGGGCTGCTGGCGCACTGCGCGGTGCGCGCAGTCGGTGCTGCGCGCACCGAACACGCCGACCTGCTCGCCGAAGCGATCGCACTACTGAATGAAGCCCATGCGATCGGCGGCGGCGGCCTTCTCGGTTTCGCCACGCGGCACGCGATAGCCACGGCATCCGCAGACCGGATCACCCTCGACGCGCTCGCGCGCGAAGCAGACACCCTCGGAATGGCGGCGTCCGCCGCCGACACGCGCCGGATTCTCGGCCGTCCCCACAGAGCCGATTCCACCGGCGGCATGGCGCTCTGGGCGCCAGAACCGCCTACTCCTGGGCGCCAACGATGACGGTGTAGTTCACCCGACTGTCCTCTTCTTCATCACCCGCCAAGATTGCGGCAGACACGGTCAACGCGTCGCCCTTCTTGTACATGACCGTGTACATCACCCCGAAGTCGTTCACTGCGGTCTCTTCCCAGCCCGCGAAATCTGCCGTGACCTGTTCCACGAGCTCTTCCTTGCTGCGCGGGTCGGTCACGATGACCAGCATCCCCTCCGCAACGGCCATGCTCTGAACGATGTTCTGGCTGACCAGCTTCACGTCCGGGGGGAAGTTCGCCGGCAGCTCGCCGAAGCTGACATCGACCTCGCCACCGCCCACCCCTTCGATGATGCTCTCCGCGGTGTCCTTCGCGTTGTCCTCGGTCACCTGTTCGACGAACGCATCGAGCGGATTCGCGAAGCATCCGGTCAGCATCGCCGCGATGACCACGGCCAGCGCACCACCGGTGATCCGTGCAGATCTGCGCCTCATGGTTGTCCCCCTGCTCTCTATGATTCCCTCGTAGCGCAGTTCAGCAGACCGCACTCACAGAGCGCTCACACGCGCCCGCACCCGCGTTACGGCCCCGCGCCGGTCGGGCCGCGTGAGCGGTCTGTGAGCCGACCCTGGTTGCATGGCGCACGCTGATACACCGATTCAAGGGGGAACAGATGGACGCTTACTCAGGACTGCTCGCTGCCTACATGGCTGCCATGGTCGGCATGGTCATCTTCGCTGTGCTCGCCTACGTGCTCACGGCGTTCTTCATGTCGAAGGTCTTCGCGAAGGCCGGCGTGCACGGCACCTGGCGGGCGTGGGTGCCCGTCTACAACTTCATCGTATTCTTCAAACTGGGCGACCTGAGCCCGTGGCTGGTTCTCTACTGCGTCGGCGGCGCTGTGCTGCTCAGTTGGATCGGCATCGGGTTCATCTTTTCTCTCGCACTCTTCCTCGGCGGCGGCGTGGCGGCGTATCGAATCGGCATGAAGCTCGGCAAGGAGACCGGCTTCGTCGCCTTCTGGCTGATCCCCGTGCTGTGGCTCGGCATCGTGGCCTTCAACAAGGACCAGTGGAACACCGCCGTCGCACCCGCACAGTGGGCCGGCAATGGATTCCTCGCCGACCGCACCGTGTGGGAGGGTGTGCCTGTACAGACCGCGACGGGCCCGGCACTCCCCGGCACGCCGGCCGGAGCCGACGCCTGACGCCGCTGTCCTGCTCAGCCCGCGAGGGCGATGGGGCCTTCGGCGCGGATGCGGCGGCGAGCCGCGACGATCATCAGCGTCGAGAGCACGAGGCTCAGGCCGACAGAGACGACGGATGCTTCGACACCGAAGCCGCCGCCCGTGAGCCAGTCGTCGCCGTGCACCGTGGTCTCGAACAAGCCAGGGTTGCGGTGTCCGGATACCGGAATGCCGAACAGGCTCTGGACGGTGTTCCACACGAAGTGCAGTCCGATCGCGAACCACAGGTTGCGGCGCCACACGAAGGCGGCACCGATCAGCACGCCCGCTTCGACCGTGATCGCGAAGCCGCTCCACAGTGACGCCCCGGGGTTCAGCATGTGCGCGCCGCCGAACAGCAGAGCGGTGACCGCGATCGCCACCCACGGGCCGACGTACTTCTCGAACACCTGCAGCGCGAGACCGCGGAACACGAGCTCCTCGATGACGGCGGCGCCGAGATTCACTGCGACCGCGAGCATGACGGTGGTGAAGACATCCACCGGATGCCACTGCACGGTGTAGCCGCCGAGGGCGGCGACGATCATCACCGAGGCGATGATGAAGAACGCTCCGACCGCACCGCCGAGCAGGAACTCGCGTCCGGCTGCCCATCTCAGCTCGGGAGTGCGGCGGCGGGCGAGCACGCGCATCGTCAGCAGGTACAGACCGATTGAACCCGCCGTGCCGATGAGCGCCGCAGCGATCTGGAACGGAGTGCTCATCTCGGAGGCGACGCCGGTGAGCACCGCGTAGACGATCACGATCGCGGCGGCGCCGAGCACGAGCCAGACCGGCGGAAAGGCGAATATGCGCCGGACGATCCCGGGCTTGTCGAGGGTGGGGGTGATGGACGAGGTCATCTCATGTCTCCGCTTCAGGCCGCGTCTCGGCCGTACTTCGACAGTAGAAATTCGACTGACGCCGCGAATCCCCCGAAGGTGGACAATCCCGCTCAGTGTCCGGCGATGCCCACCCGGTGCGCGAACACGACGGCCTGCACTCGATCACGCAGACCGAGCTTCAGAAGCACCCGCGACACATAGGTCTTCGCCGTCTCGGCGCCCACGGTCATCGCCTCGGCGATCTCGGCATTCGACATCCCCTCGGCGAGAAGAGTGAGCGCCTCGAGTTCGCGGCCGGTGAGCGTCTCGAGCGCACCATCGTCGGCGAATGCCGGTCGGATGCGGTCGCCGAAGGCCCCGATCAGCGCACGAGTTGCCGCGGGATCGATGAGCGCGTCGCCGCGGGCGATCGTGCGCAGCGCATGCAGGAGCGCTTCGGGCCTGGTGTCTTTGAGCAGGAAGCCGCTCGCGCCCGCCCGCAGCGCGTCATAGACGTAGGAGTCGAGATTGAACGTCGTCACCACGAGCACGCGCGGTGGCCGCTCGCTCGCCGCGATGATCTCGGCCGTCGCGGCGATGCCGTCGAGCCGCGGCATCCGCACGTCCATGACGACCAGATCCGGCTGCACGAGTGCGGCGAGCTCGACTGCTGCGCTGCCGTCTTCGGCGGTGCCGACGACCTCGAAGTCGGGTTGAGAACCGATCACCCGCGCGAATCCGTCACGGACCAGCGCCTGGTCATCCGCGATGATCACCCGCTGAGCCGTCTGCCCGCTCACCTGGTCCACCTCGCGGTCGTCGTGTACTGGTTTCCGGTGGCCTCGCTGGTGAAGGTGCCGCCGATCTCTGCCACCCGGTTCGCCATTCCTGAGGTACCGCGGCCTGATCCCACTGCGTCCGGGCTCGCGGTTGCGGCGAGTGCGTTGATGATCGTCAGCGCCATCTCGTTCTCGGTCGCCGCGATGACCAGCTGCACCGGCATTCCCCTGGCGTGCTTCATCGCGTTGGTGACCGCCTCCCGCGCGACGCTGCGCATCACGGCCACGACCTCGGGAGGGAGCTCGTCGACGGCGCCGGTGAGTCGGAGCGAGATCGGATAGCCCGTCTCCTTCAGCCGCTGCACCATGTTCGAGATGTCGCCTGCTTCGGCGAGCGCGGCAGGGCTGTGCGCTGCGGCATCCGGATCGAGAGTGCCCAGAAGCGAACGCAGCTCGGTGAGGGCGAGGCGCCCGGTCGATGCCACCGACGTGAAGATCGCGTCGCGCTCCGCAGCGCCATCGGGCGTCTCGGCGAGATAGCGGGCGGACTCCGACTGCACGACCATCGCCGTCACGTGATGGGTGACGATGTCGTGCAGGTCGCGTGCGAGCAGGGATCGTGCGGCACGGTCTGCGTCTGCGGCAGCCCGCTCGAGCCGTGCGGACTGCTCAGCCCGCCAGCGACGCACGAGCTCTCCGGTGACCCACGGCACGGCGAGGACGGCGGCGAAAGTGATCCAGTCGATGGGCTTTTCCGGCGATCGCTGAGCGACGAGCACCGCGACCAGGGTGAGGTACACCGCGGCACTCGCCAGCACGACTGCCAGCCGCCCGCGACGAAGATGCACCCCGCACGAGTACAGCGCGATCAGCAGTCCCAGCCCGGCAAGGCCGGTACTGGCGCCGAGCGTCTGCGTCACCGCGAAAGCGATGCCGCTCAGCGCCAGGGCCAGCGCGGGAACAGCCCGCCGCAGGGTGAGCGGAAGCGTCTGCGCGACCACCAGCATGACCGGAACCCACAGCGGGTACTCCCGCTGCATCTCGCCGAGACGCAGGCCGTCGATGCCGAGCGGCAGCAGCGACACCAGCATCAGCGCGACTGCCCCGATCCCGTCGCGCACCACCGGGCGTGCGGAGCGCCACCGCTCGCCCATCCCGCCGCGTGCACCCGGCCGGTCGCGTGCACCCGACCGGTCGGCCACGCGCGCGCTCATCGGGTGCGGGCCGAAGCGTGCACGCCGGCGACGACCATCGCGAGCCCGGCGGCGAAATCATCGCTGCCCTGCTGTGCGCCCGAGGGAACGAGGCCGACCGAGGCATCCGCTGCGCCCACGATCGCCGCGTGCAGACGTTGCTGCTCGTGGAACGTGTACCCGATCACGTAGTGCACGACGGTGTCGGCAGCGACTTCGGCGGCCGCGGCATCCAGCCCGATCTCTCGCGCTGCGCCCACCAGTTCGGCGCGGGCGGGCAGGTCGAGCAGTCCGAGTGCGAGCGAGCTCGACACGATCTCGGCACCGTCGCGGTGGTCGAGCAGACGGTCGCGCAGTGCGCGGGCGATGGCATCCAATTGATCGGATGCTGACACCGCACCCGCGATCTGCGCACTCACGGCGGCGAGCAGCGCCTGCTTGTTGGGGAAGTGCCAGTACAGTGCGCTGACCTGCACCTCAAGTTCGTCGGCGATGCGCCGCATCGAGAGCCCGGGCAGTCCATTCTCTGCCAGCACGCGCATGGCCGCGGCGACGACTGTTTCTTTGTCGTTGCGAGCGGGTGCGTTCATAGTGCTACTCTACCGAACGGTGTTCAGGTGAACACTGTTCTAGTGAACGTCGTTCAGGAGGAACCATGTCCGCAACCGCGACCCATGCCCCACGCGTCCCCGTGCTCGCCGATCTCGTGCCCGGTGCGCGCGTTCGCGATGTCGCCCTGGTGCTCATCGGCACCGCGTTCATCACCGTCGCCGGCTACATCGCCATTCCCCTGCCGTTCACCCCTGTGCCGCTGTCGCTGGCGACTTTCGCGGTGCTGCTCACCGGCGCGAGCCTGGGCCCGCTGCGCGGCGGAATCAGCGCGGGGCTCTATCTCGCCCTCGGCATGGTCGGGCTGCCGCTGTTCGCGAACGGGTCAGCGGGATGGGCGTTCTCGTCGTTCGGCTACATCGTCGGATACGTCGTTGCCGCCCTCGTCGTCGGCACCCTCGCCCGCCATCGCTCCGACCGGAACGCATGGTCGACGCTCGGCCTTGCGAGCCTCGGATCGCTGACGATCTACGCGTTCGGCGTGCCGTGGCTGGCCGCATTCCTCGGCGTCGACCTGGCCACCGCACTCGGATTGGGAGTCGTTCCGTTCCTGATCGGCGACGCGATCAAGATCGCCGCGATGGCGGGGTTGCTGCCGCTGGCGTGGCGGCTTATTGACCCCTCCCGCCGCTGACGCCCCTCCCGCCGCTGACGCCGCTGACGCCGCTGCGCGGTCACGCGGCGCGGCGGCAGAGGTGGCGCGCTTGCGCAGGGGGCGCGGGATGAAAAAAACGCCTCGCAAGGCCACCGGAGGCGCGATGTCTGCGGCGACGGCGTCCTGCCCGCGGTACGCGATCGGTCCGGTCGTGGTGGGGAAGGCCGTCGCGGTGCGGCCGGTGCCGATCCCCGCTACCGGGTCGGCGTAGGCGTCGGCGTCGGCGAACGCTCGGCGGTCACGCCGATCGAGGAAGCTCGTCAGCACGACGTTGCCGCTCGACGACCTCGGCGACGGCTTCACCGATCAGCGCCTCGAACTGCGGGGTGGACTCCAGCGTGAAACCGTCCTCCGCGAGCGAGCGCGAAGCATTGGCATCGAGCAGCGCCTGCGTGCGCGGCAGGCTGCCTGACGTCGTGGTCTGGATCTCGGTCACGGGAACTCCTTAACGCGGGGTGAGACCACACTACGATTCAGCGCGCTCGCGCACACCTCACGTGTCCGTCCGTGACTCTGAGTCTCAGAACCCGGGCGCTCGGTGCGCCCCTCAGCGCACCCCGGTGATGCGCAGAGTGTGCACCGGAGCATCCGCAAGCGCATCGGGAACCTCGACGGCGAGCTTGCCGTCGACCACGCTGTGCGCCACAGGCCCGACCCCGAGCAGCTCGACGGCAACGCGCTCATCCGATACGGCGATCTGCTCGATCACGTGCCGACCGGCGGGCGGCGTCTGATCCATCAGGAACGCGTGCAGCACGGCGTTCGACCGAGTGAACCGCAGTGAGGTACCGCGATCGGTGCGCCCCTCGGCGATCCGCCAGGGGCGCGTGCCCTTGATCGCCGTGCCGTTGACGGCCATCCACGCCCCCAGCGCATCCAGCACCCGCTGCTGCTCGACCGGGATCGTGCCGTCGGCATCGGGTCCGACGCCGAGCAGAAGGTTGCCGTTCTTGCTCACGACGTCGACGAACCCGCGCACGAGGTCTGCGACATCGATCATGTCCTCCGCGCGCTCGTTGCGGTTCAGCGCAAACGAGTGCCCGACCCCACGCGTCTGCTCCCACTTCTCGGCCTGCACCTCATCGAAGGTGCGGTACTCGGGCGTTGTGAAGTCTGAGTGCCGGGCAGCCGGAAAACCGACCTGCTTGAACGCTGGGGGCATGAGCGGCCAGAAAATCTCCGTGGCTGCACCGACCAGCTTCGTGACGAACGCCGCGAAGCGGCCTCGCTGTGCCGGGCCTTCTGCCCACCGGTCGTTGATCACACCATCGGGAACCTGCTCGTAGTATGCGCGGAACAGCGCCGGCAGGTCGCCGCCGCCCGGCCAGCCGATGTCGTTCCACAGCACGCTCGGCCGGTAGCGCTCGATCAGCTCGCGCACGTGTGCCGTCGCGTACTGCTCATAAGCGGCCTCCGCGGGCAGCGCGAGCATCGCGTCGGCATTGCGCTTCATGATGACATCGTGCACCGACCAGTCGTAGCCACCCGAGTAGTACAGCCCCATCCGCATCCCGGCCCCGCGCACCGACTCGGTGAGATCGCCGACCAGATCACGATCGGCGTACCGCTGCGTGCCGCGTGGGTGCTCGACCTGGCTCGGCCACAACGTGAAGCCGTCATGGTGCTTCGAGGTGAGCACCACGTATTCGGCGCCCGCGTCGCGCAGGAGCGCGGCGAGATGATCCGTGTCAGCAGCGGATGCTGCGCGATCGAAGTCACCTGCGAACTCGTAGTAGTCACGGTCGCCGTAGGTCGCGAGATGGTGCTGCGCCGATGGGCTGCCCGGCACGCGGTAGCTGTTGCGATACCACTCCGAGTACGGGTTCGCCCCGTAGAGGCCGCGCACCCCCGACTTCGCGATGATCGCGTTGATGTGCTCGACTCGCGGCGCCCACGCCGGAACGGAGTACAGCCCCCAGTGCAAGAAGATGCCGAGCTTCGCATCGTGGAACCAGTCGGGGACTTCGCGCCCGCTGAGCGTATCCCACGCCTCATCCGGTGTCTGATCCGAAGACTTTACGTCTGCCGCGCGCGCCATGATTCACCGGTTCTGTCGAAGGTCAGATTCACGCAGATTCTATTGGTTCCGCGGCGGATAGACTGGGACCGCCCGCCTCCCCCGTCTCCAGGAGTCCGCGTGACCACGCCCACAGCATCAGTTCATGTCCCTGACTCCGTCTCGAATGCCGAGGCGACGCCCGAGAAGGAGCAGCCCTACGGCGCCCTCGGGCTGAAGGATGACGAGTACGCCCGCATCCGCGAGATCCTCGGCCGTCGCCCCACGTCGGGTGAGCTGGCCATGTACTCGGTGATGTGGTCAGAGCACTGCTCTTACAAGTCATCGAAGAACTACCTGAAGCGCTTCGGCGCGAAGGTCAGCGACGAGATGAAGGAACGCCTCATGGTCGGCATGGGCCAGAACGCGGGGGTCGTCGACGTCGGCGAGGGCTGGGCCGTCACCTTCAAGGCCGAGTCGCACAACCACCCGTCGTTCATCGAGCCGTTCCAGGGCGCGGCGACCGGCGTCGGCGGCATCGTCCGCGACATCATCTCGATGGGCGCACGCCCGGTCGCGGTGATGGATGCCCTCCGCTTCGGCGCGATCGACCACCCCGATACCGCCCGCGTCGTGCACGGCGTCACCAGCGGCATCTCGTTCTACGGCAACTGTCTGGGGCTGCCGAACATCGGCGGCGAGACCGTGTTCGACTCGGTTTACCAGGCCAACCCGCTCGTGAACGCACTGGCCGTGGGCGTCCTCCGCCACGAAGACCTCAAGCTCGCGAACGCTGAGGGTGTCGGCAACAAGGTCGTGCTCTTCGGGGCGCGCACCGGCGGCGACGGGATCGGCGGAGCCAGCATCCTGGCATCCGATTCCTTCGACGACGGCGGCCCGACCAAGCGCCCCGCCGTGCAGGTCGGCGATCCCTTCGCCGAGAAGGTGCTCATCGAGTGCTGCCTCGAGCTCTACAAGGGCGAACTCGTCGAGGCGATCCAGGACCTCGGTGCCGCCGGAATCTCGTGCGCGACCAGCGAGCTCGCCGCCAACGGCAACAGCGGCATGCATGTCTCGCTCGATAACGTGCTGCTGCGCGATCCCTCGCTGACCGCCGAAGAGATCCTCATGTCGGAGTCGCAGGAGCGCATGATGGCGATCGTGGCTCCTTCGAAGTTGGAGGCGTTCCTCGAGGTCGTGAACAAGTGGGACGTCGAGACGAGCGTGCTCGGCGAGGTCACCGGAGACGGCCGCCTCGTCATCGACTGGCAGGGCGAGCGCATCGTCGACGTCGACCCCTCGACCGTCGCGGTCGACGGCCCGGTCTACGACCGCCCTGTCGCCTACCCGACGTGGATCGACGCACTGCAGGCGGATGCTGCGGAGCTACTGCCTCGCACCGACGACGCCGAGGTGCTGCGCGAGCAGTTCCTCGCGCTGGTCGGCTCGCCGAACCTCGCAGACACCCGCTGGATCACCAACCAGTACGACTACTACGTCGGCGGAAACACCGCGCTGGCCTTCCCCGATGACGCGGGCATGATCCGCGTCGACGAGGAATCCGGCCTGGGATTCGCGATCTCGACCGACGCCAACGGCCGCTACTGCCAGCTCGACCCCTACGCGGGTGCGCAGCTGGCCCTCGCCGAGGCGTACCGCAACGTCGCCGTCACCGGGGCGACCCCGACCGCGATCACCGACTGCCTGAACTTCGGATCCCCCGAGAACCCCGAGGTCATGTGGCAGTTCGGGAAGGTCGTCGACGGTCTGGCAGACGGATGCTACGAACTGGGCACCCCGGTCACCGGCGGCAACGTCTCGTTCTACAACCAGACCGGTGACACCCCGATCCACCCGACCCCGCTCGTCGGCGTGCTGGGCATCATCGACGACGTCTCACGTCGCATCCCCTCTGGCTGGCAGGACGAGGGCCAGAACATCTACCTGCTCGGCACGACCTCGACCGAGCTCTCGGGTTCGGCGTGGGCCGAGACCGTGCACCAGCACCTCGGCGGTCTTCCCCCGAAGGTGGACCTCGCGGGCGAGAAGCGCCTCGCCGGCCTCATCGGCGCAGCCCGCGACGAGTGGCTGATCTCCTCCGCGCACGACGTGTCAGAGGGTGGCCTCGCCCAGGCACTCGCCGAGGGCGTCATGCGCTTCGGCATCGGCGCCCGCGTGTGGCTGACTGAGCTCATGGAGCGCGACGGGGTGGATGCAGCATCCGCTCTCTTCTCGGAATCGACCGGCCGCGTCATCGTGACGGTGCCGCGCGAGGACGACGTGAAGTTCCGCGGACTGTGCGAGGGACGCGACTACCCGGTACTGCGCATCGGCGTCACCGACACGGTCGCCGACCTCGAGGTGACGGGACTGTTCACGGTCAGCGCTGCCGAGCTGCGTGAGACGTCTCAGGCGACTCTTCCGGCGGCCTTCGGCCCGACCGTGGCGGAGCCCGCCGTCTGATGGCTGTCGTCGCGCTGGCTGCCACCGCGGCACGGGCGGTCGCGCTGTCAAACCCTGTTGGCGCGGCTGAAGTTTCAGCAGCGCCAACAGGATTGAGCAGCGCGAACCAGGAATCAGCAGCGCGAGCATCAAGCAACCAGAGCAGGAGCAGCAAGTGAGCGACGAGGTCGACAACATCGACGACGACTACGGACGCCTCGGCGAGCGCCGCACCCGGCGCATGCGCGTGATCGCGTGGGCCACGATCATCTCGCTGATCCTCATCGGCGGCGGCTCGACCGTGCTGTCGCTGCTGTTCGGCTAGGTTGTTCTGACACTTGTCAGCCGCCTCGACACTCGCCGGGCCGGATGGGCCTGTTTCGACTGACGGGTGTGATCTGGACTGACGGGTGTCGTGTCGTGTCGTGTCGTGTCGGGGAGTGCGGAACACTCCGGCGCGTGCACGGGCCTAAGGTATGGGCATGAGTGACGACGAACTGCGAACACTGCTCGAGGTGTTGCGCCGTGAGGCGAGCGACCGCACGGCGGCGCTCGATGCCACGCTCACCCAGCTCACCCACGACCGCAGTAGCCAGAGCGACGACGACGAGCATGACCCCGAGGGCGTGCCACTCTCGGCAGAATGGTCGCGCCTGAGCGGACTCCTCGACGGGGCCCGCGCAGAACTCGACCAGGTCGACGCGGCGCTCGCCAGGATGGATGCTGCAACCTACGGCGTCTGCGCGAACTGCGGTCGCCGCATCCCGATCGCGCGCCTGCGCGTGCGCCCGTTCGCCGAACTTTGCGTGCCATGCGCCGAGAAGTTGGGGCGCTGAACGCGTCCCCGCCTCTCAGACGTTCACACGCCCACGTGCTGCTGGGGTGCAAAGCGCTCGAACAGCGACGGCGCGTCGCCGACACTCACCCGGCGTCGGACTTGCGCCCACCCGCCTCGAGCACGTCGCCCGCCGGGAGCTCCTGGTGTCCGCCGAACTGCAAGCGCATCGCCGAGAGCACCTGGTTGGCGAACCGATCCTCGCCGCGCGAGGCAAAGCGCTCGAACAGCGCCGCTGAGAGCACGGGGACGGGGACGCCGACGTCGACGGCCGCCTTGACCGTCCATCGGCCCTCACCCGAGTCTGAGACGCGACCGGCGAGCCCGTCGAGCGTGGGGTTCTCGGTCAGCGCGGCAGCGGTGAGATCCAGCAGCCAGGAAGAGATCACCGAGCCTCGACGCCAGAGCTCTGCCACCCTGTCGGTCTCGATCGGGAACTGGTAGAACTCCGGCTCTTCTAGAGGTGCGATCTCCGCGGAGTGCTCCGCTTCGCGGATTCCGGCATCCGCATTCTGCAGCAGGTTGAGCCCCTCGGCGATTGAGGCCATGATGCCGTACTCGATGCCGTTGTGCACCATCTTCACGAAGTGACCTGAGCCGGCCGGGCCACAGTGCAGGTAACCCTGCTCCTCAGATGCGAGTTCTCCGGTGCGGCCGGGTGTGCGCTCGATCTCTCCAGGTCCGGGGGAGATCGTCTTCAGGATCGGCTCGATGTGCGCAAAAGCGCGGTCCGTGCCGCCGACCATGAGGCAGTACCCACGCTCGAGCCCGAAGACACCACCGCTCGTGCCGATGTCGACGTACTCGATGCCCTTCTCGCGCAGCGCCTTCGCGCGGCGCACATCGTCGCGATAGTTCGAGTTGCCGCCGTCGATGAGGATGTCGCCCTTTTCGAGTACCGCCGCAACCTCTTCCGCGACGCTGCCCGTGAGAGACGCGGGCACCATCATCCACACGACGCGGGTGGGTGCCAGCTTCGCCGCGAGATCTCCCATGCTGTCGGCGCCGGTTGCGCCCTCCGCGACGAGAGCCGCGACAGCATCCGGGTTCACGTCGTAGACGACGCACTCGTGGCCATCCTTCATCAGACGGCGAACGATGTTCGCGCCCATCCTGCCGAGTCCGATCATCGCCAGCTGCATGTCTGCTCCTCACTCTCGGGGCTCTTCGAGCCGAGTCGTGGTCATCCTGGCACGGCATCGTCTGACACGCCAGCCACTTGCGCCCCCGCAGTAGGCTGAACGCATCATGCAAGAGTTCTGGCAGTGGGCGGGCAGCTTCTGGTGGTTGATCTTCCCCATCATGGGGATGGCCGGCGGAGCTGCGAAGGCGTGGGAGCAGGGCGCGAAGCGCCGCCACGAGCGCCGTCTCGAGACGCTGCGCCTCAAGGGCGAGCTGAAGACCGCGCAGCTCGCTGCGCGCGGGCAGGTGCTGCCGGCGCCGAAAGATGCCGTGCCCGACTCCCAGCTCTCCTCGAACGAGCTGCTCGAGCGTCTGTTCGCCGAGCATGACGAACTCACCGCCCGCTGGCTCGACTACGAGCTCGACGTCGCGAAGCTCATCGCCTACCCCGCGATGAGCGATGGTCGCCAGCCGCTGACCGCCGCATTCCTGCGAGCGAAGAAGACGGCGGACACCCTGCGTCCCCGCTCCGCGAACGCCAAGGTCAGCGAACAGCAAGTCACTGAATATCTGGATGCCGTCGGCAACGCCGCCGTCGCATTCGACGTCGCCGAGAGAGAAGCTAAGCGCCTGCGCACCTCGACCTTCAGCGAGGCCGAGCGCAAGAAGCTCGACCGCGCACAGACGCTGTTGAAGGTCGCCGTCGACGAATCCGCCACGCAGGCAGAACGCAACATCGCTTACAAGCGCGTGCGCGAAGAACTTGACGGGCTCATCGTGCTCAGCGACCAGGCTGTCGAAGTGCTCGAGAAGCAGGTCGCCGGTGCGCTGCCGGCGGCATCCGCTCCCGCCTCGCCCGGGCCGGTGCGCGAGCCCGCGCCGGAACCCGTGCGCGAGCCTGCGCCGGAGCCGATGCGTCTGAAGCGTCCGGATGACGGCGCATGATCGCGTCGAACGTTACCTGAACGATCGCGTACCACGCCGAAGGGTCGGAGTGGGCCGCGGACTGTGACGGCGGCCAGCCGGCGCTGCCGTTCGGCGGGTGAGCGGCGCAGAAGTGGCGCTGTTCAGGGCAGACTGACCCGCTCGGTGCGCTGACGCTGAAGGCCGAGCCCGTCGATCTCGATCACCATCTCGTCGCCGTGCTGCAGGTACGGGAACCGCCCGGACAGCGCGACACCCTGTGGTGTGCCGGTGTTGATCACGTCGCCGGGTTCGAGCACCATGTACTGGCTGAGCTCGTGCACGATCTGCAGCACCGAGAAGATCATATCGGCGGTCATCGAATCCTGCCGCGGCGAGCCGTTCACGAACGAGCGCAGCCGGAGCGCCTGCGGGTCGATCTCATCGGCCGGCACCAGCACCGGGCCGAGCGGGTTGAACGTCTCGGAGCACTTGCCTTTCGACCACTGCCCGCCCGAGATGTCGAGCTGGTACGCGCGCTCCGACACATCGTTCGAGATCGTGTATCCGGCGATCACCTCGCGGGCCGCCTCCGGCGAGGGCAGGTAGCGGGCGGTCTTGCCGATCACGACGGCGAGCTCGACCTCCCAGTCGACTTTGTCGGCTCCAGGCGGTAGCAGCACGACGTCGTTCGGCCCGACGACGGTGTTCGGATGCTTGAAGAACACGACCGGATGCTCGGGCGGGGCCGACCCGGACTCCGCCGCGTGCGCGGCGTAGTTCTGTCCGATGCAGATGACCGCAGTCGGCCGGGCGATCGGCGCCCCGATGCGCAGGCCGTCGGTGTCGGCTTCACGCAGCTCACCGGCTGCTAGTGCCCGACGCACGCGCGCGATGCCGTCGACAGCGAGGAACGCGCCGTCGACGTCGGCGGTCAGCGGCGCGAGGTCGCGGACGATCCCCTCGTCGTCCCGCACGAAGGGATGCTCGCGGCCGGCTTCTCCAAGACGCATGAGTTCCATGTCTGCTCCTTCCCGCGCGTCAGCGCGCGTCGGCGTAGGCCGGGTTGACGATCGCGTCGACGTGCTCGCCGGCGAGGAAACGGATGAGGTTCTCGGCGGCGTGCACAGGCAGGTCCTCGAGCGCCTCGGGCGAGTACCACGCCGCATGCGGTGTGAGCAGCACGTTCGGGGCGTCGCGCAGCGCGGCATCCGATGCGAGCGGTTCGGCCTCGTAGACGTCCAGCGCGGCAGCCCCGATGCGGCCGTTGTGCAGCGCGGCGACGAGAGCAGTCTCGTCGATGAGCGGACCGCGGCAGGTGTTCACGATCACCGCTCCCGGCTTCATGGTCTGGATCGTGGCCTCGTCGATCAGGTGACGGGTGGCGTCGGTGAGCGGCACATGCAGCGTCAGGATGTCGGCACCGGAGCTCGCCTCATCGATGGTGGCGGGCTCGCAGTCGGCGGCAGTGATCGCCTCAGCGGGGGCGTACGGGTCGGCGACGAGCACGCGGAAGCCGAGCGCACGACATCCGCGCGCGACCAGCGAGCCGATCCGTCCGAAACCGAGGACCGACACCGTGGTGCGGGACGGCCGCACGGCCATCGGCCGGGCCGCGACGGGCTTCCACTCACCCGCGCGTAGCGCGGCGTCGTAGGCGGGCAGGCCGCGGGCCTGGGTCATGATCATGGCGATCGTGTGCGCGGCGACCTCCTCGATGCAGTAGCTGGGGGTGTTGGCGACGGCGATGCCCCGCTCGGTGGCGGCCGCGACGTCGACCATGTCGTAGCCGATGCCGAGCCTGCTGATCATCTTCAGGTTCGGCATCTGATCCATCAGGTCACCGTCGATGCGATGCCACTGCACGATGAGTCCTTCGGCCTCGGCTCCGAGCGCGGCAAGGGTGTCGAAGGAGGTCTCAGACGCGCGCTCGGCGCTGATGCCCGCCGTCCGCAGGGTCTGCTCGGCGGCGTCGCCGGGCAGGTCGCAATCGGTGATGAGGATGTGTGGAGAGGCCATGAGAACAAATGCTATAGCATCTAGCAGATCAGATGCCAGTGGTTTCCGATCTGCCTGTTTTGCTATAGCGTCTTGAGTATGACTGCTCGCCGCGCCCTCATCACCGGCGCCAGTTCCGGCATCGGAACGGCCGCCGCCCTCGAACTCGCGCGCTCCGGCGCCGCGCTCTGGATCACGTACACCGGCCGCGAGGCCGCAGCCGCCCAGGTCGCCGAGGAGTGCCTCGCCGCCGGAGCCTCCGAGGTGCACGTCTCGCGCCTCGATCTGCGCGACCCTGATTCGATCGCCGCGCTCATCGCCGACATCACTGCGGAATGGGACACGCTGCACGTACTCGTCAACAACGGCGGCGTCGGCCCCTACACCGGCTACGACGACATCGACATCGACGAGTGGGACTTCGTTCTCGAGACAAACGCCCGAGGCACCTTCCTCCTCACGCGTGCCGCACTGCCGCTGCTGCGCGCCGCCGACGGCGACCGCTCGGTCGTGAACATCTCGTCGATCGCCGGTCAGGTCGGGGCCCTGCAGACCGGCATGCACTACGCCGCCAGCAAGGGCGCCATCCTCGCGATCACGCGCAGTTTCGCCCGCCATCTGGCATCCGAGGGCATCCGCGTGAACGCCGTGACGCCCGGACCTGTTGCCAGCGCGATCACGAGCGAGCTCTCCGCCGAGGGGCGGGCGAAGCTCGAGGCGGGCATCCCGCTGGGCGAGTTCGGCCAGCCGGCCGATGTCGCGTGGATCATCGCAGCACTGGCATCCGACCGCGCCCGGTTCATCACCGGGGCGACCTACGACGTCAACGGAGGCGTTCGCATTGACTGACATCACCGCGAACACGCGCAGCGCGCTGAACACGGTCCAGGCGCAGCTCGACGCCTTCAATGCGCACGACCTCGACGCCTTCGTCGCGACCTATGCACCCGATGCCGTGATCACGGGAGTCGCATCGGAGCCCATAATCGGCACCGCAGCCATCCGCGCGTTCTACGAGCCGCGTCTGCAGAACCCCGAGCTGTCATGCGCGATCGACAACAGCGTGCTGTTCGGCGCCCGCTGGGTGGTCGCGCAGGAGCGGGTCATCAACGCGGGCATTGCGACCGAGACGATCGCCACCTTCGACGTCGTCGACGGACTGATCTCCCGCGCCTCGATGCTCAAGGCCTGACCAGGGGGTGGCGCAGCCCCGCACTTCTGCGCATCTTCACACTCTCAGCCCGGATTCCTGCGGTGTTGTGCATAAGCGCGGGGAAGTGTGTGCACCGGTTCGATAATTAACCCATCGCCTTTGGCTATTCCGCTAAGAGCGCTTAAGCGCTACGGTCGGTATTTATGAAACCTTAGTTTCGTTTGTATCCAGGTGCAGCGCCGCACCTATATCGCGCCGCACGGACACAAGCGGACCCGACGACGCCCCGCGTCAGGCAGGAGTTCCCGTGCGTCCCACACGCCAACACACCCTTCGGAGATCGCTGGCGGTGATCGCGACGGCCGTGGTCACGGCCACGTTGGCCGTCGCCGCTCCTGCCGGAGCTGTCGGAGCGACGACTTCGTCCTCCGCGGCGGCCCCGCGTTCCGCACCCGATGCGACAGCCTCGGTCAACTTCGATGGACTGGTCATCGGCGATGAGCAGCCCGTGGGCATCCCGGTCCAGGTGCCGAGCATCATCGACATGGCCTTCGGTGAGCTCGATGGTCGTGCCGTCGGGTACACGGCAACCTCATCTGACGGTTCACTGCTGAACGTGATCGACATCGAATCCAACACCTTTCTGAAATCAGCACCCATGCCGAGCGTGATTCAGGTGTGGAAGCTTGAGATCGCACCGAATGGAAAGGTCTACGTCGCCGCGATCGGCAAGAGCGAATCCGGCGCGCAGCGCGGTGAGCTGTGGATCTACGATCCCGTGACCAACGAGGCTTCGCTCGCCGGTGTCGTACCCGGCGCGAGTTCGAACTGGTCACTCGTCGTCGATGATCATTCCAACGCGTACATCGGCACGTACAAGTCCGGCGAAGTGGTCATGTACGACGCCGAGACGGGTGACTTCACAGGGTGGGGGCAGGTCGAGGGCGAGGAGTACGTTCGTTCGATCGAGTATCACGACGGATACATCTATGCCGGAACCGGCGCCTCGGGCGCAGTCGTGAAGATCAACGTGGCGGACCCCGGGGATCGTGAACGCATCTCGGATCCGCTGCTCGAGATCTTCGGTGTCGCGGCGCTGCCGTGGGCATACGACATGGAGAAGGTCGGCGACTGGCTGGCGGTCAACTTCTCGGATGGCCTCGCGGCAACCGCGTTCTACAACCTCGAGACTTCACAGTGGAGCACGACGACGCTGAACAAGTCGTCCCTCGCCGGAACGCCGACCCAGAACGGCAATCCCGGCTTCACCCAGCTCGCCCCGAAGGACGGAAAGATCTATCTGACCCACAATGGCACTATCGCCGAGGTCGACCTCAGCGGTGACGAGCCGACGTTCTCCGACGTGGAGATCCCCTTCGGACTCGGCATGCGTGGACAGGGGTGGGTCGACCTCACCGCCGCGGGTCACCCTGGCGAATGGCTGGTCACGGCGTCACGCCAGGGTCCGCTGCGCGCACTCGACATCGCAGGCAAGCGGCAGATCACTCTGCCGAACGTCGTTCAGACGAACGCTGGAACGCCGCTTCACTCCATGGGCCTCAACCCGGACGGTGGCATCTACATGGTCACCTACCCGGCAGGCACGGGAGCCGTATACGACACAAGCACCGGTGAGTTCACGAATTTCCCCGCCGAGCAGGCCGAGTCGATGCTCACGGTAGGCGACGCGACCTACTTCGGGCTGTATCCCGGCGGTCACATCGACCGTGTGGTGCGAGGCGGCGATGGCCGACCCTCGTCATCGCGAGTCTTCACCATCGGCGAAGGACAGGACCGGCCGTACTACATGGTCGAGGACGACGGAAAGCTCGTGATCGGATCGATCCCCGGGTACGGCATGCACCAAGGGGCGCTGACGATTCACGACATCGCCAGCGGTGAGACGAAGGTCGAGACGGACATCGTCGAGAACCAGAGCATCATCGGCCTCGCCGTTCGCGACGGGGTCGTGTACGGTTCCACGACGATCGTCGGCGGTCTGGGCTCAGACCCGGTAGCCGACGAAGCAAAGCTGTTCACCTACGACATCGCCGGCGGTGAGAAGACGGGCGAGTACCCGTTGATTCTGCCGACCGGTCAGAAGCCCAAGCACATCAGTGCGCTCTCGTTCGGCCCGGACGGTAACCTCTGGGGAACGACCGACGGCTGGGTGTTCGCACTTGACCCCGAGACCATGCAAATCATCCCCGAGAAGTCGAAGAACATCGCACCGGATGTCACCCGCTATGGAATGTGGCGTCCGATGAGCTTCGCCTGGCACGACGGCAAGCTTCTGATCAACGTGGCTTCGCAGCTGACGATCGTCGATCCGCAGACCATGGAGCACCTCGCAGTGACCACGACGGACGAGGAGATCGCGCGATTCATCATCGCTCCGCTCGCTCCATCGTTGCGCACGCCGGGACAGGGCGCGCAGGACGGCATCTACCTGTTCGGAAGCTCCGATGCCGGGAGCCTGCGGGTGATTCCGCTGAGCATCAGTGCGTCCGCCCCCTCGCCGTCGCTGGCGTTCCGTTCCGATTCAGTGGTCGCCGGCACGAGTGTCGATGCCATCTTGCGCGGTTTCGACCCGCACGAAACCGTCACCCTATGGCTCGGCAAGTCGCAGATCGGCACCGCCGAGACGGACGCCGACGGAACGCGCACTGTCACGGCGCAGATCCCGGCTGATACGGCAGCGGGTCCCCACACCGTCAGGGTGAAGGACGCCAACGGTGCAGTTCGCGCAGAAGCGGTGCTGCGGGTCGAACCTGCGACACCCGCGCCTCGCATCACCCTCACCCATCAAGAGGTACGCGCCGGTGACGCACTGGAAGCCCGGCTGGACGGCTTCGCGGCGAATGCACCGGTAACTCTGTGGCTGAGGTCAGAACCGGTGCTTCTTGAGGAGGCGACGATCACGGCCGATGGCTCTGCGACGCTGAATCTGACGATCCCCGTTGGCACGGCGGCGGGCGAGCACACCATCGTCGCGACCGACGCGGGCGGCACGGATCTCGCTCAGGTCGCGGTGCAGGTGACAGTGACCACAGACTCGCCCCCTGTCCCGCCGTCCGATGGTGGCGAGCAGACCGGCGGACTTGCGACCACCGGCGCCGAAGGCGCACTGTGGGTCACCGTCGGCGCCGGGGCACTGGCTGTCATCCTGATGGGCGCGTGGCTGATGCGACGCCGCAAGGCCTGACGCCTCGGTTCATGGATCTGAGACCCGTGCTGCGGACTGCCGCGCACGGGTCTCAGACGCGTCAGGCGACGCGACCATGTGATTCAGCGACGAGCGATGTCACCGAAGGATGCCGTCCAGGCGCCGTCCACGGCGATGGACTGCCCCGTGAGGTACGGCGCCTCGTCCGACAGCAGGAACGCCGCGACTGCGGCGACCTCCTCCGCCCGTGCGATGCGCCCCATCGGCGGCCCCTCGGCGAGGGCGCGCTCCGCCGCGACTGGGTCGGGCGAGGAGGCGATCTGCGCTTCGAGGTGCGGGGTGCGCACCCCGCCGGGTGCGACGGTGTTGGTGCGGATGCCCTGGGCGCCGTAGCTGACGGCCACGCTTCGGGTCAGTGCGTCGATGCCGCCCTTGGTGAACTCATATGCGGCGTGATCGAGGTGACTGGCGCGGCCGTGGATCGAGCCGATATTGACGATGGAGCCCGGCGTGGCCTGCTCGAGAAAGGTTGAGACCGCCACCGAGCAGCCCCACACATACCCGAACCCGTTGATGCCCACGATCTCGCGGACCAGGCCCTCATCGAGCTCGTGCAACGGCGTCTGCTTCGTGATTCCGGCGTTGTTGACCCAGCCGGCCAGCGGCGCGAGCGCCCGCGCCTTCGCCGCCGCCGCGACGTGCGTCTGCCGGTCGGACGCGTCACCGAGCACGACGTCGGCCACGATGCCCGCCTCAAGCGTTCCCGACCCGGGCGAGCGCTCCAGCCCGACGACGATCCACCCGTCGGCGGTGAGACGCTCGGCGATGGCGCGGCCGATGCCCTTCCCGCTGCCGGTGACCACCACGCTGCGTGGTGCCTCCTGCGATTCGGCGTTCATCTCAGATCTCCTCGAAATCGAACACGGTCGGGTCCAGCGAGA
Source organism: Microbacterium zouquanmingi (assembly GCF_052266695.1). NCBI lineage: Bacteria > Bacillati > Actinomycetota > Actinomycetes > Micrococcales > Microbacteriaceae > Microbacterium > Microbacterium zouquanmingi. Next base: position 57,680 of record NZ_JBQPQZ010000006.1, read on the forward strand.
ACCCGAGCCCGACGGCATCCGATGGCCGCACCCGGCCCTCGAAATGCGGACCACCGACGATGAATGACGGCGCGGGGTCGTACGGGTTGATGCCGCGCGCGAAGGTCTCGACGCCGATGCCGAGGTGCGCGGTGACCTCGGGGTAGACGTGCCCCGAGACCGGCATGCCGCGGGTTCCCGCCCAGCGGATCAGCTCCCGGGCGGGGGTGACGCCGCCGATCGCGACGACGTCCAGGCGCAGCACGTCCACACCGCCGACCTCGGCCAGTGCCTTGAGCACGGCGGGATCGGTGACCTCGTCGCCCACCGACACCGGCAGGCCCGTCCTGGCCCTGATGCGCGCGACGCCGGCGGCGTCCTCGGGCAGCAGCGGGTCTTCGAGCCAGGCCAGACGTGGGTCGCCCCATTGCGAGACCTCGGCGATCGCGGCATCCGCACTCGGCCAGCCGAAGCCGACGTCGACGACGAGGCCGGTCGATGATGGCAGCTCGGCGTTCAGAATCCCGATGAGTTCACGCATATATGCCGCATCGGGAATGCGAGAGATCTTGACGTTCGTCCAGCCGTCCGCCTGCCCGATCACCTCGTTCGCGACCTCGCGCGGCGTGCGCCCTGGCGTCGGGTACGCGGCGACGAGCATCGAGTCGCGCGGCGCATCCCCGGTGCCGATCAGTCGCCACAGCGGCTGCCGGGCCCGGCGGGCCGCGACATCCCACAGCGCGATGTCGACCAGTCCGATGGCCCGACGCACGAGTCCGACGCGTCCGACGATGGCGCTGCCGCGCAGCATCCGCTCCCACGCCGCCGCCGGGTCATCGGCGTCCTGTCCGAGCGCGTGCGCGACGACGAGCCGTTCGACGATCTCGGCCATCGGCGCCTCACGCGACAGGCAGTACGCGACACCCTGCGTGCCGTCGTCGGCCGTTACCCGCACCGCGGTGTACTCACGACGATGCACAGTCATCGCGCCCAGCTGCAGCGGTGCAGGCAGTGGCAGCACCGCTGTGGCGGTGTCGATCCGCGCGACCGTCGCCATCATTCCGGCCTCTTCGCGAGCGGTACGCCGTAATCGATCATGAAGCCCCCATCGACATACAGAGTCTGGCCGTTCATGTAGCGCGACTGGTCCGAGACGAGGAAACTCACTGCGGCGGCGATCTCAGCGGCATCCGCCAGCCGCTTCGCGGGGATGCGCGAGAGGATCGTGTCGAGACTGAGGGTGCCCGCTTCGACGCCCTGCCGGAACACGCCGGTGTCGACGTAGCCGGGGGCGACCGCGTTGACGCGGACGCCGCGAGCGGCCCACTCGGCGCCGGCCGTGGAGGTGAGCCCGATGACGGCGGCCTTCGTCGTGGCGTATGGCGCGCGACCCGCTGAGCCGCGCGAGGAGATCGACGAGATGTTGACAATCCGTCCGTCGCCGTGTGCGAGCATGCGCCGTCCGGCCGCCTGCAGGCAGTTGAAGACGCCGTGGAGGTTGACGTCAACGACGGCGGTCCATTCGTCCCAGGTGAGGTCTTCGAGGCCGCGATGACGCTGGATGCCGGCATTGTTCACCAGCACCTCGATGGGTCCGAATTCGGCTTCGACCTCGCCGAACACGCGATCGACGCCCTCGTGGTCGGTGACGTCGAGCTCGCGCCAGATGATGCCTGCGGGATTCTCGTCAGCGGTGAAGCCGGGCACGCGGTCGGCGGCGATGACTCGGTAGCCGTCGGCGGCGAGGCGCTGGCCGATCTCCCAGCCGATTCCTGCCGAGCCGCCGGTGACGATGGCGACGGGGGTCTGAGAGGTCATGGTTCTCCTCGTTGTGGCGGGTCGAAATTTGCTATAGCAAGTCTACAGAGGTCGCTGCTCCACGAGTTCGGAGACGACGGCGATCACATGCTCCTCGAGCAACTCCAGCGCACCCGCCGCCAGCGGGGTCTGCCAGGCCTGATACGCGCCGCGCTGATACGCCTCGCGCGTGGGCAGGTAGACGAAGCCGGGCCCGTTGGTGAGGTTCATCACAACGATCGGCGTCTCGGGGAAGCGCGTGCGCAGCCTGGTCTGCAGCCGCGAGTAAGCCTCGCCGGGATGTCCGACGATCACCGCGTCACCGAGACGCCATGCCCAGACCGGATGCTGCACCGTGGGTCCCGTGATGTATCCGTCGCGCAGGTTGCGCGCACGTCCCAGCCGCTCGTCGCGCGAGCGCGGGTCGATGTCCCGCCACTCCTCGGCGAGCTCATCGAGGGTGGGCAGGTCGCGCAGCGGCAGTTCGACGGACGTCATCGATTCGGATGCCACGGCGCCGCCCTCCGCAGCCTGGGCGGCCCAGATCGCCAACGGCGCCCCGGACTCGACCACCGAGTCGAGGGTGAGCTCCGCGCCCGGAACCGGCAGCGAATCCAGCGCCGCCATGACCGCATGACCGAGGGATCGCCCGTGCCGGTCGGCGACGGCCACGTCGCCGGTGTACTGCTCGCGGGGCGCCAGTTCGCCCGACGCACCCTGCACGAACAGACACGGAGCGTCGGTCGCCTGCTCGACGATCTCGCGCATCGCGCCGACATAGTCGGGTGAGACCTCGCGGGACTGCCACGCGAGCGTCGTCGGGTGGCAGGCGTAGTTCACCAGCGTCGCCGTCACTGCGCCGTCGATGCTGACCCGTCCGATCGTGACGGTGTCGTCGGCGGATGCCGCGGGGTTGTACCCCACCAGGGCGCGACCGTCGAGATCGAGCTCGCGGTTGGCGGCGAGGGTGCAGCGCCCCGTCGTCCACTCGATGAGCCCCGGCTTCGCGGCATCCAGCGCCTCGCGCCCCGCCTCGATCCCCGCAGCCGCGAGCGCCTCGAGGTATCCGGGGATCAGCTCGCCGCCGGGCAGGTGCGCATCGGCGGCGCACAGCACGGCACCGGCATGGGTGTGCGACAGCGAGAGCATGAGCTGCTCGGCATCCAGCCCGAGGCCGTCGAGGATCGCACCGCGCACGCCCTGCTCATCGGCGACCCGACGCCACCAAGTGCCGTCCACCGCCAGCAGCATCCGAGGACGGTCGTCGGAAGCGATGACGGCGAGCGCGGTCAGCGTGAACGGACGGTGCGCCCCCTCCGAGCGCTCCCAGTCGGCCGGGCCCCAGTTCTTCGCGCGGATGCCGACCGGTGGGGTGATGTCGCGCCGGGCGATGCCGATGCGAGCCGCCGTACGCGGAACGCGGATGCGGTCGCCGACGCGAGCCGCCCGCGGGGTCGTCGAGTTCTGCACGTCGTTCATGATGCTGGCATCCTCCGTCATCGTCGTTCCGATCATCGCGCGGTCGGCGTGACCGTGGTGTCCGACCCCTGCTCCTGCCAGAGTTTCGCCGCCTCGGCCCGGCGTCTGCGCTCAGCCACCGGATCCGCGATCGGGATCGCTGCCATCAGACTCCGCGTGTAGTCGTGCTGCGGTGCGGCGAACAGCTCGTCGCGACCGCCCGTCTCGACGATGCGCCCCTGCCGCATCACGGCGACGGTCGACGACATGTAACGGATCACGGCGAGGTCGTGGCTGATGAACAGGTAGGTCAGGCCGAGCTCAGCCTGCAGCTCGCGCAGCAGGTTGAGCACCTGTGCCTGGATCGACACGTCCAGCGCCGAGACGGATTCGTCCAGCACCATGAAGTCCGGTTCCAGAACAAGGGACCGCGCGATCGACACGCGTTGGCACTGCCCGCCGGACATCGATCGCGGCAGACGATCAGCGAACTCCTCGTCCAGCCGCACCCGGTGCATGGCCTCCCGAACCTTGTCGGCGCGCGAGGCCCTGGTGCCGATACCATGGGCGCGCAGCGGCGCCTCGATGATCTGCTCGACGGTCTGACGGCGATTCAACGCCGAGAACGGGTCCTGGAAGACCATCTGCATCCGCCGCCGCAGCTGGCGCAGCGGCTCCGCGCGCATCTCATGCGGACGATGGCCGTCGAACTCGACACTGCCCGCGTCGATGCCACCAAGCGCGAGCACCGCCTTCGACACCGTGGACTTCCCGGAGCCGGACTGCCCGACCAGGCCGAACGTCTCTCCTCGGCGGATCTGGAACGACACGTCATCCACGGCGGTCACGCGGCGACCAGAGCCGAGCGTGAAGGTCTTGGTGAGATCGGTGACCTCCACCAGCACCTCACCGTTCTCCCGAGCCTCGTCCACCGCACTGCGCACGTTCGCGTCTTCGAGGGGTTCGGTGCCCCGTTCGAGCACCTCCACCGCGGTGCGGATGGGCTTGTGCACATCGACGGTGAGATCGACCACCGCACCCAGCAGCGCCTGGGTGTACGGATGCTCGGGATGCGCGTACAGCTGATCGACGGGAGCCTCCTCGATGATCCTGCCGTAGCGCATCACGTGGATGCGCTCGCAGAAGCCCGCCGCGACGCCGAGATCGTGGGTGATCAGGATCACCGCGGTCCCGTGCTCGTCAGCCAGCTTGTCGAGCAGATCGATGATGCGCGACTGCGTGGTGACGTCGAGCGCCGTCGTCGGCTCGTCGGCGATCAGCACCTTCGGTCGCGAAGACATCGCCATCGCGATCATCACCCGCTGGCGCATTCCGCCAGAGAACTCATGCGGATACTGTGCGAGACGCTCTTCGGGGAGGGGAACGCCCACCTCGGTCAACAGCTCGATGGCTCGCGTCGCGGCATCCGTCTTCGACATCCTGTCGTGCAGTCGTATCGCCTCGATGAGCTGGTGGCCGATGGTGCGCACCGGATTCAGCGAGCTCATCGGGTCCTGATAGACCATCGCAATCTCGCCGCCGCGCACACGGGTCATCTCGCGCTTGCTCAGCGCGAGCAGTTCGCGATCGCCCAGACGGATGCTGCCGCCGAGACGCGCCCCGTCGTTCAGCCGCATGATCGACAGGGCCGTGAGCGACTTGCCCGAGCCCGATTCGCCGACCAGCCCGATGCGCTCCCCGGGGCGGACGCTGAAACTGATCCCCTTGACAGGCATGACGTCTCCGTACGAGACGGTGAGGTCCTGCACCTGCAGGATCGGCGCGGAATCGCTCATCAGCGCGCCCCCTTCCTGTCGCCGCCGAACTGATCGGCGAGCACGTTGAGCAGCCAGATGGTGACGAAGATGAACAGCGCAGGGAACAGCACGTAGCCGATCGACTGGTACATCTTCTGGTAGCCCTGCTGCACAAGGGTTCCCCAAGTGGCCTCGGGCGGCGCGATGCCCAGGCCGACGAAGCTCATCGAGGCCTCGAGCAGGATGGCGTTGGCCGCGTTGATCGCCGCCTGCACGACGATCGGACCACGGGCGTTCGGCAGCACCTCCGCGAACAGCAGTCGGGAGCGCTTCGAACCGAAGGCGACGGCGGCGGTGAAGTAGTCCTCCTGCAGCTCGCTGATCACCGCGGAGCGCACCAGGCGCGCCGTGGTGGGTGTCAGCAGGATGCCGATGATGACCGCGAGCTTCACGGGATCCGCCCCGAAGGCGGAGATGAAGACGAGCGCGAACAGGATCTGCGGGATCGCCATCACGGTGTCGGCGAGGCGCATCAGGATCTCGTCGACGATCCCTCGGGTGAAGGCGGCCGCCATCCCCCATGCGACTCCGAGCACCATCGCGACGAGTGTCGCCCCGCCCGCGATGAAGATGGTCAGCTGGCCACCGTAGAGCACGCGACTGAACAGATCGCGCCCCAGCTCGTCGGTGCCGAACAGGTGCGCACCAGATGGGCTGGCGAAGCGGTCGGGGGATTGCTGCGCGGGATCGTAGGGCGCGACGAGGGGCGCGAGCACCGACGCCAGCACGATGAGGGCGAGCACGCCGAGCGAGACCCAGGACGCGACAGGAAGGTGGCGCCGCGGAGCCCGGGCGCGGAGGGCGAGGGAGACGGTGTCAGCCACGGCTGCTCCTTGCACGAAGACGCGGATCGAGCACACCGTAGAGCAGGTCGACGATGAGCGTGGTGAGGATGAACATCGCCGAGATCAACAGCACGACGGACTGCAGCACGGCGTAGTCGCGCTTGAAGACCGCGTCGATCGCCAGCGACCCGAGACCGGGGATGCCGAACACGTACTCCACGATCACGACACCGCCGAGCGTGTACCCGACGATGAGCCCGAGCATGGTCAGCCCCGGGATGAGCGCGTTGCGCAGCGCATGCCCCAGCACCACTCCGCTGGCCGACTGGCCCTTGCCGCGGGCGGTGCGGATGTAAGGCGCGTCGAGCACCTCGACCATCGACGCCCGCAGGAACCGCATGAGCAGGGGCGCGGCGGCGAACGCGAGCGTCAGCCCGGGCAGGATCATCCTCTGCAGGTTCTCGGCGGGGTCTTCGGCGAACGGCGTGTACCCGCGCGCGGGCATGACCTTGAGCTGCACGGCGAAGATGACAATCAGCACGATGCCGATCAGGAACTGGGGCAGCGCCATGCCGGCCGTTGAGATCGCGGTGAGGATGCGATCGACCGCGCCGAGCGGACGGAGCGAGGCGATGACTGCGGCGGGCGTGGCGATGATCACCGCGAGCAGGATGCCGATGATCGTCAGTTCGATCGTGGCGGGGAACCGCTGCGCGATCAGTTCCGAGACGGAGTACTGGTTGAAGTACGACTGCCCGAAGTCTCCGGTGAAGACGCCGCCCATCCAGCGCAGGTACTGCTCGATGATGGGCGCGTCCAGACCCGCCTCTTCACGGAGTCGCGCGAGCATCTCGGCGTCCACGCCCGGCGTCGACCCCAGCCGGGTGATGACGGGGTCTCCCGGCAGCAGCCGGAGCACGACGAAGACGAGAAGCGAGGTGGCGATCAGCATCGCGATGCTGATCGCCACCCGGCGAAGGATGGACCAGACCACGTCAGCCCTTCAGCTGTGCGTTCTCGAGGTGCAGCTGGCCGCCGCCTTCCGCCCAGATGCCGGCGACGTTCGTACCGGTGGCCGTGACCACCGTCGACTGCAGCGGGACGATCAGCGGCACCTCCTCGTTGATGATCTCCTGCACGGTCGCCCACTTGTCCTTGCGTGCCGCGTCGTCCGGCTCGGCGACGGCCCCGGCGAAGGCCTGCTGGAACTCGTCGCTCTTCCAGTTGCACTCGCAGCGACCGTCGAGGTAGAAGTTCAGCGAGTACGCCGGCTCAGGAGGAGTCGACTGGAAGTTGGGAACGATGTAGCCGGGGAACGACTTGCCGGCCGGGTAGAACGAGTCGACCCAGGTGCCGATGTCGTTGTTGTCGATCTTCAGAGTGATGCCGATCTCCTTCAGGCTCGCCTGAAGGATCTCACCGCTCGTGTTCCATTCAGGGTACGAACCGGCGATGCCCCACCAGGTGAGCGTGCTGCCCTCGGTGATGCCGGCCTGGGCGAACAGCTCCTTCGCCTTGTCGAGATCGTAGGAGTAGTCGGTCAGATCGCCACCGAACCAGGGGTTGACCTCGCCGAGTGCGTTGTTGGTCGGCGAGACGGTGCCCTGACCGTAGTACGCCGCCTCGAGGATCGCCTCACGATCAGTGGCATAGGCGAGCGCCTGACGCGCACGGACATCGTCGAACGGCGCCGAGGTCGTGTCGACCTCCCACGACGGCCACTGGCTCGGGTTGTCCGGACGGACCAGGGCGATGTCTCCACCGGCCTCGAGTCCCTCCACGTCGCCCTGCGGCACCGACCACAGCACGTCGATGTCACCCGAGCGCAGGCCGGTGACGGCCGCCGTCGACTCAGCCGCCTTGACGATGGTGATCTCGTCGAGCAGCGGCGCCTCGCCGAAGTAGTTCTCGTTGGAAACGAGCGTGACGCTGTCGTCCGGAGTGAACTTGTCGACGACGTACGGGCCGGTGCCGATGGGCTCCTTGTCGATGGTGTCGAGCGAACCGACGTCGATCATCTTCACCCACACGATCCCGGCCGCGAAGGTCGCGATCGGCTCGGAGAGCGTGATCACGACGGTCTTGTCGTCGGGTGCGGTGACGTCGGTGATCATGGAGATCTTGTTCTTCTCCTGCGTCGCCGTGTCATCATCGAGGTAGTACTCGAACGCGGCGACGGCTTCCTCTGCGGTGAAGGGATCCCCGTTCGAGAACGTCACCCCGTCGCGCAGCGTGAACGTCCACGTCTTCTGATCGGGCGAAGCCTCCCACTTCTCGGCGAGGTCGCCGACGATCTCACCGGACTCATCCGTCTTGGTGAGCCCGTTCCACAGAAGCGGGAAGAGCACCTCCTCCCACGCGAACGTGCGGATCGCGGGATTGAGCTGCGGGATGCCCTGCGCGGCGGCCACGGTGAGCTCACCGCCGTCGACAGGGTCGCCGCCGCCCTCTGTCGTGCTGCAACCGGCCGTCAACAGGGCCGCGGTGAGAACCGCCACTCCTGCCAGCCATGAACGTCGACGTGACATGGTGCCTCCTTCATTGGGTGCATCGGGAACACTGTTGCTATAGCATCTAGCAAATCGCCGGATTTGTCTACTCTGCGCCCTCGATGCCATAGCATCGGTCGAGCAGGAGGGCGCGATGCCCTTCCGGCACGTCGCCCGGGGAGGTCACGCAATGCGCACCGTTTCTGATCAGAACATCGCCGAGCAGGTCACGGACGAACTCCGGGCCGCGATCCACTCCGGCGAGTTGGCTCCGGGCGACCGCCTGGTCGAGCGCAAGCTCGCCGAGCGCCTCGGAGTGAGCCACATCCCCGTCCGCGAAGCGCTCACTCGGCTGGCGGAGGAGCGGCTGATCATTCGCGAGCCACGCCGCGGAGCGCGGGTGGCCGCACTGACCGCTCAAGACCTCGAGGAGATCGCGAGCCTTCGCACCGTGCTCGAGCAGTTCATGGCCATCCGCGTGCAGGAGCGGTGGACGGATGCCTCGGCCGCGCGGCTGCAGGCGATCATCGATGCGATGGCGGCGGCCGAGGTCGGCGACATGGAAGAGGTGCTTCGGCAGGACCGCGCTTTCCACGAGGCACTTGCAGAGCTCAGCGAGCACCGCTTCCTCACTGAGCTCAGCGCCCAGTTGCGCGGACGCATCACCGGATTCATCAGCGCCGCCAACGCGGCGCTCCCTGAAGACCAGCAGGCGGAGCATGTGCACAGTCACCAGCAGATCCTGGATGCCATCGCCAGCGGCGATCCGGATGCAGCACGCACCGTCATCGCCGAGCACGTCACCCGCGCCTTCGCCCGGATCGAGCCGCTCGCCGACCCCGCCTGACCGAGAGACCGTCCTGCCACACCCCCGGCCCCGCCGCGCCGAAACCCACCCCGCCGCGGGGCCGAGCCCGATGAATCGGGCCCGACCCTGCAAGCCGGATCAGGCGATCGCGTTGGCGGCGATCACGACGGCATCCGACTCCTCGGGCACCGCGGTGCGCTTCACGCCGATCTCGACGTTCGACGAGTGCACCAGCGTTGAGCCCTTGCCGAAGGCCTCGGGCTTCAGTTCGAGTGAGCCGCCCTCGAACCGCGTGCCGACCGCACGGTAGTGGTTCACGCCGTCGGCGAGCTGCACGTGCACGCCGGCGTCGCCGACGAAGGCGCTGTTCGCCAGAGTGATGTCGCGACGGCCATCGCCCTTGCGCGAGATCGCGGCGCCCTTCACCCCGGTCACCTGCGTGCCGGTGATGTCGACCTGCTGACCGTCGGCGCCCGCCGCCACGAGACGCACACCCGACAGTGTCGACCCGTCGACGCGCACCTTCTGCGAGGCGATCGAGACGGGATCCGCATCCTCACCGGCGACCAGCGTCGACCCGCGGAAGGTCACCGGCGCCGGGCCGTTGATCTTCATGCCACCGACGCCCTGCAGAACCGTATCGACGAAGGTGACCGGCTCCTTGACCGTCGCGTTGGTGAGCTCACCTGGTGCGACGAAGGTGAAGTGCGAGTCGGCGATCACGGTAGGCCGCGACGAGATGTCGGACGACTGCGTGATGATCAGCGTGTCGGATGCCGTGCAGCCGCGCAGCTGCGCACCGTCGGCATTGATCCACAGCATGCCCGAGCCCTCGAGCGACTTCTTGCCGATGACCTGCACGTCTTCGAGCGTCAGGTCGGTGACGTTCACGCGTGCGACGAACCACGAGCAGACGTGCTTGCGCACCGTGATTCGCTTGGCTGCCGAGCCCCAGGCGGCGCCCGAGTTCGCGAACGTCATCAGCCCCGAGTTGCCGACGTAGGTGAGGTCGTGCTCGTACTGGCCGTGCGTGACGAACGGTCCCTGGTCGTCACCGTCGCCGTGGCAGTTCTCGACCAGGCAGTACGCACTGGCGGTCCAGTCGTTCAGATGGCGGGCGTTGGAGGTGTGGCAGTTCGCGACGTACCCATACAGGCAGTAGATCTGCTGCGTGAGGTAGCCGGCGCCACCCCAGGTCACTGAGGTCGGGTTGGTGAGGTTGCATTCGGTGGTCGAGAAATACGTGTTCCAGCGGCGCTGGATCAGCGGCCAGAACGTGCCGGTGCCGTCGATGTGGTCGACGTCGCAGCGAACCGCGTACTCGAAGGCGAGCGGGTGCGAGCCGGTGAGCTCGTCTTCGCCCTTGCCGAGGAAGCGCAGGTTCGACACTGAAACGTCCTGCACCGGCTTGACGTGGCGCCACGCCATGACGCGATCCTCACCGAGCGTCCAGCCGTTCAGATAGTTGACCCGGATGTGCGTGCCATCGACGATCTGCGTCACCTGCACCAGGCGCTGCAGCTCGCGCTCCCACCGGCCGGCGAGCGCGTTCACCTCGGCCGCATACCAGGAGCCGACCGTGAAGAACGACGAGTCACCGACGGGGAACACGTCGGAGTTGTCGGGCACGACCTCACCGAGCTTCGCCTCGTGCACCGCATCGGTGACCTCGCCCTGGAAGAACATCACCGCGGCGAACGGATTGTTCGCGGGAGCGTTCTCGATGCCCTCGGTGGTCATCAGGTGTCCACCGAAGTCGAACGCGATGTTCGAGCGGGTGAAGGTGTGGCGGCGCACGAAGTTGAGATCGGTGTGCGCCTCGATGCGGCTGATCGACGCGTCGGCGACCATGGCGTCGAGGGCGTCGTCGGCGTTCTGCTCCGGCCCGAAGACGCCGAACACGCGGAAGTCGACGGTACCCGAGTGCACCAGCGCCCAGCTGCCATTCTTGCCCTTCTTACCCTTCTTGCCGTTCAGCACCGTTCCGCCGTTGGGCGGCGGGGCGTCCTTCGTCACGAACCGGTACATCGCCCCGCCGCCGTCGCCGGGAGAGGTGCGCCCGGCGGTTTGTACGAGGTCGCCTGCCTTCGCGTTGAGTTTCGCCAGCGCGGAGGCGTCGGATGCCGCGCCGACGGACTTCGAGGCGGTGGACTTCGCCGGCACGGCGGAACCCGCGGCCTGCGCGGCGGCGGGCGCCGACACCGCGGCGACACCGCCGATCGCGGCAGCGGCGAACCCGGCGAGCACCATGCGCCGGCTGCGTACCGGTGCGGGCCTCTCGAGTGTTGTTGCCTGTGTGAGGGTCTCGTGATGCGTCATCGTCATCCTCCTTGCGGCGTCGTCGCCGCGGTCAGTGCGCGCGGTGGGGTTCCGGGCGCTTCGTCCCCGTTCCGCATTCCGTACGGGGTCCTGAGCCAAGGCTCAGAAGTAGTCGGCCGCCGTGAAATGGCGGATGCCCTCGAGTCGGGGCTCGCGGCGCAGCAGTGCAGCCAGAGCGGCGGTGTCCGACTCCTGGGCCGGGCGGATCGCGATCTCGGATGCCGTCATCATTCCCCCGATTCCTGCGCGTCACGCACGAATCCCGCAGCGCGGATAGTGTTCGCGACGACCGCGCGTGCCTCAGCCCACGGGGCGGGCACACGTTCGGACGGAGCCTCCTCGAGCAGTGCACGCACCAGTCCGGCGAAGCCGAGCTGCTCGTTCGCCGCGCCGACGTCGAGCTCGACCGTGTGCAGCCCGCGTGCGGTGAGCACGTCGGCGGAATACCGGTCGGGGCCGGAGAGGCCGGTGATCGTCACCTGCACTGGGATCGGCTGTCCACCTTCAGCACGGCGCAACAGGCCGTCGACGCCCGCTGCGTCCTCCGACCGCGTCGTCGCTCCGGTCGAGCGACGACTCCAACCCGATGCGGGGTCGAACCTCGCTCCTGGGACGATACGGTCGATCATCTCCCACGCGTGCACGCCGACTGTGACCAGCGTGCCACCGCCTTGCACGGGGTCGTCCTGCCAGGCGCGCCCTGGCAGCTGGAATCCCGCGTTGTCGTGCTGTGCGTGCACGCGAACGCCGATGATCTCCTGCTCGGCCAGATCGCCGGCGAACCGCGTCAGCGCGGGCGCGAAGCGCAGCACCGAAGCGGTGCCGACCGGTGCCCGCACGTCGTCGAGCGCACTCTCCCACGCGGTGAGCTGGGCGTCCGTGGCGGCGACGACCTTGTTGAAGAACACCGGCATGACAGCACCCGACTGCGCCACCGCGCGCAGAAGCGGCACGATCTCATCGGGTCGCGGCGTGGCCACGAGCACATCGGGACGGTGCGTGATCAGCGCAGCGGGAGAGCCGACGACGCGGGCGCCGAAGCGGTCGGCGAAGTCGGTCGCCGCATCGGCATCGGCATCACACACCGCAACGACCTCCGCCCCGAGTCTGCGCGCGTTGCGGGCGTCGGTGAACGGATGCGAATGCGCGAGCCCCGCGAAGGCGATGCGCAACGGCGACGGGATCATGCCATCGATGACAGGTGCTCGCGCGAGATCGCGTGCTCGAGCAGGCCGCCTGCCAGATACGACTCGATCTCGCCGATCACGATGTGGCCGAGACTCCGCCTGCCCTCGCGTGTGCCGGCCGCGCGATGCGGCGTCAGCAGCACGTCCGGCAGCGATCGGAACGCGCTGTCGCTGGCCAGCGGCTCCTCATCGAACACATCGATGGCGGCTGCGATCCGGCGGCTGCTCACCTCTCTGAGCAGCGCCGCCTCGTCGACCAACCACGAGCGGGCGGTGTTGACCAGGCCGGCACCATCTGGCATCAGCGCGAGCTCCCGCGCGCCGACCATGTGGTGCGTCTCGGGCAGCGTCGGTGCGTGCACCGCGACGATGAGAGACCGGCTCATCGCTTCGTCGAGCGGCACCAGCTCAGCACCCAACTCGGCCGCGGCGGCAGCATCTAGCGTGGGATCGACCAGCAGCGGACGCGCCCCGAGGGCGCGAATCATCGCCAGGTACGCGCGCCCGGTGCGCGACGCGCCGATCACGCCGATCGGCGCGTTCAGGATCTCGTGCTGCGCCCCGGCGGTGCGCTCGTCGTACCAGCCGCCGTCGCGCAGGGCGTGATGCATCGTGGGGATGCGGTGCAACAGCGCCAGCGTGAACGCGACCGAGACCTCGGCGACCGACCGTGCCATGCCGGCTCCAGCCTGGGTGATGAGGATGCCGCGGTCGTACAGTTCATCGGTGACGAATGGTTTGATGGTCGCGCCCGTGTGCGCGACCAGTCGCAGTCGCGGCATCCGGTCCAGCCGTGTCGCATCGAGCGGACCGAGGCCCCAGCTCGTGACGAGCACCTCGACATTCCCGACGTCGACGGCGTCCTCGAGACGATCGACTCGTTGGAACGACCCGCCCATATCCGCGGCAGCCCTGTGCAGACGCTCGGCATCCTCTGACGAGAAGAACTCAGCGAACAGGCCCTCCGAGACGACGGCGAGGATGCGCGGGGGGGTCATCGCAGCCACTTCTCCCGGTTCTCGACGATGAACGCGTCGTCATTGAGCTCGGGATAGGCGAGGCGCACGCGCTCGATCTCTTCGGCCTGTCCCGGCGAAAGGCTCTCGTGCGGATCGAGGCACCAGGTGCCCTCGAGCAATCCCTGCTGACGAAGCATCTCGTGCACTCCGGCGATGACCCCGTGGAAGTCGTTGCCTGGATCGAACACCGCCTGGTTGACGTCGACCATGTCCGAGGCGAGCCGGCCCAGCCGCTGATATGCCTCGAGGTCGCCGGCCGCCGCGCGGTGCGCGACCTCGAGCATGGTCACTGCGGCTCGCGTGCCCACCGCCCACTGCCCGAGCAACCCGCCGACGAATCGCAGGGTGCGGTGCCCGTGCGGCGAGTCGACATGGAACTCGCTGAGCAGATCTGCGACGATCGCGTCGTCGTTGCCGGTGTACAGCGCGATCTCGTCGGCGCGACCCGATGCCGCCACCCCGCGCACCAGTTCCAGTGTGCGGTAGCGATCGAAGGGAGCGGCCTTGACTGCGACGACCGCGGGGATCGAGGCGAACTCTCGCCAGAACTCGCGATCGAGCACCGGACCGCCGATCGCGGTCTGCAGGTAAAAGCCGACAACGGGCAGCACCTCGCCTACCGCGCGAGCGCGATCGAGCAGCGCCCGATCGTCAGCTCCCGAGACCCTCGGGCTGACGAGCACTGCATCAAAGCCCAGGCTGCGGGCCAGTTCAGCTTCGGCCACGGCCTGCGCCGTACCGCCGGCGACACCGGCGATGCGCACGACATCGGGACCGGCCGCCTTCAGCTCTTCCGCCGCGAGTGAGAGCACCGGCTCAAACAGGGCGTGCTCTGGATCTCGGATCTCGAACTGGGTGGTGTGCACGCCCACGGCCACACCGCCGGCCCCTGCGTCCAGGTAGTAGCGGGTCAGCGCACGTTGGCGGCGCTCGTCGAGGCGGCGCTCGGCGGTGAGGGCGAGTGGGTGCGCGGGGATCACGGCACCACGGGCCAGAGTCTGCGCCGCTTCCGGACGCAGAGCGGGTACAGCGCTCATCAGAACTTTCCGTCTCGAACGGCCCACTTGGTGGGCTTCGCGGTCATCGGCAGGTCAGCCTGCATCCACGCCGCCTGCCACTCGATCAGGGTCTCGGCCGAGACTGACGGGTAGCCGAACAGTGCCATGCAGCGGCGTGCGTCGCTGAGCAGAGCCGTCGGCTGCGGCTCGTCGGCGAGCGTGACCTCGCGCCCCAGCAGCGTGCCGAAACGCCGAGCGATCGACTCGACGCTCAATAGTTCCGGTCCGGTGAGGTTGACGGTGAACACGTCGCTCGAGGCGTGCAGCAGACTGCGCAGCACCACCTCGTTCGCGTACCCCTGCCAGATCACGTTGACGTTGGCGGTCGCCACCGAAACGGGCTCACCTGCGAACACCGCGCTGCCGATGTCAGCGAGCACGCCGTAGCGCAGGTCGACCGCGTAGTTCAGGCGAATCAGCGACACCCTGGTGCCGCGCTCCTGTGCGCCGAATTCGAAGACGCGCTCGCGCCCGAGGCAAGACTGCGCGTACTCGCCGATCGGTGACGGGGTGACCTCTTCGGATGCGCCACCCGAGGCGGCGGGCAGGAACGGGTAGACGTTGCCGGTCGAGAGCACGGCGACCGTGCTGTCGCGGTAGCGGCGCGCGACCCGGTCGGGCAGCGCGGCGTTGACCTCCCATGCCCAGGAGGGGCTGGTGGCGGCGCCGAACTTGGCACCGACCATGAAGACGACGTTGGGGGCATCCGGAAGCGATGAGAAGTCGTCGTTCTCGATCAGGTCGAACGGCACGACCTCCACTCGGGCGTTCTGCAATCGCTCCACCACGGCCGCGTCGCCGAAGCGAGACACGGCGTGCACGGTGTCGGACGCCCGACCCGCTGCATCCATCGCCTTGCGCGCGAGCATCGCGAGCGTGGGCCCCATCTTGCCGCCGGCGCCGAGGACGACGAGGTCGCCCGACGACTTCTCGAAGTCCGCGATCAGCGCGGGACTGGGATCGACGAGCGCGAGCTCGAGTTCTTCCTCGGAGGTGAATCTCTGCTGTGACACGGTGGTAATGGTCCTTTCAGCCCTTGATCCCAGAGCCGGTGACGCCCTCCTGGACGTACCGCTGGGCGACCAGATAAGCCATGAAGATGGGGATGAGCGCGACGACCGAGCCGGCGAGCATGACGCTCAGCGGCACATTCTGCTGCTGCAGTGAGGAGATGCCGACGGTCAGTGTGAACATGTCGTTGGACTTCGCGATGATGAGGGGCCACAGGAAGTCGTTCCAGTGCCACAGGAACACGAAGATGCCGAGGGTGGCCAGCACGGGCTTGCACAGGGGCAGCACGATTCGCAGGAAGATGCGCATCTCGCTCGCACCGTCGATGCGCGCCGCCTCGAAGAGCTCGTCCGGCAGCCCCTGGATGAACTGGCGCATGAGGAACACCGCCTGGGCGTTCGCGAGGGTCGGCAGGATCAGGCCCCAGTACTCATCGACGCCGCCGAGGTTGGCGATCAGCAGGAACGTGGGGATGAGGGTGACGTGGAAGGGCACCATCACCATCGCCAGGAACGACCAGAAGATCACTTCCTTGCCGGCGAAGCGCTTCTTGGCGAACGCGTACCCGGCCATCGCGGACAGGAAGAGCACCGCGACGACTGAGACAAGGGAGTACACCAGCGTGTTGAACAGCCATAACAGGATGTTCTGGCCGCTGAGCACCTGTTCGTACGAGGCGAACGACATGTCGCCCCAGGGCAGCAGTGAACCGGGGAACTCGACTGCGGCGCCGGGCTTCAGGCTCAGCACGACCATGGCGTAGAACGGGAAGAAGCTGAAGACGGCGGCGATGCTCAGCCAGAGCCAGCGCAGTGCCAGACCCCCGCGGCTCGGCTCCAGCGCGCGGTACGACCGCTGCTTCCGTGCGTTCTTCGCTGACGTGACGGCGGTCATTTCTGCTTTCCGATCACGAGGCGCTGGATCAGCGCGACGACGAGGGTCATGATGAACAGGGCGACACCCGCGGCGGCCGCGTAGCCGTATTCGAAGTACTTGAACCCCTGGTCGTAGATGAGGTAGACGAGCGAGTAGCTGGCGTTCGCAGGCCCGCCCTGCGTCATCACGTAGATGACGTCGAACACCTGGAACGCGGCCGTCGTCTCGATGACAGCGAGGAAGAACACTGTCGGCTTCAGGTAAGGCAGGATCACCCAGCGGAAACGCTTCCAGGCGTTCGCGCCGTCCATCAGCGCAGCCTCTTCGAGTTCTCGAGGGATGTCCTGCATCGCGGCGATCATGATCATCATGCCGTAGCCGAATCGCGACCAGACGCCGACGATGATAATCGCCGGGAGGACCAGCACGGTGCTCGCCAGCCAGGATCCGCCCAGTCCGAGCGGTGTCATCATCGCCGACCACGGCCCGTTGCTGGAGAAGATCCAGACGAAGATCGCTCCGGCGAGCACCAGCGAGGTGATGACCGGCAGGAAGAAGATCGAGCGGAAGAACCGGGAGCCGCGGAAAGCGCGGCGCACGCCGAGTGCCATCGCCGTGGACAGCACGAGCGAGATCGGCACGGCGAAGACCGTGTAGATCAGGGTGGTGCCCAGGGCCCGCCAGAACAGCGGATCGTTGACCAGGCGCTGGAAGTGGTCGAGCCCTCGCCAGGCGATCTCACCGGAGATGTCGTAGTCGAAGAAGCTCAGCAGCACGCCGGCGATCGCCGGCCCGAACCGGAACGCGAGGAAGAGCAGGAATGCGGGAAGCACGAAGAGCAGCGCGATGCGCGCCTCGCGCCGGGCGAGCACGCGTGTGGAGACGAACGCGCGCTTCTTCGTCCGTGCGGACGGCTCGGGCGGGGCGGCCGTCGGTGGGGCAGTCGTCATTTCTATTCCTCGTCGGAGCGGGTGGGACGCACGGAACGACCGTGCGTCCCACCATCGATCACTTCAGCAGGGGCTCGGCGGCCTTGGCCGCGTCTTCGAGGGCCTGCTGCGGACTCTTCTGACCGAGCAGGGCGGCCTGGATCTCGGGCGAGAGCACGCCCATCAGCGCACGAGCGCTCGGTGCGAGCTCGCCGACCGTGCTGACGTCGACGAACTGCTCGACCTGGCCCTGCAGCGAGTCGGGGGCGTTGAGCGGCTCGCCCTCGAGCGCCGAGAAGAACCCGGAATCGAGCAGGTAGGGCTTGATCACGTCGGCGCTGGTGGCGAACTCGGCGAACTTGCCCGCAGCATCCTTGTCCTTCGACCCCTTCAGCATCGACAGCGAACCGACGGTGCCGTAGGTGACCGTCTCCACGTCGGTGAGGGGCGCGAGCACCTTGACGTTCTCCTCGCCCCAGATCGGGGCCAGCTCGGTGACCGAGTTGACCCAGCTGCAAGCGGTCGTGCCCTGCGCGATTCCAGTCTGCTCGAGCGGGGGCAGCGACGTCAGCGGATCGGGGTCGAGCGCACCCGACTCGGCAAGGTCAGCCAGGAAGGTCAGCGCCTCGACGCCCTCGTCGCTGTTGAAGGCAATCTGGCCGTCGTCGGTGTACACGCTCCCTCCGGCCTGCCACAGTAGCGGGTAATAGGTCATGTTGAGGGTCGCTTCTGCGGACGCCGTGTAGTTGAACAGGTGCATACCCGCGTCGACGAATTTCGGTGCGATCTCACGAGCGTCTTCCCAGGTCTCGGGGTACTCGGTGACGCCGGCAGCCTCGAAGGTGGCGGCGTTGCAGATCAGCGGCTGCGTGCTGGTCAGCATCGGTGCGCCCATCATGCCCTCCTCGAGGGAGACCGACTCGACCACGTTGGGAAGGATCTCGGCCTTGCGCTCGTCACTCAGGTATTCGTCCATCGGCTCGATGGACTTCTCGTAGGCGACCAGCTGGTCGGGGATCAGGTAGACGAGATCGGGGCCCTTGTTGGCGGCGATCGCCGTCTGCAGGCTCTCGTCGCGGTTCGCCCACGGGAAGATCTCGTAATCGACGGTGATGCCCTCGTTGGCGGCCTCGAAGTCGGCGACCGTCTTGTCCCAGAACTCCTTGTGCTTGGCCTCGTCGGCGATGACCGGGTACAACCAGACGGTGACGCTCTGGTCTCCGCTGGCCTCACCGCTTCCTCCGGCGCAGCCGGCCATGAGGCCGACCGCGGCGATACCGGCGACGACGCCGGTGATCCTCTTGACGCGCATGATGCTCCTTTGCTGAACGTGCAGGTGTAATGCCATTATGACAGTGGTCTTGGATAATTAGTCAAGCACGAAAGGTGCAATCGCACCAGATCGGTATATTTTCATTGCTTCAAGGTCGAGAATCACATCACGGCCATTCCGCGAATCACGTGTGCTAATTTTGTCGCAAGTTCATCGACGACGAGAGGACCCCGCATGTCGCGCACCAGCGCCCTGCCCATCGCCGTCCGCGTCGCACTGCATCTGCGCGACAGGGGTTCGGCGACGGTCACGGAGATCGCCCGCACCCTCGAGCTCTCGCGCACCTCGGTCGAGAACGCCATGACCGCGCTCAGCGAGATCGGCCTGATCGCCGATGCCCCCGCCACCTTCGGACGCGGCGCCGGGCGCCCCGCCCGAAGGTTCTCATTCGAGGGTCGATCGGGCTTCGTCGTCGGAGTCGACATCGGCATCGCCTCCGTGCGCGTGGTCATCGCCGACCTGACCGGTGGCGTCGTCCGCCATGAGAGTTTCGGCGGCGTCGCCCACTCCCGCGACGGCGCCGACAAGCTGGCCGTCGTCATTGACGACATCCGCTCCACTCTGACCGCGTCGGCCATCCCGCCTTCGCGCGTGCGCGCGATCGGCGTGTCGCTGCCGGGTATCGTCGACGACGCGGGGCGCGTGACGACCTCGGTGGTCATCCCCGAGTGGTCGGGGGTCGACATCGGCGCGCAGCTGTCGTCCGCTTTCGGATTCCCGGTCTCGGTCGACAACGGCGTACGGCTCGCAGCTGTGGCCGAGCATCACCTCGGCGTCGCGCAGCTCGTCGACGACATGCTCTACCTCTCGGTCGGCAACCGCATCTCGATGGGCCTGATCCTCGACGGTCGTCCGCGCCGTGGCATCCACAACGCCGCAGGCGACATCGGCCGTCTCGCGTTCCCCGGTCTGGTTACTGAGACGGGCCAGCTCACGTGGCGCTCCGGCAGCACAGCCGAAGACGTCTTTGCTCTCGCCCGCGACGGCGAAGAGGCGGCCTCCGACGAACTCGCAGCCTTCGTCGATCAGCTGGCCCGGGGCATCGCCACCCTCGCGCTCACCGTCGACCCCGCCATGGTGGTGATCGGCGGTGGGCTCTCGGCCGCGCACGAGCAGTTCCTCGATCCGCTCAGGCAGGCGCTGTCGACGCACATCGGGCTTCCATTCTCGGTGCCACTGGTGGGCGCCCGGCTCGGTGCCGAGGCCGCTTCACACGGCGCCCTCGTGTTCGCCTTCCACCGCCATTCCGCGCAGATCTACCAGCTGGACGACGTTCCGGTCCCGCCGATCACGCCGCTGCCGGCCGACGCCACCGCCATCGCAGAACCCCGCAAGGAGAGAACGTGAGCACACTCAAAGTCGGACTCATCGGTGCCGGAGGGATCTCGCGCGTGCACGCCGATGCCTGGCGCACCCTGGGCGTCACCGGTTACGTGACCTCGCTCGCGGGAGCCGGCGAGATCGCCGCCGAGTACGGCTTCGAGGTCGTCGCCGACGTGAACTCCCTCATCGAGCTGGTCGACATCGTCGACATCGTCACCCCCAGCAGCACCCACGCCGATTTCGCCCTGCGCGCGATCGCCCGTGGACGAGACGTCATTTGCGAGAAGCCTCTCGCCCACACCGCTGAGGCCGCGGCCGAGGTCGCGGACGCCGCAGTCGCCGCCGGCGTGCGCCTCTTCCCTGCGCACGTGGTGCGCTACATGGGCGAGTACGCGGGCATCAAGGCCGGCATCGACGCGGGTCGCATCGGCACGGTCGCCGTGCAGCGCTTCAGTCGTGCCGGCTCCGCTCCCGCATCGCCGTGGTTCTTCACCGAGAGCACAGGCGGCGGCATCATCCGCGACCTGATGATCCATGACATAGACCAGGCGCTGTGGTTCGCAGGACCGGTGGCATCCGTCTACGCCGTGCAGAACCCGCCCACCGTCGACGACCTCGTGCCCGTGCCGGTGACCTCGCACGTCGTGCTCACCCATCGCAACGGCGTGATCAGCCACGTCCATGGGAGCTGGGTGGCCGCGGGAATGCCGTTCCGCACCAGCGTCGAGGTGGCCGGCTCGGCCGGCCGGCTGCGCTATGACAGCGCCGAGGACACCACGATGCGGGTGGACTCGATCGTGCCGCCTGGCCATGATGACTACTTGCCGCCGATGTCGCCGCAAGAGAGCCCCTACTATGCCGAGATCGCCGACTTCCTCGCCGCGATCGCCGAGGATCGCGATGCGCTGGTGACGCCGGCCGCCGGAATCGCGGCCGTCGCCGTGGCCGAGGCTGCTTACGCCTCGATCATCACCGGCGCCCCCGTCTCACTCGACGTCGAGGCCGAGGAGGCCGCCGCATGACCGCGCTCACTCCGCTGCGCGTCGCCGTGCTCTCGTTCGCCCATACCCACGCGCTCAGCTATGTGCACGCGCTGAAGGAGATGCCCGGTGTCGAGCTGATCGCCGCGGACCCCGAAGGAGCAGTGGCTCCCGACGACGCGCCGCGCGGCGCCGAACTCGCCGCCGAACTGGGCGTCGAATATGTCGACAGCTACGACGAGGCGTTCGCCTGGAAGCCGGATGCCGTCGTCGTCGCCGCAGAGAACTCGCGCCACCGCGACCTCGTCGAGCGAGCGGCGTCCGCAGGCGCCCACGTGCTGTGCGAGAAGCCGCTCGCGACGACCGTCGAGGACGCGATCGCGATGCAGCAGGTGTGCGAGCGTGCGGGCGTGACCCTGATGGTCGCCTATCCGGTGCGGTTCTCCCCCACCGTGCGCGACGCGATCGCACAGCTGCGCAGTGGGCGCCTGGGTCGCGTTCTCGGCGTCACCGGCATCAACAACGGCAAGCTGCCCCAGGACCGCGCCTGGTTCACCGACCCCGCACTGGCGGGCGGTGGCGCCCTGGTGGATCACGTCGTGCACTGCGCCGACCTGCTCGACGAGCTGCTCGGCGAGCGCGCGGCCTCGGTGCATGCCGTCTCGAACACCTTCCTGCACGCCGATCGCAACCTCGAGGTCGAGACCGGCGGACTGGTCACGATTCGATACCCCAGCGGCGTCGTCGCGACGATTGACTGCTCATGGAGCTGGCCGATGAGCTCGCCCACATGGGGCGGCCTGACACTGCAGGTGATCGCCGAGCGCGGCTCGATCACGGTGAGCCCGTTCGCCAAGGCCGTCTCGGGCCACGACGCGAAGGGTGAGACGTGGCATCCGATCGGCGCCGATCTCGACGCGCTGCTGCTCGCGGAGTTCATCTCGGCAGTGCGCGAGGGCAGGCAGCCGCAGCCCGACGCGAGAGCCGGCATCCGCACAGTCGAGATCGTAAAGGCGGCTCAGGCCTCGGCAGCCGTCGGCGGCGACGTCGTCGCTCTCGGGCGAGGCAGCCAGTGACATGGCGCATGCGACGCGAACGACCACCGGCTGGCGGGACCGCGCCCTCACGGTGATGCCCGTCGGCAGCAGCACCAATTCGAAAGCTCCGGTGCTGCTGCCGGACGAGCCCGAGGTCATCGCGCGCGGCCGCGGATGCCGGGTGTGGGACGACCAGGGGCGCGAGTTCATCGACTACCGCAACGCTCTCGGCCCTGTCACGCTCGGCTACGCCGAACCTCGGGTGGATGCCGCGATCCGCGCTCAGCTCCATGACGGCATCCTCTTCGGGCATCCGCACCCGCTCGAGACGACCACCGCCGAGCTGTTCTGCTCTCTCGTGCCGGGGGCCGAAGCCGCACGGTTCCTGAAGACGGGCGGAGAGGCGCTCGCGGCGCTGATCCGCATCGCTCGTGCGCACACGGAACGCGACCGCATCGTGCAGATCGGCTACAACGGCTGGCTGAACTCGCTGGCTCCCGGGGCGCGCGTTCTGCCGGGCGCGACGACGACCAAGGTGCCGGGCGTGCCGGCCGCTCTGGCCGAGCTGCATCATGCCGTCGATTGGAACGACCTGGCGATCCTCGACGAGCTGTTCACGGCGCACGGCTCAGAGATCGCGCTGATCCTCGTGGCCGCTGACTACCCCGGCCTTGCCGACGCCCCCGACTTCTATCGTCGCCTTCGCGCGCTGGCCGACGAGCACGGTGCGCTGCTCGGCTACGACGAGATGGTGACCGGATTCCGGGTGGCGCTGGGCGGCATGGCCGAGTTCACCGGCGTGCTGCCTGACCTGTCGGTGTTTGGCAAGGGCATCGCGAACGGCATGCCCTTGTCGGTGTACTGCGGGCGCCGGGATGTGCTTTCGGTGCTCGACCGCACAGAAGTGGTCGTCTCGTCAACCTATGGCGGTGAGACCCTGTCGCTGGCCGCGGCCACCGCGACCATGACGGCGATGCGCGACGAAGGGATCATCGATCAGCTGCACGCATCGGGCACAGCACTGCAGGCCGGCATGAACGCCGCCTTCGCGGCGTCTGGCGTCAGCATCCGGCTCGAGGGCCACCCGACCTGCCCGCAGCTCGTCGCCGGCGACGAAACGACGCTGCAGGCATTCCTGCGCGCAGCGTTCCGCCATGGCGTCTCGCTGTACCGCGTGGTCTACGTCAACGCCGCGCACACCGCCGACGACATCGACGAGACGCTGCGTCGGGTGCGCAAGGCGCTGGCCGAGGTCGCCGCGTGACGGGCGTGGACGCGCACACCCACCTGGGCGACGGCCGGTTCAATCCCGACATCATCCGCCGCGGCGAGCAGCTCGGCATCGGGCTGTTCCTGTGCAGCAACATCGGCGCGTTCGTCGCACACCCCTCGCTCGACGAGGTGCGCGAGATGAACCGCGTGATGGCGGGCGAACTCGAGCAGTATCCCGACCACCTGCGCGGCTACTGCTACGTCAACCCGCGCTACGGACGCGACAGCCTCGACGACCTGCGCCGCAACGTCGAGGATCGCGGAATGATCGGCATCAAGCTGTGGATCGCCACACTTGCCGACGATCCGCTGAACGATCCGATCCTCGAGTACGCGGCCGAGCACCGGCTCATCGTGCTGGCGCACGCCTGGCGGAAGACGGTCGGCGGATTCCCCTACGAGTCGACGGCCGAGCACATCGCGGCGGCTGCGCGACGGCATCCGGAAACCCGCTTCGTCATGGCGCACCTGGGCGGACAGGCCGACTCGGCGATCAACACCGTGCGCGAGACGACCAATGTGGCCGTCGACACCTCGGGCACGATCATCGGCGCCGGTGAGGTGGCGCTCGCAGTCGATCGGCTCGGCGTCGACAGGGTGGTCTTCGGTTCCGACCTGCCTCACGTCGACCTGTCGGCCAATGTCGGGAAAGTGCTCGGCGCGGGGCTGCCGGTCGAGGCCGAGCAGCGCGTCTTCGGCGGCACCATAGCCGGCTGGCTGGCGGAGGTGGCATGACGGCAGAAGGGCGGATGCTGCTGCGCGCGTTCTCGCAGCTGGGGGTGATCGACACGATGTGCCACCTGGGCACCTGGCCGTACCGGCTCACGGCGAGCGCGGACGCCGACGGACTACGCGCGTACGCAAGACGCCACGGGTTGCGGAGCCTGTGGGTCTCGCACCTGTCGGCGCTGTTCGGCTTCGACACGCACACCGGCAACCGGGCAGCGCTGACCGAGTGCGCGGGAGACGAGCTGTTCCGGGTGTTCGCGGTGATCGATCCGAGCGAGGCCGACTGGCGCAGCGAGCTGGCCTGGGCGGCGGATGCCGGTGCCTTCGGCGTGCGCGTCGCCCCCGGCTTCCACCACTACCCGGTGCCGCTGGTCGCCGAAGTGATCGACGCAGCGGCCACACACGGAATGTCGGTGCAGCTGATCGCTCGCATGGACGACGCCCGCGTGCGGCATCCGTCCTGCCTCGCTCGGGATCTGGACGTGCACGACATCGCCGATCTTGTACGTTCCCGTCCGGAGCACCCGCTCGTGATCAGCGGGCTGAACGCGGCCGATTGGACGGAACTAAGTCGCCATCTCAGCGACGCGGTGCCTGAGACGGTGCGCCTCGACCTCTGGCACGTCAACGGCCCCACGGGCATCGTCGATCGTCTTGATCCGGCGCGCTGGGTGTTCGGCTCCGGTCTGCCCGTGCAGACGCCCGAGGCAACCATGCTGCAGATGATGGCATCTGACCTCCCACCCGACGCCCTCCGCACGATCACCACCCCGCGGCTCTGAAAGGATGCCGTCATCCCTCGCTTCGACCTGAGTCCCGAAGAACTGCGCGCGTACCGCCCCGAGTCGCCGAGCCCTGTTCATGGACACCCGCGGGCAAGGCTCGACCTGGGGCACCGCCGACCCGCGCGGATCGACGCCCGCCGCATCCGGGGTCATAACCCGTGGCATCCTCAACCCGCACGACTACTACTACCGCCGTGCGATGACCGATGGGGTGCTGGCCGTCGCCCGCCGCGCGTTCGCACGCGACCGACACGTCGTGCGCGAGAAGCCGTTCGCCGTCAGCACCGCAGATGCCGTCTCGTTGGTGCAGGAGGCATCGGATGCAGGTGAGCGCCTCTTCCCGGCGCACGTGGTGCGCTATTTCGAGAGCTACCAGCGGATGAAGGAGGGTGTCGGCTCGATCGTCACGCTGCTCGATCTGACCTTCCGCCGGGCCGTGGCGGCGCCGGATTCGGTCTGGTTCTATGCAGAGGATGCCGGCGGCGGGCTGATCCCCGACCTCATGATCCCCGACCTCGATCAGGCCCGGTGGCTCACGGCCCCGGTCGCCGAAGTGTCCGCGACGCGGGATCCCCCAGCCTTGGACGGCCGGGTCAGGCGAAGCCCGTGAGGGCTACCTGCCGCCGGCATCCGACCTCGATCCGTACCGGGCGGCCGGTCCTGCTATAGGGCTGACGCCCGGTCACGTCCTGGGGGCCGACACGCCAGATCACGGACCGGATGCCCGTCTTGGTCCGACAAGTGGCGTGTCGGACCCCGAAGCGTACTCCGCACCAGGGTCAGGGTCACGCGGGCAGGCTCACCGGCCGCACGATCACGCGCTGGCGGTCGCGCCCCCACACGGCGCCGCCCGCGCGGTGCTCGGCCCTGGCCGCGAACCGGTAGCGGTACGAGATGACGATTCCCGTCCAGCACAGCGCGGCGAAGCGGCCGTCGGTGTAGCGGATCCGCGTAAAGAGCGTGGGGCGCAGCGCCCTCTTTCGCGCCGTCGATGATGCGGCCCAGGCGAGCAGCTCCGGTGCAGGCAGAAGCCCTCGCTCACCGAGAAGCGGTCGGACCTGATTCAGCGTCGACACGAACGCGACCAGATACAGCGCGGCGGTGCCCCGCTGGAGCATCTCGCCCGCGAAACCGAAGTCGACCGCGGCGAATCCATCCATGCGACGTATCGTCGTCCGCGCCGACGTGCGGTGAAAGGGGCCTGCGCACCGCACAACTCCTGAGAATCTCTCTGGTTCGGGCACGCAGCGCCCGAGATCATGCGGATCCGGTAAAAACCTCAGGAGTTGTGCGCGGCCGGTGCAGACGAGAAGGGCGCCGCGGCCGAAGCCGCGACGCCCCCTCGCACGAAGCGGGCTCTACTTCTTGACGACCCAGTCGAACTGGTCGCCGTTCTCCTCGAGCCACTTGTCGACGGCGTCGGCCTCCTGGCCCTCGCCGAACTCGTTGACGACGAGGTCCTCGAGTGAACCGTACTGGTCGTCATCGAGCTTGATCTTCTCGACGAGCGCAGCAGCCTCGGGGAACTGCTCGCTGAAGCCCTTGTGGCCCATGAAGTTCAGCGTCTCCGCCTCACCCATCGCGCCCAGCGGGTCTTCGAGGTCCTTCACGTCGTACGTGCTGTTGGCCCAGAACGGACGCCACAGCGTGACGACGACGTCCTCTTCGTTGTCGATGGCCTCACCGAGAACGGTGAGCATCGCGGCGGTCGATGAGGTCTCGAGCGTGTACTCGTCCTCGAGGCCGTACGCCGGAATCATCTCTTCCTGCGTCTGGCGGGTCAGGCCCGCCCCCGGCTCGATGCCGATGATCTTGCCGTCGAAACGAGCGGCGTCGCCCTTGAGGTCCTCGAGCGAGTCGATGTCCATGTAGCTGGGCACAGCGATCGTGAGCTTGGCGTTGTCGTAGTACGCGCCGAGGTCCTCGAGATCGTCGCCGTACTTCTCCATGTACTCGACGTGCGTGACCTCGGGCCACGCCGACGGGTACATGTCGACGTCGCCCTGCGCGAGGCCGGTGTAGAGCGGACCAGCCTCGGTCAGCGTCTCCATCTCGACCGTGTAGCCGAGCTTCTCGAACTGGTCCTGCAGGAGGTAGGCCATGCTCAGGCCGTCGGTCCAGGAGGGCAGGAATCCGAGGGTGATGGTGCCCTTGCTGTCTTCGCCGCTGTCGCCTCCAGCGGTGTCGTTGCCTGCCGCACATCCTCCGAGTGCGAGGGATGCGGTGACACCGATTGCTGCGATGGCTGTGATGTGCCGGAACTTCTTCATGTGCTTCCTTTCGTATGTTCTGCTGCGTTTCGTATGGGTAGTCAGTTGTTGTCGATCACATGATCGGGGCACGGTGCGGCGAAGCCGATTCGCGCTCGGCCTGAGCCGCAGCATCCGCCGCGGTTGCGCGACGCTCACCCTGGCGACGCGAGATGACTCCGATCAGCGATGAGCGGTACTCGCTCGGTGTCCCCAGGGCCGCAGTCACGCGGTCGAGGAACACGGCGACCAGCACGACGCCGAGACCGGCCTCGACGCCCTTGGCGATGTTCACTGTCGAGATGGCCTCGACGACCATCTTGCCGAGCCCATCGGCCCCCGCCATTCCAGCGATGACAGCCATCGACAAGGCGAGCATGATCACCTGGTTGATACCGGCCATGATGGTCGGCATCGCAAGAGGCAGCTGGATGCCGCGCAGGATCTGCCCGGGCGTCGCACCGAAGGCATGCCCCGCCTCGACGGTCTCCGAGTCGACTCCGCGGATGCCGAGCTCCGTCAGCCGGACGCCCGGAGGCAGCGAGAAGATCACGGTGGCAACGAGACCCGGGACGACGCCGATGCTGAAGAACACGATCGCCGGGATCAGATACACGAACGCCGGCATCGTCTGCATGAAGTCGAGGACGGGCTTGAGGATCGCTCTGACGGTCGCATTGCGCGCCGACCAGATGCCCAGTGGGATTGCGATAAGCACTGCCACGATCGCCGAGACGATCACCAGCGACAGGGTCTGCATCGCGGGCTCCCACAGGTTCATGCCCACGATGAGCACGAACGCCACCACGGTTCCCACGGCCATCTGCCACGATCGCACGAACCATGCGATCAGCGCGAAGATCGCGATGAGAAGCGGGAAGGGCGTGCCGACGAGGATGTCGGTCAGCCCGTTGACCAAGAACTTCACCACGAACGAGATGAAGTCGAGCAGTCCCTCGAGGTTGTCTTTGACCCAGTCGACAGCGGTCGAAGCCCACTCACCGATCGGAACGCGGAAACCGTCCATCAGCGCACCTCTCCTTCGACGTGAGCCGCCTCGGCAACCGCAGCATCCGCCTCTCCCAGCACTGCGGCGATCTCGGCATGCGAGACCGGCGGCATCGGCAGAGTGATCTCCTCCGTGGAGTTCGGTCCAGGACCCAGCGCTGCCAGAAGCGTGATGCGCGGGATGACGCCGACCAGGCGGTTCTCAGCATCCGTCACTGCGAGCGGCAGCGGCGACTCGACGGCGGGCACGAACAGGTTCATGAGGATCTCGTCTTCAGAGACGCTCTGCGGCACCGGCTTGATGATGGACGTCAGCGACGTGTCGCCCTTGCGGAT
Organism: Microbacterium zouquanmingi; assembly: GCF_052266695.1. NCBI lineage: Bacteria > Bacillati > Actinomycetota > Actinomycetes > Micrococcales > Microbacteriaceae > Microbacterium > Microbacterium zouquanmingi. Next base: position 86,264 of record NZ_JBQPQZ010000006.1, read on the forward strand.
GAGCTTGACGGCGTCGCGGTCGATGACCATCCCCAGCAGCTTTCGGTCGCGGTCGGTGACGTAGACCGCCGACGAATAGGTGTCGCGCATCTGGCGCAGCGCCGTGCGGGGACCGCCCGTGTCTGGCACGAAAGGACGCGGCAACTCCATGACGTTCGCGGCGGTGAGCACGCGCGCACGGTCGACGTCCTGCACGAACTGCTCGACGTAGTCGTTGGCGGGATCCGTGAGGATGTCTTCCGGCGTGCCGATCTGCACGATACGGCCATCGCGCATTACGGCGATCCGGTCACCGAGGAACATCGCCTCGTTGAGGTCGTGCGTGATGAAGACGATGGTCTTCTGCAGCTTGGCCTGCAGCTCGACCAGCTGCTCCTGCATCTCGCGGCGGATCAGTGGGTCAAGCGCGCTGAACGCCTCATCCATCAACAGGATCTCGGTGTCCGCGGCGAGTGCGCGAGCGATACCGACGCGCTGCTGCATTCCGCCGGACAGCTGCGAGGGCAGTTTGTCGCCCCAGCCGGTGAGCCCGACCATCTCGATGACCTCGTTGGCCTTCGCCAGGCGCTCTGCCTTGGCCACGCCCTTGAGCTCGAGCGGATAAGCGACGTTGTCAGCAACGGTGCGGTGCGGCAGCAGCGCGAAGTGCTGGAACACCATCGACACGTTGTCGCGGCGGATCTCGCGCAGACGTGCCGCCGAGACTCCGGCAATCTCGTCGCCGCCCACCACGACGGAGCCATCAGTGATGTCGTGCAGCCCATTGAGCATGCGGATGATCGTGGACTTGCCCGATCCGGACAGCCCCATGATCACGAAGATCTCGCCCTTGTTGACGGTGAAGCTGGCGTCGATGACGGCGGCGGTTCCGGCCTCCTGCACCTCGGCACGAGATGCACCAGCCTTCAGCCGCTGCACTGCCTGCTTCGGATTGCGTCCGAACACTTTGAAAAGATGGCGCGCCTCAAGTGCGGTTTCAGTCACGTTTCCCCTGGCGACTCACCGATACTTCGGGTTTCGGGAGCCACTTCGGTTACGTCCGGGTGATGCTCAGGGCCGTTCGACATCGTCTTGCGGGCGGCACGAGAGGGGGATCCTGCTCCCCCGTAAAAGCATCGACCTTACGCCCACGTCGCTTCCCAGCATGAATCAATTCGAACGCACGACGTGTTCGCGGACTGGTCTCAGACCAATTGGCCTACATTCCAACGTAACAAAGATGAGGATCGCTGTCGAATGTCGACAATCTGCGGCGAAGAATGAATTCAACGACGGATGCTTCGCGTGACGGTGAATTTCGAGGTGCGGTGAAGCTGGTCCGTGGGACCGATCCGCGTCGCCAGCTCTTGCTTGTACGCGAGGTGCGAGTTGTAGACGGTGAGCAGTTCGCCGCCGGGCTTGAGGATGCGCGCGGCAGCCTCGAACAGTCTGGTCGCCGCTCCGGTGTGGATGCTCGCGCCGAGGTGGAATGGCGGATTGAGCAGCACAAGATCTACTGATTGATCGGGGATTTCTGACCCGGCGTCGTCGTGGGTGACCTCGACATCGGCCCCGTTCGCATGCATCGTCGCGCGAGCGGATGCCACGGCTGCCGCCGAGCGATCAGTGGCGATGACGCGGGCCTCAGGATGGGTGAGCGCGTAGGTTGCGGCCAGCACTCCGGTCCCGCAACCGAGGTCGATGACCGTCGCCCCGGCGCCGCCTTGCATAACTCCTGAACTTTTTCGCCGATCGCTGCTTTCGCGGCTCCGGCCGGGCTGATCAGCGGAGTTTCTCAGGAGTTGTGCGCGGGAAGCGAGCACCTCGAGCAGCACGCGCGTGCCGATGTCGAGCTTCACGCCGGCAAAAGCGCCGCCGTGGGCGACCACCGTCAGCGGCTGGTCGCGCCCCGGCACCTCGATGCGCGCGCTGACCGGGAACATCGACTCAGCGGGCACGCCTCGGGGAGAGGACGCCACGATCAGCCGCGACTTGCGCTCAGCGCGCTGCGGCTGCACGTGCCCGAAACTCCGAGCGAGCACCTCGTTCTGCGTCAGAGTCATGTGCTTCACGCGACCACCGGCGATGAGTGTGACCTCGGGCGCCGCCCAGCGGGTCACGGCATCCGCGATTTCTTCAAGCTCAGCGAGCGACTTCGGCAGCTGCAGCAGCACGAGCCCCGCGCCCTCGAGCAGCTGCGCGTCGAGTTCGTGCGAGCGCAATCCCACTAGCCCGAGCGCCACGGCGTTGCGTGCCAGAGCCCGTCTCCCCGTGGCGAGGTCCTGGTGCACGCGCAGGCCGGTGAGCCCAGCATCCGCCAGCGCGAGCGTGATCGCGCCGTACTCGTCACCGATGATGGCGATCTCTTCCCCTGCCAGCCCCGCGGCGAGCGCGTGCTGCACAAGGAGCTCGTCCGTGGCATCCCACGCCTGCAGATTCGGCGCTTCGACATCGGGGAAGCGGCGAAGCGCCGCGTACGAGAAGACCACGTCCTCATCCTACGAAGGCCCTCTGCCACGAGCCGTCACAGAAGCTCTTGACACCCTCGAGGTTAAGTGGTTAGTTAGTTGAGTAACTAACCGACCTACCAAGCGGAGGCATTGTGATCGAAGAAGGCAAGGCGCTCTTCCTCCAGATCGCGGAGCAGATCGAGGACCAGATCCTCGACGGCTCGCTGGAAGAGGAGTCCAAGGCGCCCTCGACCACTGAGCTCGCCTCCTTCTATCGCATCAACCCCGCCACAGCAGCGAAGGGAGTCGCCATGCTCACCGACAAGGGAGTGCTCTACAAGCAACGAGGCATCGGCATGTTCGTCGCCACTGGAGCGCGCACCGCACTCCTCACCGAGCGTCGCTCCGCCTTCGCCGACCGCTACATCGATCCTCTCCTCGCCGAGGCCCGCACGCTCGGGCTCGGCCCCGAAGACCTTGCAACGCTGTTGCGTGAACGCGCCGCGGCATCCGAAACCACCACCGAAGGGAATCCCGCATGACCGCCGTCATCGAGGTGCAGAACCTCACCAAGCGCTACAAGGACAAGCATGCCCTCGACAACGTGTCGCTCTCGATCGAGGGAAACGCGATCTACGGGCTGCTCGGTCGCAACGGCGCGGGCAAGACGACTCTCATGTCGATCCTCACTGCGCAGAACTTCGAGTCGGCCGGCACCGTGAAGGTGTTCGGCGAGCACCCGTACGAGAACTCCCACGTGCTCAGCCGGATCTGCTTCGTTCGCGAAAGCCAGAAGTATCCGGATGACGCGACCCCGCGCCACGCTTTCAAAGCTGCGAGCCTGTTCTTCACGAACTGGGACCAGGAGTTCGCCGATCAGCTGATCAAGGACTTCCAGCTGCCGATGAAGCAGACGATCAAGAAGCTCTCTCGCGGACAGCTCTCGGCCGTCGGCGTCATCATCGGCCTCGCCTCGCGTGCCGAGATCACCTTCTTCGACGAGCCCTACCTCGGCCTCGACGCGGTCGCGCGGCAGATCTTCTACGATCGCCTGCTCGAGGACTACGCCGAGTTCCCGCGCACGATCATTCTGTCATCGCACCTGATCGACGAGGTCTCCAACCTGATCGAACACGTCATCGTCATCGACAATGGTCAGATCCTCATGAACGAGGACACGGATGCTGTGCGCGACCGCGCCGTGACCGTCATCGGCGATGCAGCCAACGTCGACGCATGGGTCGGTGACCGCGAAGTGTTGCACCGGGAAGCGTTGGGACGAGTGGCATCTGTCACCGTGCTGGGCGCCCTCTCCGACGACGAACGTGCTGAGGTCACGGCATCCGGTCTTGATCTCGCCCCCGTCTCACTGCAACAGCTCATCGTTCGCCTGACCCAGAAGGCCGGCGCAGAAAACCGCTCAGACCACCAGGAGGTTCGCTGATGTCCCGCACGCTCAATGTCGTCCGTCTGCAGTTGATCAACAAGCAGACCTTCATCTGGGTGCCGCTGATCGTTCTCGCTGGCGCAGTGATCGTATCCATCCTCATCTACGCGATGATCCCGATCGACCAGCCGAAATACGGCGGCGGCGGCCAGGCACCGCTGTGGGTCTTCTTCGGGACCGGCCTCACCGCGATGACCCTCACGTTCCCGTTCTCGCAAGCTCTGAGCATCACCAGGCGTGACTTCTTCCTCGGTACACTCCTGGCGGCGGCCCTCGGCAGCGCCTTGATGGCCATCATCTTCGTCATCGGCGGAGGCATCGAACTTCTCACGAACGGGTACGGTGTCAACGGCTATGTCTTCCACCTGCCGTGGATATGGGAAGCCGGCCCGCTCGGAGCCTTCGTCACCTTCTTCACTCTTGCACTGTTCTTCTTCGTGGTCGGTTTCACCGGCGCGACGATCTACAAGAGCTGGGGCCCGGTGGTGCTCACGATCGTGAGCTTCGTGCTCGTGCTCGCGCTGCTCGGGGTGATCTTCGTGGTGACGCGGCTCGAGCTCTGGATCCAGTTCTGGACGATGTTCGCCGAACTCGGAGCCGTCGGACTCTCTCTGTGGGGGCTCGTCGTCATCGCCGTGCTGTCGGCAGTATCGTTCCTGGCTTTCCGGAGGGCGACGCCCTAACGAATGTCACCGGGCCGTGCTTCACCCGGCGCACGGCGTCGCCGGTACCCGTCCTGGGCATGCCCCAGGACGGGTACCGGCGATCGCGCGGTGCGGTGGGGCGCTCACCGGTTCTGCGAACTCATCCGAAACCGGCTGGCACTCTCAGTTCGATGCGACGGCGAAGACGAGCTGATTCGGGGCGAACACCACACCTGCGTCATCCGAGACCTGCGCATCGGTGGAGTTCCACCTGATCGTCAGGACCTCCCCGGCGTGTCTGTACGCGACCGTCACGATCGGGTCGTCGCCCCAATCCTGGTCCGCGGCTTCGAACACGCCCTCTCGGAAGAACCGACGATACGTCTTTCGGTAGCCCAGCAGCTCTCGGATCTTCGCGGCGTACTCAGGGAACTCCGTGACGAGAGCCCGGCACCGGTAGATCGCGACGTCAAAGACGAGGTTGTACACCAGCGCGTAGTGCAACTGGTGCTCCCAGCCGTCGAGTTGATCGTGGATCAGCCGGTTGCTGACAACCGGCTCGGGGAAGGTCTGACGGAACAAGGCAGGGAACGCCTCGGCGTGGTCCGAATAGCCGAACCCCCAGCCGTGGTGATAGTCCAGGCGTGAGATCAGGAAGTCGGTCATGCCTTCTGAACCGAGGACGACGCCCTCACCCTGACTGCGCATGCCCTCCAGCGTCTTCGCACGGAAGACGCCTTCCTGGTCAACCTTCTCCCCGTGGTCGTGTCGGGCGTCATAGCAGGGCCAGGCGATGAGATGGTACGCCGTCTGATCGAAGAAGATCGAATTCGTGCCCAGGGCGAGGTTGTCGGCCGCAACCCCCGTCATCATGTCGCGCCAGGTCGCTGCACCATGGCATCCCAGTGTGAAGCCCGGGCCGGCGAAGTGCGGAAGAGACTTCGACTCGTTCGCGAAGTTGTAGCCGACGACGTAGTCGAGCCCGCTCCGGTCCTTCTTGGTCGACAGACTCGCATCCGACGCATAGAAGTCCGACGTGCGGTCGATGAGGTTGCCGTTCGCATACAGCATCACCGAACCGCCACGAGACTCAATCTGCGCAATCGCCTCGCGCAGCTCCTGCGCGGTGCCCAGCGCCGGATCCACGTCGTACACGGGATACCCGCGATCCATCCCCTGCTGCCACCACCCGAACAGCAGGATCGTGTCGAGGCCGGCCGTCCGGCCTGCCTCCCATGCTTCGACGAGTTGCCCGTAGCGGAGGTACACCTCGCCGAACTGGTGCCGCATGATCAGTCGCTGCCATCCGTCGAGTTCCGCGGTGGCCTCCTGCCGCACCGGGCCGGTGTACCAGGTATCGGCCCACGCCCGGTAGTAGGCGGCGCCGGTACGCCAATCACCGGGGAGCCAGGCGATGATGTTCTGCGGGATCTCAAACGTCTGCCCCTGCCGCGCCGAGGGAAGTGCCGTCGTGCCGAAATTCAGTGCCTGCGCAGCGCCACGGGGATTGACGCCCGCGGAGAACAGCGCTGCACGGAACTCGGCGTCATGGCGCGCGACGTATAAGAAGTGATCATCTGACTGCAGACCTTGCCACGCCATGGTGAGCTCACCCGGATAAGCCTTGGTGGTCCAGACCCCCTTGTGGTCCGCCGACATGTACTCGGTGTGCGCCCGCTCCAGGGTGCGCCAGGGATCGACGATCCGCTGGCCGAGACCGAACGGACGAAACAGCACGTCGCTGCTGCGGTCCGTCGATGCCGCCTGCGCGAGCGACAGCACCGGCAGCATCACCTCATGCACCGTCACGGCGCCGGCCACCTCCCCGGTGGCAGAGAACACGAAACTGCCGTCGAGGACCTGGATCCGAACGCGGAGAGCCACTGCGAGCGCGTCCCCGCCGTCGGACACCAGCGAGTCGTAGATCACCTCGATGGAATCCGCGGCACTGATCACCCTGCCCCGCTGACTGCTCGAGCGCACCGCCGAATCGCGCAGGTCGCCGTGCTCCGTCGACATCGTCCACATGTCGGAACCCGGCGTGGACCTCAGCCCCGTCGTCGGATCGCTCCACTCGACGACGGAACCGTCGTCGCTGATCGAGAGACGAAGCGTCCCCGCAGTGAGGTGATGGACGGGTGTGCGCGTCATGAGTTCTCTGCTTTCATCGTCGTCGACGGGGTTTACCCAGCCAACCATCGGGAGCCATTAGCTGCAACATGGTTGCATACAGTGCAATCAATGCGCTCTGATGGCCCAAGCGAGTTCGAGGGCGTCACCGGGTTCGACGATGTCGAGGTCGAGGCCTGAGACGAACGCGTTCGGCGGACAGGTCATCGGCTCAATCGCGAGCCCGCGCCGACGCAACCGGGGATCATCTACGTCTCCCGTATAGATCTGCACCCACCTGCTCGTCTCACCCAGCACCACGTCGACACCCGTGCCAGCGGGGTCGCGCACCGTCACGGTCCGGTATGCGGCGAGAGACGGCGCATCGAGTCGGAATGCCCTGCTGAACCGTTGATCACCGATCGGCCGCGGAGAACGGAAGTCGAACGAAGTCGCTTCGACGTCCTGCAGCCGAGTCGGCAGCAGAGTCGCTGGGTCGACATCGAGCATGGTGTCGGCGTTGAGGCCCAACTCCCAAGAATCGAGCGGACCATCACCCGCCCGCACGTACGGATGGCAGCCGAGCCCGACCGGCGCCGTCACGTCGCCGATATTGCGGGCGATCAGTCGCGCTGAGATGCCCCCGTCGCACAAGTCGTAGTGAACCTCGAATTCCATTCGGAACGGGTAGCCCGGCTGCGTCTCGAGAACGCTGCTGAGTGTGACAGCCCCCGCCCCTCGACGTCGTGCGAGCCAATCCAGCCCTGACGCGAACCCGTGGATCGCGTGTCCGCGCTCTGCCTCGTTGATGGGAAGCTGATGCTCGACGCCGCCGTGCCGGTACAGGCCACCGCCCACCCGGTTCGGCCACGGCGCGAGAAGCTCTCCGTGGAAGGCGCGGTTCGGCCCTTTCACCGGTGGTTCGACGAGCAGCTCGCGCTCGCCAACACGGAGTTGCCGCAAACCCGCAGAGCGCATGATCGTCGCCTGAACATCAGCGCGTCGCAGCTGGATCATCGACGCGCTGTCATGGGGCGCGCGTATCGCCGCGCAGCATCCCGGTCAGCTCGTTCGCGGCGTCCCGGCACGCGGCACCGAACTCCTGGATGCGATCGTGCATCCGGTACTTAGGGCCGTATACAGAGACGGCGGCGACCGGCATGCCCACAGCGTCGTACACGGGAGCGGCGATCCGCTCCAGGTCATCGGAGCGCCTCATCCAGACGTACCCCTGAGCCACAGCGTATTCAGCCTCTCGCGCCAGACGTGCTTGCGCCAACCGGACCTCGGGGTGCTCGACTTTGTCGTCCTTCGTGGCGCGAAGGACCGACTTCGCTTCAGCCGCCGGCAGCGAAAGCAGGATCGCTCGCCCCGCAGCGGTCGCATCAAGCGGCGCCGTGTTTCCCACGTGCGGAACGAGCCGCATGTTCTGCAGCGGATCGACCTGATCGATGCTGGTCGTGAAGTTGCCCTGACGCACCGTCAGGATCACCGTCTCGTTGACCTCATCCCGGAGTGCCAGCAGGAGCGGCCGCGCAAGCTTCTGCAGATCGAATTGGTCCTCGAAACCCCGCGTGAGACGCAGGACCTTGCCCGACAGGATGACGGAGCGGTCGACCTGACGGTGAAGGTATCCCAGATCGGCCAGCGAGCTCACCAGACGGGAGGTCGTGCTCTTGTCCAACTGCGTGATCGCGGCCAGTTCCGTGACCGACAGGCCTTCCCCAGCGGCGGCGACCGCCTCCAGGATCGCGAAGCCTCTGCCGAGAGTCCGATGCTTCAGGTCATCCATTCCGCTCCCTCATCGATTGCCGGCGATCACGGCGCATCAGCGATCGTATCCGTCCGCCGCGTGGGGGCGACATCCTCCCGCATCCCCGAGGGCTGCGAAGGAGGCGTGAGGCTTCCGAGGTTATCCGATGCGTAGCCGGCCAGTCCGGAGAGTTCGAACGAATCGTACAACGGAACATAACCGAGCTGCGCCTGAGCCTTCGAGGTGTCCATCCGGCCCAGCCGGTTGGCGCTGGCCGCGTTGAAGATCTCGAAGGTGATGTCGTCGTGCTCGATGCACAGCCGCAGAAGCTGGTATAGGTCGGCCGGGGCGCAGTACTCCTCGACCATCCAGCCGGAGCCGACCTTTCCGACCAGGTCCGGGTACTGGAAAGCGCCGACCCTCAGCGCGATGAACGACAACCCCTCCTGCTCAGCGGCGTAGCGCCCGAGCGCCTCCCCGAACACCTTGCTGACGCCGTAGAGATCGGCCGGATTGACCGGGTCCTCCTCGCGCAGTTGTCGGCCCTCTGCATACCCCGAAACCGCATGCACCGAGGAGGCGAAGATGAATCGTGAGCACTCGTTGGCGATCGCCGCCGCCACGACGTTGTAGGTCCCCGCGATGTTCACCGGGAGCAGATCCGCCCATCGCGTCGAAGCCTGCCGGAAACCGCCGAGATGGATCACCGTGTCCACCCCCGCAAGGGCTGACCGCATCGCCTGGGAATCGGTGATGTCCGCCTCGATGACCTCCCCAAGCTCTTCCGCTGCTGCGGTGAACCGACCGGGCAGATCCAGGAGGACGAAGTCGTACTCGCCCTGAGCATCAGCAGCGAAGCCGAGCCCGATCTGGCCGGCGCCTCCCGTGATGAGGACTCGACGCAAAGCGTCAACTTTGGTGGTCATGGCCGTTGCAACGCCCCATCCGGTCGGCGAACGCGACCATAGTGCCAGTTGGCCAAGGCATCCGTCGGAGGATGCAACGCGGCCTGTTTCTCGTCGAAGTCGATGCCCAATCCCGGCTTTCCGTTGGGGCGCAGCTGACCGCGTTCGGCCACGGCGGTACCGGGGAAGACGGCGTGAGTCTGCTCCGAGAATTCGAAGTGCTCGTGGATTCCGAAGGCAGGAGACGCGAGATCGAGAGCGATGTTGGCGGCGTGTCCGACCGGGGACACATCGCGCGGACCGTGCCAGGCCGTTCGGACGCCGAAAAGCTCCGCCGCTCCCGCCAGTCGCCAGGCGGGAGTGATCCCTCCGATCGCGGACACGTGACACCGGATGAAGTCGATGAGGCGATTCTGGATGAGCGGAAGGTACTCGTCCACCTTGGAGAACAGCTCACCGATCGCGAGAGGACTCGACGTGCGCTCGCGCAGGCGAGGAAGCCAGCCGAGGTCTTCCGGAGCGAGCGCATCCTCGACGAAGAAGAGCCCGAACTCATCGAGCCTGCGCACCAGGCTCACCGCATCGTGCGGGTGCAGACGCTCGTGGACATCGTGGATGAACTCCGTCTGGCCGAAGCGCTGGCGGAGCTCGGCGAAGACGCCCGGAATGTAGCGCAGGTAGTCCCGCGGGTTCCAGGTGAGGGCAGAGTCGCTCCCGATCGCTCCGTAGGTCAGTGATCCCGGGACACTCACCTGGCACCGGATATGCGTGTACCCGACCTCCAGGTGACGCTCGATCTGCTCGGACAGCTCGTCGACGGTCGCACCCGTCGCGTGCACGTACGTCGTCACGCTCTCCCTGGCACGACCGCCGAGCAGTTGCCAGACGGGCATGCCGGCGACCTTGCCCTTGATGTCCCACAGCGCCATGTCGATCCCGGATACGGCGTTGTTCGTCACCGGCCCGCTGCGCCAATACGAGTCGAGCGTCAGGGATGCGGCGATGTCGGTGATGTCACCGGGGTCTCGCCCGATCAGGAAGGGGGCGATGTAGTCCTCGATCACGGTTCGGACGGCGAACGCGCGCTGGGTGAAGGTCGCACATCCGTATCCGACGAGACCATCCTGGTTCGTCTCGACCTTCACGATCACGAGATTGACTCCGTCAGGCGCCGTGATGGTGCACGAGATCCGCGTGATACGTAGCCCACCACCTGCCTCCTGCTGCCACGGCGGCGGGGTCACGCGCACCTCCGGCACGTACGTCGGGGAGAGGATCTCAGTCATTGTCTTCCTTCCAGCCATGCGAAATCGCTACTTCCCGATGCCGGCCGTGAGCCCCGTCACGATCTGTTTCGTCGCGACGATGAACAGCAGCACGAGGGGGATGGTGGCGATCACAAGACCAGCGAACAAGGGGGACCAGTCTGTCGAGAACTCACCGAAGAACGAGGTGAGTCCGACAGGGATGGTGTACTTCTCGGTCGATCGCAGCATCACCAGCGGGAAGAGGAAGTCATTCCAGATCGGTACGAACCGGAAGATCACGACCGTGGCGATGGCCGGCTTGACCAACGGCATCATCACCGAGAAGAACGTGCGGACGGGGCCGGCGCCGTCGATGCGGGCTGCCTCCTCGAGCTCCTCGGGCAGCTGTCGGAAGAACGCCGCGAGTATGAAGATCGAGAACGGGACTCCGTTCGCCGCGTAGATCAGGATCAACGCCAGGTGCGAGTCCAGGAGCCCGAAGCCGTCGATCAGGTAGAACAGCGGCAGCACGGCGAGCATCACAGGGATCATCAGGCCGGAGATGAAGAGACTCTGCAGCGCAGACCTCCCGAAGAACGTCCACCGGGCGAGGGCATATGCCGCGAACAGCGATACTCCCGTCGACAGCACAACAGAACAGACCGTGACGAACAGCGAGTTGAAGAAATACGTGCTGAACGAGGCATCCGTCCACGCCTTGACGTAGCCCTCGACCGTCGGGTTACTGAAAAACCCGAGCGGGTTGACGAACATGTCGGATGACGAGCGGAACGAGTTGACGATCATGATCGCCAGCGGCGAGACCGCGATGACCGCGTAGACCGTCATGATCACGGTGATGATCTTTCGCGTCAGCGTGCCGCCGAACCGCGAACGGCGCGAGGAGGCGGCGACAGTGGCGTCGGCACTCATGAGAGCCTCCTCTCCATGCGCTGAAGGAAGTAGTTCGCGAGGATCGCCGTTCCGAAGATGAGCAGGAACAGCAGGGTGGCGATGGCCGAAGACAGCCCGATCGCATTGGGTGCACCCGATTGGAAGGACGTGCGGTAGAACAGCAGTGCCAGCACGTCGGTGGCACCGGCCGGCGAGCCGGTCGATCCGCCCAGCGCGTAGACCAGCGGGAAGATCTCCATCATGTAGATGAAAGTCAGAATCGTCACGGTCCCCAGTACAGGGATGAGCTGAGGGAACTTGATGTGCCAGAAGATCTGCCAGCCGGACGCGCCGTCCGTCGCAGCGGCCTGATCGTACTCGAGCGGTTGCCCGGCCAGAGCTGCCCCGTACAGGAGGATCGGGAAGCCGAGCCATTGCCAGGCCCCGATGAGGATGACGATCGGCAGCGCCAATCCGGGATCACCCAACCAGGGAAGAGCGAGAGCATCCAGTCCCACAGCCTTGAAGAAGGCGTTGACCGGCCCGAGGTTCGGTGAGAGCAGCAACGACCAGAGGTATCCGATCACGAGCGGGCTGACCAGGTACGGCATCGCGTACATCGTCTGGAAGAACCGCTGCATGCGCGCCCGCTTCTGCAGCTGGACTGCCAGGAACAGTCCGAGCGAGTTCTGCACGATCATCGTGCCGACGAAGAACAGGATGTTGTGGACGAATGCGTTCGGGATGGCGTCACGGAACGGCAGGTCCGTGAACAGCCGGACGAAGTTCTCGAAACCGAGGAAGGCGCCGCGAAGAGTGCCCTGCCACTCGAAGAACGCGTAGGAGACAGCGCTCAGCAGCGGGTAGAGCAGGAACACCCCGAAGAGCGCAAGCGCGGGGAGGATGAACAGGTACGGGACCAGAGGAGGAACGCGCACCGCTCCTCCCCGACGCTTACGTGTCGTCATGACTACTTCTTAGGGGTGTACCACTGCGAGATGCCGGCCTGGATGTCGGCGGCGGCTTCTTCTGCGGTCTGCTCGCCGAGCCAGATGCGCTGCACTGCTGTTCCGAGCAGGTCGGTGCCCCAGGGCTGGCCGTATCGGAAGTCCGTCAGCAGCAGGTACGGCGCACCATTGGCCTCGTAGTTGCTGTATTGCTCCTGCAGGATGGGATCGGCATTGGTGACCCCCGGCACGGGAGAGTTCTGGCTGAGCAGGTCGGAGAACATCTGGCCGAACTCTTCGGTAGCCATCCACGCCACCAGATCGATCGCCGCGTCCTGATTCTCCGACCGAGCGGAGACTCCGTAGCCGCCGTCGACGAAGCCGGGAGTGATGGGTTCCTTCGAGACCCAGTCGTCGCCCACAGGCATCGCGAAGGCGTCGAAGTCGAGGTCCGGCGCCTGGCTCGTGAAGGTGCCGGCCTGGAACGAACCGGAGGGGTACATCGCCGCCTGACCGGACAGGAAGAGGACCATCGCGTCGTCCGCCGAGGTCGCGGTGACGTTCTCCGGGAAGAACGGCTTCAGCTCGTCCATCAACTCGAGCGACGCGACGTAGTCAGGATCCGTGAAGTCCTTCTCACCGGAGCGGACAGCCTCCGCGAACTCCGCCCCGCCGTAACGGCCGGCGACGAGCGACTCCGTGCTCACGGGGATCTGGACCTGCGCGTCTGCTCCGCCCATCGTGATCGGGATCACGCCGGCGTCCTTGAGCGTCTGGCTGATCTCGAGGAACTCATCCCACGTCGTCGGCTCCTCGATCCCATGCTCCTCGAAGATCGCAGTGTTGTAGAAGACCTGGAACGTGTTGACGGCGAACGGCACGCCGTAGATGTCACCGGTGTTGATATCGGAGAGCGCCGCTGTCGTCGCCGGAGGGAATTCCTCCAGGGCAGGAACGGACGACCCGATCTCGATGATCGAGCCGCTGTCGATCAGAGCCTGCACGCCCCCATAGGACTTCAGCTGAACCACGTCCGGCCCGTCGCTGCCGGCGAGGCCGGTGGTCAGGATCTGGTTGTATTCGGTGTTCTTGAACGGTTTGAAATCGACCGTGACGCCGGGATTCGCCTCCTCGTAAACGTCGAAGATCTCCTCGTACTGCTTGACGTCTTCCGTGCGCCAGGACCAGACCGTGACGGTGGTCTCCTCGGCACCCTCCCCGCCACCACCGCCGCCGCCGGACGACGTTGGGGCGCAGGCAGCAAGGCCGAGACCCACGACTCCGACTGCTGCGATGGCGAGGACGCGTATGGCTGGCTTTCTGCTGATCATCATTGACCTCCTGTGAAAGGAAACGAATATGCGGGGTAAATCGCGACATGACGTTTGCGATGTCGCTGAAAGTAAATCACGCAGACTCACTCACTGCTACATTGTTGCAGCTAGTGCAACTAGAGGGAATGCCGTCGACACGACGCAGGTGACCGAAACGCGACCGCATCGGTGGCTTAGGCGCGGCGGGTTCAGCATCCACTCGCCGCAGAGCCGGGATCACGCGCAGACACATCCCACGAAGCGGCACCCTGGCCGCCGTCACATCGGCCGCGGGTGCTTGTCCTCCCGCTTCGTCGCGACGGGTGTAGTCAGATCAGGTCGTCGGCGGCAACGATGTCGAGTGACCATAAGCGAGCCGCGGGGTCATCGGGGTCCGCCGCATCCTCAACCTCTTTAATCACCTCTTGGATTCGTCGTTCAACTTCACTGAACTCTGCAGCGGTCAGACGCATGCTGCGTTGGGAGAACGTCCCGTGCACTTCCGGGTCTCGCCCCGAGACATACTCCGGCGCCCACACCAAGACGCGCCGCACCATATCGACGTGATCGTCAGCGAGGGAATTCATGAGCACGCCGCCGAGCACTTCATCGACAATCGGATGCTCCGGAGAGCCGACGTTCCACGCACCCTCGGTGGGCTTCCACACGCGATCGCGCTTGTCTCTGGCACGCTCCGGGGCCGCTTCAATGAGTCCAGCATCGGCGAGGACACGCAGGTGGAAGCTGATGCTGTTGGCAGGAATGTCCAGGTCACCGGCGAGATCGGCGGCGCGAGCATATCCGCGCGCCGCAACGGCCTTGGCGATCCGGCGACGCAACGGATGCGAATACGCCTTCATCATCGCGGTCGTCGCATTACGAGCATCCGGATGCGTGACCGTGCGAGGTTCCTCGTCCACCATGCCCCGATCATACCCGCACCAAAAATTGCGCAAGAGTAGTTGCGCAAGAGAGCTTGCGCATTTACTCTGGACAGCATGACCACCGCCGCCCCCGCACATCGGCTCACGCGCAACAGCCGCTACATCACGTGGCTGATCAGCGACACCGCCAAGGGTCTCGCGAGCGCGCTGTTCGGTTTCGCCATCCCGCTGATCGCGCTGTTCGTCACGAACGATCCCGCTCAGGCCGGCATCATCAGCGCGGTTGGCATGACGATCCGCACGGTCACCACCGTGTTCGGAGGGGTGCTCGCCGACCGCCACCGCCGGATCGCGATGATGGTCACCGGGTCTGTCGTGGGTGCCCTGCTCTCGATCGCCTTCACCGTTCTCGCCCTCGTCGACGCATTGACCTTCGTCACACTCCTGATCGCGGAGGTCCTGCTCGCCGCACGCGCCGGACTGTTCGACATCGCCGGTGAGAGCGCCATCAAAGAGGTCGTCCCCGATGACGCGATGGGCCGGGCGCAGGCGGCGAACCAGGGGCGCGATGCCGTGCTGCAACTGGCCGGCGGACCACTCGGCGGCGTCCTGCTCGCCGCAGGTGCATGGCTGATCGGCGCGGCAATGGCCGTGTGCCACGTGATCGCCGCCGCAACAGCGTGGATGCTGCAGCGTTCGCCCCGCACTTCTCTTACTGAAGAAGCGGATGCCGCGGCATCCGACATCGGCCTTTCGGCGGCCACGGTCGCCGTCGGAAAGCCGAACGCCCTCCGCGAAGTGCGCGAAGGATTCGCGTGGCTGTTCTCACGCCCCGACCTGCGCGGCGTGCTGTTCGTGGCGACCATCGTCAACCTCGGCTTCAGCACTGCGCTGACCACTGTCATCTACGCGCTGCAGCAGCAGGGCCACTCCCCTGTCACGATCGGTCTGCTCGCCACTGGGGCGGGAATCGCCATGCTCATCGGCGCACTGTTCGCACCGCTTCTCGTCTCTCGCGTGCGAGCCGGCACCATCATCATCGGGGGGCTGCTGGTTTCGACGGTCGGAATCTTCGGACTCATCCCCGTGCATGCGCCCATCTGGCTCGCGGTCGTGCTCGGCGGTGTCGTGTTGTTCATCCCAGCGGTCAATGCCGCGCTGATGGGTTACTTCATGGTCGCCACTCCGAGCCCGATGCTGGGTCGTGCGAACAGCGCCGCCGCCGTGCTGGGAATGGGCGCGATGCCGCTTGCCCCGCTGGTCGCCGGTGTCGGGCTGTCGTTCATCGGGCGCGAAGCGACCCTCATCGTCGGCGCCGCCCTCTGCGCCGTCTCGGTCATCCTCGCCGTCTCGACGCGGCCGCTGCGCGCCCTTCCCCCCGAGTCCGCCTGGACCGCCCACGCCGCCCAGTTCGCCAGTCGCTGACTCATGCACAGCTTGGGTCACCGAGCTGCAACAACCCGGTTGCACGCGCCTGACGCCCGAACCGCCGCTACAGACGTCAGCGCGGATCACACATGTCGGCGCGGATCTGGGATACGCACCGACATCTGTGATCGGGACTGACAAGTGTCCGGCCGGTGGGTGTCGCGTCGGCAAGTGTCGGGTCGGCGGTCGGATGCCGCGACTAAAGCACCCCGACGAGCGCAGCGATCCCGGCGATCACCGAGACCAGCGCGAGCACGAGAGCGAAAGCGATGAGAACGGCGTGCACCTTCAAGAATGCGGTGGCATTGCCCGCGGCATCCCGAGCCCGTGGATCACGAACGACCCGCTTGTAGAACTGCGGCCACACGATCACGTTGAAGGCCGCGTTGATGAACAGGAGTACAGCGAGAGCGATCACCCCTCCAGCGTAGGCGCGACCTCAGGCGACGATGACCTCGAATCCGGCGTCGACCAGGGCAGTCGCCGGGGCATCGGTGATCACGGTCTGGAAGAGCTCAGGCCCGCCGACCCGCGCGAAAGCAGCGCGACCGATCTTGCCCGAGTCGGCGACGACGACGGCGCGCTGCGCGCGCGAAGCCATCATGCGGTTGACCGCCGCCTCGCGTTCGTCATGCGTCGACGCCCCGCGGTCCGCCGAGAGCGCATTGACGCCGATGAAGGCGATGTCGAGCTGGATGCCGCTGAGCAGCTGCTCCACGAACGGCCCGACGAGCTCATAGCTGCGCGAGTGGATCACGCCCCCGGTGACGACGACCTTGATGTCGGGGCGGGTGGCCAGCTGCGAGGCGATGTTCACGGCGTTCGTGACGACCGTGAACTCGCCCAGATCTTCGCGTGCGGCGAGCGCCGCGGCGATGGCGGTGGTCGTGGTGCCGCCGGAGAGACCGACGACCGCGCCGGTGGCGACCAGAGCGGATGCCGCGCGCGCGATGCGCTCCTTCTCATCTGTGCGCTGGTGGCTCTTGTACCGGATGGGCAGTTCGTAGGCGACCGACTGCGCGACCGCGCCGCCGTGCGTGCGCGTGAGCAGGCGCTGCTCGGCAAGGCTGTCGAGGTCGCGACGGATCGTGGCAGCGGATGCTTCGAACCGCACGACGAGCTCGTCCACCGAGACCTCGCCCTGCTCAGCGAGCAGATCGAGGATGGCGCTCAACCGTGCGGCGCGCTTCATCAGGCGTCCTGCAGGGCGAACAGCCGCAGCATCCGGGCGGCTTCATTGGTAACCGCATCGCGCGCCGGGGCGATGTACTTGCGCGAGTCGACGAGCTGCTCGTTCGCCGCGAGGGTCGAGCGCACCTCGCGGGTGAAGAACCCGTTCAAGTGAGTGGAGACGTTGATCTTCGTCATTCCGGCGCGCACAGCTTCGACGATAACGGCATCCGCGACACCCGACGATCCATGCAGCACGAGCGGCACCTCGAGCGCGGTGTGCAACTGCGCGATCAGGTCGATGTCGAGCGAGGCACTACGATCGAGCATCGCGTGCGAGGAGCCGACCGCGACGGCGAGCGCATCGACACCGGTCTCGGCGACAAAAGCACGCGCCTCGTCAGGGTCGGTGCGCACGCCCGGCGCATGCGCACCGTCCTTGCCGCCGACCTCGCCCAGCTCGCCCTCGACATAGACGCCGGCCGCATGTGCACGCGATGCAACCGAGCGGGTCAGTGCGACGTTCTCGTCGTAGGGCAGCGCCCCACCGTCGAACATGACAGAGCCGAACCCGAGCGCGATGGCGTCGTCAACGAGAGCGGGGTCCTCGGCGTGATCGAGGTGCACCGCGACCGGCGTCTCGGCACGACGGGCGACCGCGAGGGTCGCGAGGGCGATCGGCTCGAGCGCGCCGTGATACTTGGCGCAGTTCTGAGAGATCTGCAGAATGACGGGCAGGCGCGCCTCCGCGGATGCCGCGACCAGAGCCTCTGCCGTCTCGAGGTGGATCACATTGAACGCACCGATCCCGCGGCCGCTCGATGCGGCATCGCGGACGAGGTCGGCGGCAGAGACGAGGGTCATTCGGAGTCCTTTTGAAGTTCAGCGTCGGTGGGTTCGGTGATGATGAGTTCGTCCGCGAGCTGCGCATGCCGCGGTGAGATCTCGCCGGCGAGCGGCATGAGCACGGCCGCGGCCGACCAGGCGGTCGCCCGGCGCAGGATCTGTTCCGGGTCGCGCACGCCGCTCTCGAGAAGGGATGCCGCGGCGGCGACCGCCGCGTCTCCTGCACCGGTCGGGTTCCCCGCCAGAGGCTCAGGCAACTGCGCCCTGAGTACACGATCTGCGGTGACCGCCAGCATCCCTTCGGCACCGAGCGAGAGCAGCACGAGACCCGCACCGCGGCGCAGCAGCTCGCGCGCGCCGCCTGCCGGGTCGTCGATGCCGGTGGCCTCCGCGAGCTCCGCGCGGTTCGGCTTGACCACGGAGACCCCGGCGTCGGCCGCGGCGAGCAGCAACGGCCCAGACGTATCGACGATCACCGGACGCCCGCTCGCGGCGACAATGAGCGCTTCGAGAAGTCCGTGCGGCGCCGCGGGCGGAAAGCTGCCCGAGATCACGAGAACGGATGCCGCGACGGCATCCTCATGCACGGCCGCGACGAACTCGGCCCACTCTTCGCGGGTGGGACTCGTGCCGCGCTCGTTCACGATCGTGGTGTCGCCGAGCGAACGGTCGACCCAGGCGACGCTGCGCCGGGTGTCGGCGGCCACGGGCAGAAGCACGTGCGGCACGCCGCTCGCAGCGAGGTCACGGCGCAGCTCGTCGCCGGTCGCACCGCCGGCCGTCGAGATCGCGCGCGCATCGAACCCCTCAGAGTGCAGGACTCTGGCGACATTGAGTCCCTTGCCGCCCGCGCGCACCGCCCCGGCATCCGCCCGGTGAGTGCCGCCGATCTCAATGCGATCCAGCTCCCACGTCAGATCGAGCGCGGGGTTCGGGGTGACCGTGAGGATCATGCGAGTTCCCGCGCCCGGAGCGCTGCGCCGAGAAGGCCCGCATTGCCGGACAACTCCGCGGGGATCAGCGCGGGAATCCGATGGAAGCTGAGGCGCGCGGCAAGACGCGTGCGCAGCTCGTCGAAAAGCGTGCTCGCGCGCGACAGCCCGCCGCCGATGATGATCGCCTCCGGCGCCATGATCGCGGTCAGCTGGGCGAGCGACATCGCCAGGGCGTCGAGGGCTGCATTCCAGATCTCGGCAGCGGCCTCATCGCCGGCGGCAGCACGAGCGATGACGTCCTTCGCGCCGTTCGGTGTGAGGCCGGTGGCCTCTCGGTAGCGGCGGGCGATGGCTCCGGCCGAAGCCACGGTCTCCAAGCATCCGCGCGCGCCGCAGGCACATTCCGGTCCGTCGGCGACAGGCGAGTGCCCGATCTCTCCGGCGTAGCCGCCGGCGGTGTAGGGCCGGCCGCCGACGAGAATCGCACCGGCGATCCCCGTGCCGATGATCACCACGACGACGTCATCGTGCGCGCGCGCACCGCCGAGCTCATGCTCGGCCCAGCTCGCCGCGCCCACGTCGTGGTCGAACGCGACCGTCAGGTTCAGCCGCTGCTGCGCGAGCGCGCGCAGCGGCGCGTTCCGCCACCCCATATTGCTCGCGAAGACGCCGATTCCGGC
The DNA here is from genome assembly GCF_052266695.1 of Microbacterium zouquanmingi. Classification (NCBI taxonomy): domain Bacteria; kingdom Bacillati; phylum Actinomycetota; class Actinomycetes; order Micrococcales; family Microbacteriaceae; genus Microbacterium; species Microbacterium zouquanmingi. The sequence continues at coordinate 105,895 of NZ_JBQPQZ010000006.1, forward strand.
ATCCACGTCGACGATGCCGGGCACGACGAAACCGAGCGCCCGAGGCTCGACAGACGGATGCTGCGCCCGCAGCCCATCCGCCAATCGTGCGATCTCCTCGATCAGCGCGGCCGCGGGGTCTGCGCCCAGCTTCGGCGTCGGTGTGCGCTGCAGTCCGAGCGGCGTGCCGTCGGCGTCGAAGAGGGCCGACTTGATGTCGGTGCCGCCCACATCGAAGGCGAGCACCGGCGATCCCTGGCCAACACCCCACGAACCCGCAAAACCACGCCGAGCCTCACGCGAATCGGGATTGTTTCGGCGTGGTTTTGCTGGCTCGGGAGAAGTGCTCACGCGTCCAGGATGACCGATCGCGAGAGGTTTCGGGGCATGTCGGGGTCGAGCCCCTTGCCGACTGCGCGGTCGAGGGCGACGCGGTGCAGACGTGCGAGATCAGCGAGCGGGTCGACGTCGTGCTGCACGAAGCGTCCGCCGGTGGCCTCGACCTGGCCGGCGAGCCCCTCGGGAGCGACACCGAACTGCCACGTGATGCGGCCGGGAGCCGCAATCGCGATCGGACCGTGACGGTAGTCCATCGACGGGTACGACTCGGTCCACGACTGCGAGGACTCGCGCATCTTCAGCGCCGCCTCGTGCGCGAGGCCGATGGTCCAGCCCCGGCCGAGGAACGTGTACTGATCGGCGGTGGTGAGGCCTTCATCGTCGGTCGCCGCGAGGACAGCCGCAGCATCCTCGATCGACTTCGCGACATCGGCGTCGAGGCCGAGCGACGCGCGCATCAGCGTCAGCGCGGTCGTCGCGAAGCGGGTCTGCACGACCGACTGCTCGTCGGCGAACGGGAGGAGAACCGACTCATCAGCGAGGGCGACGAGCGGTGACGTCGGGTCGCCGATCACGCCGATGACGGGGATGCGACCCTTCACCTGGCTGGCTACCTCGAGCACCTCGCTGGTCGTGCCGGACCGCGTGAGAGCGACGATCGCGTCATAGTCGCGATCGAGAAAAGCTTCGGATGCCGCGTACGCATCGGTCACGCCGTGCCCTGCACGCTCGCGCAGAGCAGCGTAGGACTGTGCCATGAACCACGAGGTGCCGCATCCGATGACGGCCACGCGCTGACCCGATCCGGGGAGCACCTTCTGCTCGTCACGCATTGCCGCCGCCCGTGCCCAGGTCTCGGGCTGCGAGAGCAGCTCTTCTCGCATGTGGGCGCCAGGTGCGGTGATCGGATCGGTCATGTTCGCCTTTCTCGTGGCCAGTCAGTGAATGACGTTTTGTGATTGATTCAATTCATCTTCAATCATAGACCATCGATTGTCAACGAAAACGGGCTATCGTGGCCGCGACCAGCTCGAGCGTTCGCGCAGAAACGGTCACCCCACCAGCGCGCAGCGCCAGCAGCCCCGCCCCGACAGCTCCGTCGACGACCGGCAGCAGCGGAAGCCCGGCAGCTCGGTCGCCGAGGCGCTCGAGGAAGGCATCCCGCACCAACCCCTCCCGGCCCAGCACTCCGCCACCGATCACAAGGGGACCAGGCCCTGCAAGGACCGCCACGAGCGAATCGGCCAGTCGAGAACCCGCACGGCGCAGGATCCCTGCGGCGACCGGATCGCCGGCCCCACCGGCGACAGGATCGCCCGCAGCGATCGCGAGCGGCGCGAAGTCGGCGAGCTCGATCGGCGCCAGCGCGTAGAGCGATTTCACCAGCTGCACCAGTGCTCCGCCGCGCCCCTCGCGTCGCACGTCGTCCACCTCGATGCCGAGCATCTCGAGCAGCCCGGGTGTCAGCGTCGTGGCGGGACCTGCGCCATCGAGATCACGGACGACGGCCTTCGCGACGCGCTGGCCGATCCAGAATCCGCTGCCGCGATCACCGACCAGCCAGCCGAGTCCATCAGCGACCGCGTCGATCCGTCCGTCCGAAACCCGAATGACGGATGCGCCGGTACCCGCGACCACCGCGTACCCGAACGACTCCGCAGTTCCACTGAAGTACGTCGCCAGCAGATCGGACTCCAGAACCACCCGGCCGCGGAATCCTTCAGCGGCCAATGGATCACGCAACCATGCGGTGTCTCGGTCGTCGACGCCCGATTGTCCTGCAATCGCGAAGACGATCACCGACACTTCTGCCAGAGTGCGGCCGGTGGCGGCGAGCGCTCCGGCGATCGCCGCGCGGACACCCTCGGCTGCGCGATCCAACCCGGCAGAGGTCGGGTTGCCGCGCCCGCCGAGACCGTAACCGAGACAGCCGCCCTGCTCCGTCACGAGCACGCCACGGGTCGAAGTGCCGCCGGCATCCACGCCCAACATCAGGGTGTCGTGACTCATTTGTTATCCCTCCTAACTTGACCTTCGTCGAGGGTGAGAATAGCTTTCATCCCACGGAGACTTCATTGGCGAGTCTGGAGGCAATGGTGCCACGCATGAATACTGACAACCGTAATAGCGACGGTTCCACCACGCCTCCAGCGCCCACGCCCAGCGACCTTCTCCGTGAAGTGGACGAGCGACTCACCCGCCTCGCAGAGACAACCGAGAACGGCGCGCTGGATGCCGCGATCGCACTCATGGTGCGGGCTCTCGACGTCGGCGGAATCATTCACGCCTTCGGCACAGGGCACTCCGAAGCTTTCGCGATGGAGATCTCGGGACGTGCCGGCGGACTCATCCCGACCAACAATTTCGCACTGCGCGATCTGGTGCTGCACGGCGACCGCGAGGTCGGCGCGCTCACACCCGCGCTGGAGCGCGAACCCTGGCTCGTCGACGAACTCATGGCGACGGTTCCGGTGGCCGATGGCGACGTCTTCCTCATCGCTTCGAACTCCGGGGTCAACGGCTCGATCGTCGGCACGGCGCTCTGGGCAAAGGAGCGCGGGCACTCCGTGATCGCGGTCACGAGCATGGAGCACACGATGCGCGTGGAGCCGAAGCATCCGTCGGGCAAGCGTCTCGCCGACGTCGCGGATGTCGTCATCGACAACCTCGCCCCCTACGGCGACACGACGCTCGAGCTACCCGGCGGCATCGGTGTCGGCGCGGTCTCATCCATGACCGGCGCTTTCATCGCTCAGCTGCTCACTCTCGGTGTCGCCCGCACAATTGCTGCACGCGACGAGACTCCACCGATGTACATCTCCGCCAATATCCCCGGCGGCGACGAGCACAACTCTGCCCTCGAAGACCGCTATCGCGGTCGCATCCGCCGGGGAAACTAACCACCAATGAAAGGTACGAAGATGGAAATCACCCAGTCATCCATCAGCCGCCGCAACCTCCTGCGCGGCGCAGCAGCGACGGCGCTGCTGCTGCCGTTCGGCATGTCGCTGGCGTCGTGTGCAGCGCCAGGAGGCGGAGGCGGGGGGAGCGCCCCGGCGGGAGAGATCACCGCAGACAACCCCTTCGGCGTCGCGGCGAACACGACCGTCGATGCGGTCATCTTCAACGGTGGTTACGGCGTCGACTACGTCGAGAACGCCGGCAAGATCATGGAGAAGAACAAGGGCCTCGACGGCGTGACCGTCAAGGTCTCGCCCTCCACGAAGATCGCCACCGAGCTGCAGCCCCGCTTCGTCGGCGGCAACCCGCCGGACCTCGTCGACAACTCCGGTGCGAACTCCATCGGCTGGAACACCATCATCGACCAGCTCGAAGACCTCACCGACGTGATCGGCTCGAACAACCTCGAGGGCACGAAGATCGCTGACACCCTCTTCGCAGGCATCAAGGCTCCCGGCACCTTCGACGGCAAGTTCGTCGCGCTGAACTACGTGATGACCGTGTACGGCATCTGGTACTCGTCGAGCCTGTTCGAGAAGAACGGCTGGCAGGTTCCGACGAGCTGGCAGGACCTGAAGGCCCTCGGTGAAGCGGCCAAGGCACAGGGCAAGTACCTGTTCCTCTGGGGCAAGGAAGCCGCCACCTACTACCAGACGATGGTGGTCGACTCCGCTGTCATCCAGGGCGGCGACGAGGTGCGCCTGCCGCTGGAGAACCTCGAAGAGGGATGCTGGTCGAACCCGATCCTGCAGGACATCCTGACGATCATGCACGAGCTGATCGCTTCGGGATACGTCAAGCCCGGTGGTTCGGGAACGCAGTTCACCGAGGCCCAGGCGCAGTGGAGCAACAAGGAAGAAGCGCTGCTGTACCCGTCCGGCTCGTGGATCGAGAACGAGATGAAGTCGCAGACCGCCGAAGGCTTCGCGATGATGGGCTTCCCCGAGCTGCCGCTGAACGCAGATCAGACGACGCCTGCAGGCTTCATGCGCGCCGAGGCCGGAGAGCCGTTCATCGTTCCATCGAAGGCGAAGAACCCCGCGGGCGGCAAGGAGCTGCTGCGCACCATGCTCTCGAAGGACTCGGCTGTCGCGTTCGCGAAGGAGAAGCTCGCTCCGACCATCGTCAAGGACACCGTCCCCGAGGACGGCTTCGGTTCGACCGCACTTCAGTCGCAGGGCAAGATGCTCGCGGCCGCCGGCGACAACGTCTTCACGATCAAGTCGTTCAACCTGTACGGCATGAACAGCGATCAGCTGCCGATCTGGAACTCGTTCCTCGACGGCAAGATGAGCGTGGAAGAGATCACGAAGCAGCTGCAGGACCTCACTGACAAGATCCGCAACGATGACTCCATCACCAAGATCGAGATCAAGTGACCACAGCTCCTGTTCTTGATACCGCGGTATCCGCCAAGGCGGGGCGGCGTCGGCCGCCCCGCCTTGGCGGGCGCCCGCTGACGTTCGATTACATCTCTTTCCTACTGGTCTTCCTGGTCATACCTGTCGCGATCTTCCTGATCTTCGTGATCTCGCCTTTCGTGCAGGCCGTCTACTACTCGATGACCAACTGGACCGGCTTCTCCCCCGAGATGGACTTCGTGGGACTGAAGAACTTCGGTCGCCTGTTCACCGATTCGACCTTCCTGCAGGCGATGGGCAACAACGTCATCCTGGCGATCTTCGTCCCGCTGATCACCCTGTTGATCGCTTTGATCTTCGCCAGCATGATCACCGTCGGTGGCCCGAGCACCGGACAGGTCAGGGGGCTCGCCGGGTCGAGCTTCTACCGCGTGGTGTCGTTCTTCCCCTACGTCATCCCCGCGATCGTCATCGGTATTCTGTGGGCGCTGATCTACTCGCCAGAGGGTCTGCTCAACGGCATCCTCGGGGCTGTGGGTCTCGACACCAACGGCTTCGCCTGGCTCGGTGACGAGAGAACCGCGATGGGTGCGTCGATCTTCGTGATCGTCTGGGGCATGGTCGGTTTCTACATGGTGCTGTTCATCGCCGCGATCAAGGGCGTCCCGGCCGAAGTCTACGAGGCCGCCCGCATCGACGGCGCAGGTCGCTACCGCACGACCGTCTCGATCACGCTGCCGCTGATCCGCGACAACGTGCAGACAGCGGTCATCTACATCGGCATCCTCGCGCTCGACGCCTTCGTCTACATGGCGGCGCTGAACTCCACCGGGGGCCCGGGAAACACCACTCTCGTGATGTCGCAGTACCTGTATCGCACCGCGTTCGAGAAGAGCCAGTTCGGTCTGGCGAGCGCGATGGGTGTCGTGCTCGCTGTGGTCACTCTGGTCTTCGCCGCGATCGTGTTCATCGTGAACAGGCTCACCGGAGGCAAGGAAGACGGAGGGCGACTGTGAGCGACAAGACAGAGAATCTGGTCACGATCGATCGCAAGCGCGTCCGCAAGGACGCTGTGCGTCTGCGCGCGAGTCGCGGCACCAAGAGCGACAGGGTTATCGGCACCACCTCGCACGTGATCCTCGCGATCTGGTCGATCATCGTGATCCTGCCGCTGCTGTGGACCCTGTTCAGCTCGTTCAAGACCACCGGTGAGATCTTCGATTCGCCCTTCACGCTGCCAGCATCGTGGGCTCCGACGAACTACATCAACGCCTGGACGAAGTACAACTTCGGCCAGATGTTCTTGAACACCGTCATCGTGGTCGGTGTCGCGCTGGTGCTGGTGATGTTGCTGGGCGCCATGTGCGCCTACGTGCTCGCGCGCTTCTCGGTCCCTGGCAGCAGAGTGATCTACTACCTGATGCTCGCAGGGCTCACCTTCCCGGTGTTCCTCGCGATCGTGCCGCTGTTCTTCATCCTGCAGGGCATCGGGCTTCTGGGGACGCTGCCAGGCCTCATCATCACGTACGTGGCGTTCGCGCTGCCGTTCACGGTGTTCTTCCTGTACTCGTTCTTCAAGTCGTTGCCGTACGAGATCCAGGAGGCCGCCTACGTCGATGGCGCCAGCGAATGGCGCACGTTCTTCCAGGTGATGCTGCCGATGGCGAAGCCCGGACTCGCAGCGGTCGGCATCCTGAACTTCCTCGGTCTGTGGAACCAGTTCCTGCTGCCGGTCGCGTTGAACCCGAACGCCTCGCAGTACGTGCTCTCGCAGGGAATGGCGGCCTTCGCGTCGGCCGCCGGCTACGAGGTCGACCAGGGCGCGCTGTTCGCCGCGGTGATCATCACGATCGTCCCGGTGCTCATCGTGTACATCTTCTTCCAGCGCCAGCTGCAGGGCTCGGTGTCGCAGGGCACGTCGCGGTAGCGCAAGAGAGGCGACGGCGCCGAGCGCAAGGGCCCCGCGGCTAGGATCAAGCGCATGAAGATCCTGGTCATCGGAGCAACCGGCCACATCGGCGCCGTCGTCGTGTCGACTCTCGAGTCGCGCGGTCACGAAGTGCTGCGCGCATCGCGCGGCAGCGAGTGGACCGTCGATGCCACCGATCCGACCTCGGTGCGCTCGCTGTTCGAGCGGGTCGGCGAGGTGGATGCTGTGGTGGTGGCATCCGGATCGGTGCCGTTCGCGCACCTGACGGAGCTGACCTGCGACGACTACCTGACGGCATTCACGTCGAAGGCGCTGTCGCAGATCAACATCGCCCGCACCGCTCTCGACCACGTGCGCGACGGCGGCTCGATCACCGTCACCACCGGCGTGCTCGCCCGTGAGCCGATCCCGACCGGTGCCGCTGCGGCCATGGCCAACGGGGCACTGGAATCCTGGATCGTCACGGCGGCCGCCGAGGCGCCGCGCGGCATCCGCATCAATGCCGTCTCGCCGAACGTTCTCGAGAACTCGCCCGGCAGTCACGCGCTCTTCGCCGGTCAGCGACCGGTTCCGGATGCTGAGGTCGGGCGCGCCTACACGCTCGCCGTCGAGGGGCTCGTGCGCGGACGCGTCATCACGGCGTAGGACTTTGTACGCTGAGGGCATGAGCGCCTCGCATCACCGACGCCTGCCGGCGATGGATCTCGCCGTCGACATCGGCTTCGCGATCCTGCTCGTGGTGTGCGCGGTGCGCTACTTCGGCCGGCATCCGCTGGAGGGCGTCGGAGTCGCCGCCCTCGTTCTCGCGATCGGCACCGCGGTGAGCTACGCGGTCGCAGTGATCGCCCGCCGCAACCCGGAAACCGCCAGAGCTGCCTCCGGCCTCGAAGCACTCGGGTCCCGGCAGGGCGTCGGGCTGCTCCTTGCGACCGCGTTCTGGCTTCCGCTGACGATCCTCGCGCCCTCATTCGGCTGGTGCGGGTTCGCGTTGTTCTTCGCCGTGCACCGGGTGATCCGAGGCCGACTCGCCATTGCGATCTCGACCGCGATCGTCGTCGCGGTGAGTGTCGGGCTGCTCCTGATGTCCAAGGGAGATGACTTAGGTCTCGTGCTCGGGCCGTTCTTCGGGGGTCTCGTGCTCACGTACGCCTACACCGCGCTGGATCGGGCACTGGATGCTCAGCAGGTGCTTATCGGCGAACTGATCGACACGCGCGCGCAGCTCGCCGAGTCAGAACGCGACGCCGGCGCAATGGCCGAGCGCGAGCGGGTGGCCAGCGAACTGCACGACACCGTGGTGCAGAGCACGGCTTCGGCGCTGCTCATGCTCGAGTCGGATGACCTGCGCGGCGCGACGGGCTCCCCCGCCGTGAGAAAAGCACGTGAGTCACTGCGTGAGACGCTCATCGAGACCAGACAGCTTCTGCATGGTCTGGCCGATCCGCGCACGAGCGCAGACTCGTTGGCGGCAGTTCTGGAGGCGCAATCTCTGTCAGCCGAGGCATCCTTCTCGATCGTCGGATACGAGCGGGTCGTCCCCGAAGCCGTCTCACACGCGCTTGCTCGCATCGTGCAGGAAGCGCTCGTGAACGTACGCAAGCACGCGCACGCCTCCTCGGTCCACGTCACGCTCACGTTCTTCGACAGTGCGGTGGGCATTGACGTCGCGGATGACGGCATCGGGTTCGATACGGATGCCGTCGGCACGGAAACGAACGAAGCGAGTTCCGGCTTCGGCATCCGGGCCATGACGTGGCGTGTGGAGAATCTGGGCGGCACGCTGACGATCGAGACGCGGCCCGGCGAGGGGACGGTCGTCTCCGCGATCGTGCCGTCACCTGCTGCCGAGGAAGGCACGACATGATCCGCATCCTGCTGCTCGATGACCATCCTGTGCTTCGCCACGGGATCCGCGCCGTCCTCGATACGCAGAGTGACCTCGAAGTGGTGGCCGAAGCGGGATCGGTCGCCGAGGCCGCGGCTGCCGCTCACGGCATCGACGTCGCACTGGTCGATCTCGACCTCGGTGACGACGTGCCGGACGGCATCGACGCGATCCGTGCGATCCGCCGAGAGAACCCGGCCACTCGGGTGCTCGTGTTCACCGCATACGATTCCGATGCCGATATCGTGCGCGCGCTGGATGCCGGGGCCGCCGGCTACCTCGTCAAAGACAGCCGTCCCGCCGAGCTGTTCCGCGCGATCAGGCAAGCCGCGGACGGTGACCGCGCACTGGAAGGCGCGATCGGCGCGCGTCTGCTCGAGCGCATCGATCGGCCAGAAGAAGCCCTCACCGCGCGGGAGCTCGAAGTTCTCACCCTCGCGGCGGAGGGCCTCTCGAACCGCGATCTCGCGCGTGCGCTGCACGTCAGCGAGGCGACGGTGAAGACGCATCTGCATCACGCGTTCGCCAAGCTCGGCGCAGACAATCGTCAAGCAGCGATCGCTCTGGCAGCCAAGCGCGGTTTCATCCGCATCTGAGCGCACAGGGTTCTGTCAGCCAGCGTCAACTGATCGGTTGATGTGCTGCCTCTCGCGCATTCCTAACGTGGAATATGTACGCTTCGACGATCGGCGTCGAGGCTCGCATACCCTCAGGAAAGCAGAGCACACCATGCAGAACCGTATCGCTCCCTCGCGCGGCACCATGATCGTCGCCTCCGTCGTCACCGCCGTCGCCATCGGCCTCGTCCCGGCTGGCGGAGCCTTCGCCGCAGAAACGACCGCTGTTCCGGTCTCGGTGTCGGCGGCGGCATCGACCACCTCGCCGTCGGACGTGCTGTCCGGCACGCCGTGGGAGACGACCGGTGCCGTGGATCAGGACGGAAACATCGTCCCGCTGACAAACGAGGCCGTCGTCAACTTCGTCGGCTGGGCGTACTACCGCACCGACGGAACCTTCACGATGTACGACCTCGCGGACGCCCCCAAGATGCAGGGCGACTGGACGGTGTCGGCAGACGGCGCCGAGCGCACACTGGTCGCGAAGGATGCCGCCGGCGAGGTCCTCTTCGAGCGCACCGTTCCGATCACCGTGCTCACCGCTGACGAGTTCACCTACCGGGTCATCCCGGATGCTGCCGACCCCGCAACGTTCTACGACATCATCCACACCCCCACCGACCACCCCGAGCCCCTGGCCGAGGCGCCGGTCGACGAAGAGGTCGTGACGATCGCCCCGGACGGCGACGCCGCTGACGGCGAAGCATCCGATGAGCTCGCAGAGACGGGCAACGCTGGTCCGATCGTCGCACTCGTCGCCGGAATCGTTGCTCTGCTCGGTGGCGCCGCCGTGTACATCACGCGCATGGTTCGCCGCGGACGCACGAGCTGAATCACCGCCATCATGACCATTCGCGCACTTCTTCTCGCAGCGACCGCGATGTCGGCGGCTCTCGTGCTGACCGGTTGCGTCGCCGGGGCATCGGCCCCGGCCAAGACCCCTGTGGAGTCCCCGGCTCCCCCCTCCTCTGGGGCTCCACAGGCCGACCTCGATGCGAAGCTCATCGCGGCAGCCTGGGCGAACGACGTCGAAGAGGCAGCCCAGCTGATCGAAGCAGGAGCAGATGTGAACGCCAAAGATTCCACCGAACAGAGCGCCTACCTCATCGCCACCAGTGAGGGATACCTTCCGTTGCTGGACCTCACCCTCCAGCACGGCGCCGACGTGACGAGTCTGGATTCGTGGGACGGCACCGGGCTCATCCGCGCCGCCGAGCGGGGCCACGCGGGGATCGTCGGGCGCCTGATCCAGGCCGGAATCGACGTGGACCACGTCAATAATCTCGGCTGGGTAGCCTTGCACGAGGCACTCGTGTTCGCGAAGGCGGATGCCGCCGATGACTATGTGGACACCGTGCGAGTACTCGTCGCAGGAGGAGCAGATGTGAACATTCCCGCTGAACGAGACGGCCTGACTCCGGCACAGCTCACAGACGAGCACGGGCTGCAGCCGCAGGGCGAACTTCTGCGCGCTGCCGCTTCTCTGAACGGGGTCGAGCAGGCCGATGCCGACCAGCAGCTCCTCGCCGCCGCTCGGGATGGCGATGCGGATGCCGCGGCTCTCGCGCTGCGCGCGGGGGCAGACCTCGAGACCCGCAACGATCGCGAGCAGACTCCGCTGCTCCTGGCATCCACGCACGATCACGTCGATGTCGCGCGGCTGCTCGTCGCGCTCGGCGCTGATCCGGATGCGCTCGACCACCAGCACGACACTCCGTGGCTCGTCACCGGCGTGACCGGAAGCGTCGCCATGCTCGAGGCGCTGCTGCCGGCGAACCCAGATATGTCGATCCCCAACCGCTACGGCGGACTCTCTCCCATCCCCGCCGGCGAGCGCGGACACGCGGACTACATCGCACGGGTCGTGACGACCGGGGTCGACCTGAATCACGTGAACAACCTGGGCTGGACAGCTCTGCTCGAAGCGGTCGTCTTCGGCGACGGATCACCACGATACGTCGACCTGGTGACTTCGCTCGTCGAAGCCGGCGCTGACGTCAACATCCCGGATGGCAACGGCACGACCGCCCTGGATCATGCCCGCGCGAAGGGGCAGACCGGCGTCGTCCGGGTCTTGGAGAGCGCCGGCACCGCCTGATCGCGGCGGGGCGGCGGGGCAGCGGGAGCCGCGAGTCAGCGCCCCTCGGCCGCCTCGGTGTGATGCCGGATCACCTCGGCCACGACGAAGTTGAACCATTTCTCGGCGAACTCGGGGTCGAGGTGCGCCTCTTCGGCGAGAGCGCGCAGGCGCGCGACCTGCTGCTCTTCACGACGTGGGTCCGATGCCGGCATCGCATGTTCAGCCTTGAGGAGTCCGACCTGCTGAGTAGCGCGAAATCGCTCGGCGAGCATATAGATCAGTGCGGCGTCGATGTTGTCGATCGTGCCGCGCAGGCGCAGCAACTCGGCGCGGGCATCCTCAGCGTCGGTCATGACTCTCCCTGTTCGTCGGCGCTTATGACGATATCGCGCCGATGACCTCTAGAGTGGGCGCATGAGCAACGATTTGCCCGCCGGATCCGACGAGTCCGGCTCTTCCGCCGAGGTGACGGCGCCAGAAACTCCTGCCGCGCCGACATCACGAACGCGAGTCGCGAAGACCACGTCGAAGAAGCGGAAGGAGCCCAAGCCCGAGCCAGCCGAGGTCCCCCTCACGCCGAAGCCGGTCGTCGAGCCGGAGCCGTCGTCGCGGTCGGTCTGGACGCGCATCGATCGGCCGTTCACCTTCGGGTTCCTCGTCACTCTCGGCGGACTCGGGGCGCTCCTGCTCGGATTCGCCCTGTCGAACCTCTCCACGGTGCTCATCTACATCGCGCTCGCACTTTTCGCCGCGCTGGGACTCGACCCCGCGGTGCGCTTCCTCGAGCGCCGCGGCATCGGCCGTGGATGGAGCGTGGTGGTCGTCCTCATCGCGCTGATCGTCGTGCTGGGCCTCGTGCTGTGGACGATCATTCCGACGGTCGTCGAGCAGATCACCTCGTTCGTCAAGAGTGTGCCAGGGCTCATCAGTGACTTCACCTCGAGCGATATCTACAAGACGCTCGAGGGGCAGTTCGGCGATCAGTTCCAGGATCTCGTCGCCGACGTGCAGCACTTCCTCACCAACCCGAGCAACATCGCCACGATCGGCGGCGGAGCACTCCAGGTCGGCGCGTCGATTGCCAGCGGAATCTCCGGCATTGTCATCGTTCTCGTGCTGGTCATCTACTTCGTCGCCACGCTGCCGACCATCAAGCAGGCCATGCTGCGTCTGGTGCCGGCCCGCGACCGCGCCAACACCGCCGCCATCACCGAGCAGATCACCGACTCCGTCGGCGGTTATGTGATGGGCATGGTGATTCTGGCCTTCATCAACTCGATGATCGTGCTGATCCTGTACTCGGTGATGGGCTTGCCATTCCCGCTGCTGTTGGCGGTCGTCGCGTTCCTCATCACGCTGATCCCGCTGGTCGGTTCACTCATCTTCTGGGTGATCGGAACCGGAATCGCGCTGTTCTCCGACCCGCTCCTCGCGCTGGTGTTCGCCGTGATCTATCTGGTCTACATGCAGGTGGAGTCGTACTTCCTGACGCCCCGCGTCATGAACCGGGCGATTTCTATTCCCGGCTCGCTGGTCGTGATCGGCGCACTCGTCGGAGGCACGCTGCTCGGACTGCTCGGAGCGCTGGTCGCTGTACCGGTCACAGCATCCATCCTCATCATCATCAAGAAGCTCTGGATTCCGAGGCAGGATTCCCGCGTCTAGGGTCGCACTCAGACGGTCACGTCGACCACACCGATGAACCGGCTGCCGACGCCTTCGATCTCAGTGCGGTGCTGATCAGCTGCCGGGGCCGGAACATCCTGCGGCGCATGAGTGCGACAGCTGAGATAGGTGAACTCCGGCCACCACTTCTTGGGACGGGCTGACTCGGTGAACCCGCAGACGACGCACGTCAAGGTGGCCCAGACGGGGCGAGCGCCCTTCTTGCGGTTCGCGCGCGACTGGACGAGCCATGCCGGCGGATCCTGTTCGATCGCGGCGAGTGATTCTTCGCTCATTCCACCGTCGAGCCCGTGGCGGGCGGCCATCTCGACGGGGATGTCCAGCCGCTGAGCGACCTCGCGTGCGGTGATTGTGGGTCCGGGCATACGCCCATTCTCTCAAGCCTTCTCACCTGCTGACGCGAGGTCACCCTGCACGGATCAGATAAGACCCTTGTCGGTCAGCCACTTCTTCGCGATCTCGTCGGGAGACTTCTGGTCGACCGTGCTCTGCACGCCGAGGGCGACGAGGTCTTCGGCAGACAGCTCTGCGCTGACCGCATTGATGACGCTGGCGATCTCGTCGGCGATATCGCTGGACGCGATCGGGACGACGTTCGAGGCAAGGATCAGGTTCTCCGGATCCTCGAGCGCGACGATGTCCTCGGTCTCGAACGCAGGGTCGGCGCTGTAGATGTCGGCAACCTGAATCGTGCCGGCCAGCAGCGACTCGAGCGTCGTGTCACCCGTAGCAGAGAATGCGAGGTCGACGCCATAGACCTCCTTGGCACCCGCCGGCCCGTACGGACGCTGCTCGAACTCGGGCGAACCGCCGATCGTGACCTGCCCGCTGACGTTCGCGAGGTCGGCGATCGTTGTGAGGCTGTTCGCCTCGGCGAACTCGGTGGTCACGGTGTAGGTGTCCTGATCGCTGGCCTCGGCGTAGTCGAGTGCGGTGAGGCCACCGGGCAGAGCATCTTGCAGCGCCGCGTAGACGTCTTCGGGGCTGGTGGCGTCGGCTGCGTCATCGAAGTACTCGAGCAGGTTGCCGGTGTACTCCGGGAACAGCCCGATCGCACCGGATTCCAGGTCGGGCATGTAGGCATCGCGCTGACCGATGTTGAACTGGCGGTCGACGGTGTAGCCGGCACCCTCGAGCGCCTGGGCGTAGATCTCGGCGACGATCTCGTTCGAGTAGTAGGCCTGCGATCCGACAACGATCGTGTCGGTGCTGCCACCGGATGACTCTTCAGTGGGGGCGTCGAGCGGGTTGCTGCTGGAGCAGCCGGCCAGGGCGAGAGCTGCGGCGAGCGCGACTCCGGTCGCAAGGGCAAAGCGTGATCTGCGTGCGGTGAACATGATGTTCCTCTCTGGTGGGGAGTCAAGCGGATGCTGTGGATGCTGCCGCGCGACGGGCCGCGCGCGGTGTGGTCGTGCGGGGTTCGGCGGCGCGGATGCCGGCCGGCACCGCTGCCCGTTGAGCGAGGGCGAGCAGCAGGTCGACGATGAGGGCGAGAACGGCGACGAGAATCGCACCGCCCAGCACCTGGTCGAAGCGGCGCAGGGGAATGCCCTGGATGATCGGCCAGCCGAGTCCGCCGAGATTCACATAGGCGGCGATGGTGACCGTGGCAATGACCTGCAGGGTCGCCGCGCGAAGGCCGCCGACGAGAAGGGGCATGCCGAGCGGTACCTCGACCTTCCAGAACACCTGCCACTGCGTCATCCCCGTGGCCTGAGCCGCATCGATCACGCGCCGGTCGATCGCTTCGAGTCCGGTGTAGGCACCGGCGAGCAGCGAGGGGATCGCCAGCAGCACGAACGTGATCGTCGCGGCCTCCGGCACCCGAAGCACACCCAGCACCAGCACGAGCAGGACCATGAGTCCGAACGACGGGACAGCACGGGCTGCACCCGAGATGGCGACGGCGACCTCGCGACCGCGACCAGTGTGGCCGATCGCCCAGCCGGTCGGCACAGCGATGACGGCCGCGATCAGCACGGAGATCACGGTGTAGAACAGGTGCTGTCCGAGCAGCGTGGGCAGCGCGTACTGGCCCTCGAGCCGTTCGGGCGAGAACAACCAGGCAAAGGCATCCGCGAAGAGATTCATGCGGCGGCCCTCATCGGCAGTGCCGGTCGGCGGTGGCTACGGCCCGCGACCGCAGCGGCACGCGTCCACGGCATGATCGCGCGTCCGGCGAGCATGAGCAGCAGATCGATCACGAGGGCGATGATGACGACCGCGAGCACGCCGGCGAGCACCTCGGGGATGATACGGCGCTGCAGTCCGTTCGTGAACAGGTAGCCGAGGTTCTCGACCCCGACGAGGATGCCGACCGTGGCGAGCGAGATCGTGCTGACCGCGGCGACCCGGAGACCGGCCAGGATCACCGGGCCTGCGAGCGGGAGATCAACAGTCCAGAACCGGCGCAGCCCTCCGTAGCCGACCGCTGTGGCTGCCTGGCGGATGTCGGGGTCGACCGAATCGAGACCGTCGGCGACCGATCGCACGAGGATCGCCACGGCGTAGATCGTGAGACCGACGACGAGGTTGATCTCGAGGCGCGCCTGGTACCCGAGCACCGAGGGAAGCAGGATCAGCAGCGCGAGCGAGGGGATCGTGTAGAGCAGGCCTGTGAGGACGATGATCGGGCCGCGGACGAGCCGGTACCGCCACGCGATCCACCCCAGCGGCAGCGACAGGATGAACCCGATCACAATGGCGATCGCGCTCTGCCGTAGATGCGTCAGAGCCAGCCCGAAGATCAGGTCGAGGTTGTCGGCGACCCAGGTCATGGTGTCCTCGGCTCACCGGCATCCGCGTCGTCGAGCAGCGCGCCCTGGGTGCGCCCATCGGAATCGACCACGACGCGTCCGCGCGGTGTCTGCTTGATGCGCAATGCCCGCTTGCCACGTTCGACGCCGATGAATGCGGAGACGAAGTCATCGGCCGGGTTCTCGATGATCTCGCTCGGGCTTCCGACCTGAACGATGCGCGCGCCCTTGTCGAGGATGACGACCTGATCGCCGAGCAGGAACGCCTCGTCGATGTCGTGCGTGACGAACACGACGGTCTTGTCGAGGTCGCGCTGCAGCCTGATGAGCTCCTGCTGCAGATCGGCCCGCACGATCGGGTCGACGGCGCCGAAGGGCTCATCCATCAGCAGGATGTTGGGGTCCGCAGCAAGGCCACGAGCGACCCCGACCCGCTGCTGCTGACCGCCGGAGAGCTGGCTCGGATACCGGTCGGCAAGCGAGCGATCAAGGCCCACAGTGTCGAGCAGATCACGAGCCCGATCGTGGGCCTGCTTCTTCGATGTGCCGTTCAGCCGCAACACGGTCGCGACGTTGTCGATGACCGAGAAGTGCGGCATGAGGCCGGAGTTCTGCATCACATAGCCGATGCTGCGGCGCAGAGCCACCGGGTTGCCGGTGAGCACGCTCGAACCGTCGATCTCGACGTCTCCGCTGGTGGGCTCGACCATTCGGTTGATCATCCGCAGCAGCGTCGTCTTGCCGCATCCGGATGACCCGACGAAGACCGTGGTCTTGCGCGAAGGCAACATGAGACTGAAATCCTCGACGGCCAGCGTGCCGTCGAGGAACCTCTTCGATACTGAGCGGAACTCGATCATGAGCAGACCGCTACGGCCCGACCTCCCTGTCGGGCGCGAACGCGATGTGAGCGGAGATGTCCTCGCCCACCCGCTCGGCGATCACGGTTCCTGCGAGCACAGCCTTCATGATGGTGTCTCCTCGGTTCGGTTTCGAGCGTATGGGAATGGTCAGACATGCGGGGCCGATCTAGGCAGATTCCCGCCCGTATGCCTCCAGCAGGCGGAGCCAGATCTCACTGACCGCGGGATACGACGGCACCGCGTGCCAGAGGCGCGTGATCGGCACTTCGCCGACGATCGCGACGGTCGCGGCATGGAGCAGCTCAGCGACATCAGGGCCCACGAAGGTCACGCCGAGGATGACGTCGCGCTCGGAGTCTATGACCATGCGCGCCTGACCGCTGTAGCCGTCTTCGCGCAGGCTGGCACCCGCAACGCCACCGAGGTCGTAGTCGATCACGCGGGTCGTGTATCCGGCATCCTGCGCCGCCGCGGCGGTGAGACCGACCGACGCCACCTCGGGATCGGCGAACACGACCTGCGGAACGGCTGCGGCATCCGCTGTCGCCACGTGACGCCCCCACGCGGCGACGTCGACGTCATCGCCGTTGCCGCGGGCGGCGATCACATCGCCCGCCGCGCGGGCCTGGTATTTACCCTGGTGTGTCAGGAGGACTCGGCCGTTGACATCGCCGACGGCATACAGCCAATCGATTCCCGGCACACGCAGCGTGTCGTCGGTCTGGATGCTCTTCCCTGGCTCCAGCCCCACCGTTTCGAGGCCGATATCACCGCTGCGCGGAGTGCGCCCGGTCGCCACGAGAACCTCGGATGCCGTGACGTCTGTGCCATCGTCGAGAGTGACCGTGACGCCGTCGTCGCCCCGGGTCACGTTCTCGGTGCTGGTGTTCAGGCGCACCTCGACGCCGAGGTCGCGCAGGCTCGCGGCGACGCGTTCGCCCGCGAACGGCTCCATCCCCGAGAGCAGCCCACCGCGCGCGATCAGCGTGACCTGTGCACCGAGCCCGGCATAGGCGGTGGCCATCTCGATGCCGACGACTCCGCCGCCGATGATGGCGAGGGATGCCGGGATCTCCTGCGCACTCGTCGCCTCGCGGCTCGTCCAAGGACTGGCCTCGATGAGACCGGGAATCGGCGGGATCGAAGCATCCGTGCCGGTGCTGATCGCGACCGCGTGCTTCGCCGTGAGAATCCGCGTGGTGCCGTCTTCGGCCGTCACGGTGACTTCGCGCGGGCCGGTGATGCGGCCGTGACCGCGAGCAAGATCAATGCCGGCCGACTCGAGCCACTTCACCTGGCCAGCATCCGACCAGTTGCTCGTGAACGAATCGCGCCGGGCGAGGACTCCGGCAGGATCAAGCTCCCCACCGATGACGCCCTGCACGTGCTGGGCTGCCCGAAGCGCCTGCGCGGGTCGCAGCAGCGCCTTCGATGGCATGCACGCCCAGTACGAGCATTCACCTCCGACGAGCTCGCTCTCGACGATGATCGCGGTGAGTCCGCCCTGCACGGCTCGGTCCGCGACGTTCTCGCCGACAGGACCGCCCCCGAGGACGATCAGGTCGTATTCATCCGTGGCCATCATGAAGCCTTCCGTCCGAGCCGATACCGCACCAGTCTTGCCGAAGTGCAACGCGATGTCACCGGGGTTGTTTCCGCCTGTGTCACACCTGTAAAGGAGACTCCTGCGGCCTGCGGCGGACTGACGCGGGACGTGCGCCGCCAGCGTCCGAGATCGGCGCAGGTCAGCGGGCGAGCAGAATGCTGGTCGGCGAGGGCGCCGCTGCGCGATGGCGGATGCCGCGGGGCGCGCCCGTGCGCTCATCGAGGTCGAGCACGCTGATGGCGCCTGATCGCTGACCTGCCACGAGCAGAGCGCCGTCGTGCACGAGGTGGTGCCGCGGCCAGTCGACTCCGGACTCGGCGAGCGCGAACGATTCGACGCTCTCTCCAGAACCCCGCACACGCAGCGCCGCGACCGTGTTGCTGCCGCGCACCGAGACGTACAGCGTCTCACCGTCGCGCGAAGGCGAGATCTCCGAGGGGAAGTCGAGGCCTTCCTGCATTCCGGGAGCTGCGGTGACGGCCGAGATCGCACCCCAGTAGCCGTCTTCGCCGGCGGCGAGAGTGAAGACCTCGCCGGAGTACTCGGTCACGACATGCAGGTGACCGCTCGGGTGCACGACCATGTGGCGCGGTCCCACTCCGTGCGGCAGAACGACTCTGTGGTCCTGCGTGAGCCCGTTCGCCGTCACGCGCCAGATGCGCACGAGGTCGAAGCCGAGATCGGTCGTCGCAATGCGCCCATCGGGCAGGAATGCCGCGGCATGCGCGTGCGAGCGGCGGGCCGGCCCGTCTTCCACCGGAGCTTCTTCTTCGGGCTCTGGCGCAGAAGCGTTCAGCCCCAGCGCCTCGTCGAACAGAAGCAGTCCGGAACGCGGGGACTCGGGCAAGACCTCGGGCGGGGACGCGAGAGATGCCAGGACGTCGGTGAGATCGGCGGAGCGCGGATCGCCCTCTGTGCCGTACGGGTCGGTTGCGGCATCCGCTACCGTCGGCACCCCTGGCCGTCCGGCGGAATCCAACGTGATCCGCACCACACGGCCGTCGCCGTAGCAGCTGGCCACGAGATACGTACCGGACGGCGCGACGGCGAGGTGGCACACCGCCTCGCCCGCGTCGATCGGCGCGCCCAACGGCGCAAGTGAAGATTCGCCGTTGCGCACGAAAGCCTGGACGGTTCCGGATCCTTCGAGCGCCGCGTAAACGACATCGAGGGAGGGATGCTGGGCCAGCCACGACGGCGACGCAGCGGCTGCGACAGCGCCACGGTAGGCGAGAGTGGTGGGCTCGCGCCCCTCATCGCCCTCAAGCAGACCGATGCCGCTGGCATCGCCGCCCATGTCGGTGCCGTATCCGCCGATCCAGAACTGCGTCATCGTCGCGACAGACTCAATCGACGAGGTCGTGACGGACGATGACCTCGTCGCGCTCCGGGCCGACACCGATCACCGAGATGCGCGTATTGCTCATCTTCTCGAGCGCGAGCACGTAGTCCTGCGCGTTCTTCGGCAGGTCGTCGAAGGTGCGGGCGACGGAGATGTCTTCTGACCAGCCGGGGAAGTACTCGTAGATCGGCTTCGCGTGGTGGAAGTCGGTCTGGTTCACGGGCACGTCGTCGAAGCGCTCGCCGTCGACGTCGTACGCGACACAGACCGGGATCTCCTCGAGGCCGGTCAGGATGTCGAGCTTGGTCAGCACCAGGTCGGTGATGCCGTTCACCCGCGTGGCGTAACGGGTGATCGGGGCGTCGTACCAGCCCGTGCGGCGCACGCGGCCGGTAGTCGTGCCGTACTCGAAACCGGTCTTGCGCAGCCACTCGCCGCGTTCGTCGAGCAGCTCGGTCGGGAACGGGCCCGATCCGACACGGGTCGTGTACGCCTTGACGATGCCGACGATGCGGTCAAGACGCCCAGGCCCCACACCAGATCCGGATGCCGCGCCCGCAGCCGTCGCAGTCGACGAGGTCACGAATGGGTAGGTGCCGTGATCGACATCGAGCATGGTGGCCTGACCGCCCTCGAACACGACGACCTCGCCGCGCTGGAGAGCCTCATCGAGCAGGTGTCCGGTGTCGGCGACCATCGGGCGCAGCCGCTCGGCGTAGGAAAGCAGTTCGTCGACGATCTCATCGCACGTGATCGCGCGGCGGTTGAAGACCTTCACCAGCAGGTGGTTCTTCTGGTCGAGTGCACCCTCGACCTTCTGACGCAGGATGTTCTCGTCGTAGAGATCCTGCACGCGGATGCCGACGCGGTTGATCTTGTCAGCGTATGCCGGGCCGATGCCGCGGCCGGTCGTCCCGATGTTGCGCTTGCCGAGGAAGCGCTCGGTGACCTTGTCGAGCGTGCGGTGATACTGCGTGATGATGTGCGCGTTCGCGCTCACCCTCAGCTTCGAGACGTCGACGCCGCGCGCCGAGAGCGCCTCGAGCTCGTCGAAGAGCACCTCGAGGTCGATGACCACGCCGTTGCCGATCACCGGCGTGACGCCGGGAGACAGGATGCCTGAGGGCAGCAGGTGCAGCGCGTACTTCTCGTTGCCGACCACGACCGTGTGGCCAGCATTGTTGCCGCCGTTGAACTTCACCACCCAGTTCGTGCGGTCACCGAGAAGGTCAGTGGCCTTTCCCTTGCCCTCGTCGCCCCACTGGACGCCGACGATCACAATTCCTGGCATGGGTGTCCCCCTTGCTTTCGTCGGGTTCGCACCGACTGATGAGCTGGCCCTTCTCGGGCCTTCCCATCCTAACGGAGGGCATTCAGCGACCCTCGCTGCGGCGTCTTTCTTCGATAATCCGCTTGCCGTCTATGCCCAGCTCCGCGAGCGTCTCCTCCGCGAGACGTCGCCTGTTCTCCAGTGACTCACCGATCTCGGTGGCGAGCCTCGGGCGCGTGCGGATCAGCGCATCGATCGACGTCAGCGGTATCGCGACGAGCGTGAGGACCTCGGCGGCCACGGTGACGGCATCCGTGCGTTCGCGCGTCAGTGCGGTCAGACCGATGAGATCGCCCTTCTCGACCGTGCCGAAATCGATCCGGCCGCCATCGAACTCCGCGCCGAGCACGGCGCTGCCGGAGAGCACTACCTTGACCTCGTCGGGAATGACGCCCGCGGCCAGCACGATCTCACCGATCCCGAAGCGCTCCAGACGCGCCGTGTCCAAGAGCGCTTCCGTATCGTCTTCTCGCAGGTGCAGCGTCGGCGCGATCGCGGCCATCGCTTCGACGAGACGCGCGGGCTCAGCGACCGGATCGGTCGAGTCGCCATCCAGCGCGAAGCCCCGCCGGCGCGCCGCGTACCAGAGCCACGACAGATACATCGAGAGTGCGCTGTCGGCATCAGCAGGGCCCACGACGGGAATCGACACGCCGTACGAGCCGCTCCCGGCGTACTCGACCGACGCGCGCAGCCGGTGCAGCCGCATGGGGAGCGCATCGGCGACGTCGATCAGCATCGTGATCACCTCGTGCGGGGGGTCATCGGTGGAGAAGCTCACCGTCGCGTTCGCAGAGTACGGTCCCGCTGGCTCGCTCATGTTCGTGAACGAGGCACCAGACAGGGTCGAGTTCGGCACGATCTGAATGCCTGCCCCGGTCTGGATGTGCACGGCCCGCCAGTTGACCTCAACGACCCGCCCCTTCACGCCGCCGGTGTCGAGCCAGTCTCCGATCTTGAACGGCTGTTCGAACAGCAGCAGCAGGCCGGAGATGACACCGCCCACCGCATTCTGTAACGCGAGGCCGATCACGATCGACGTGACTCCGAGCGCCGTGATCAGGCCGCCGACATCGGCATCCCACACCCAGGAGAACAGGAGCGCGAGCCCGACGACCACCAGGGCCAGCCGGGCGATCTCGACGAAGATCGTCGGAATGCGATCGCGCCACGACCCCGGAGAGGCATTCGCGAACAGCGCCACGTTGAACGACGAGAGCACGAGCAGAATCACCAGGAAACCGAAGACGGTGGCGACGACGCGCACCCAGACCTGGTCGGCCGGAGACCGCACCGCGAAGATCAGGAGCGCGAACAGTGCGCCCGCCGGCACCACCCAGTTGCGGAGCAGCTTGATGGGTGCAGCGACCGGACTGTTGCGGCGCACCAGCGCGCCGATCACCTCGGTGAGGACCACCAGCAGCACTGGCACACCGATCGCGAGTGCGATCACCCACCACGCCCACCCGTCGCGAAAGGCCTCGGTCATCTCAGACCACCTTCCAGACGGTCTCGGTCTGTCCCTGCGTCTCGACCGTGCCGGCCTCGACGTAGTCGACCATCTCCTGCGTGCGGTCACGCACCGTCTGGCTCACGTAGATGCCAGGCTGCCCCGACACCGAGCGCACCCGATACGCCAGATTCACCGCGTCACCCCACAGGTCGTACGCCAGGCTGGTGCGCGCCACGAGTCCGCTCGTGACAGTGCCGGTGTCGATGCCGGCACGCAGTGTGATCGACGTGCCGTTCTGCGCGTTGAAGCGGTCGAGGACCTCGACCGCTTGGCGGGCGAACTCGACGCTGCGGCGCACGTTATCCACCCTCGGGATCACGAGACCAGATGAGGCCAGGTATCCACCATGGAGGGTCCGGACCTTCTCGACACCGGCCTTGGCGGCAGCCTCGTCGATGCCACGCATCAGAGTGTTGAGCTGGCTGGTCTCCTGCTCCGCGGTCAGCCCTCTCGCGTAGTCGTCGAACCCCAGGAGTTCGGCGAAGACCACCGAGACGTTCTCGTGAGCCTCGGAGATCGTCTCGTCACCCTTCTTGTAGCGGTTGGCCACACTCTCAGGCATGAGCGTGTGCAGCAGCTTTTCGTTCTCCTTCTGCTGCTCCTCGATGAGCTCCTGCTTGACGCGCAGGCTCGAGGCCATGTCGTTGAACGCGTTGCCGAGGTCACCGAACTCGTCTCTCGCCCCGCCGGGAACCTGCACGTTCAGATCCCCCGCGGCCACCTGACGCACGGCGCCGACCAGCCGATGGATCGGCCGAGTGAACGCCTGCGCGAGCACGAGCGAGAGCAGAGAGACCCCCAGCAGAATGCCGAGCAGCGAAAGCAGCACGTTGCGGGTGAACTCCACCACGGGAGCGAACGCCTCCGCAGTATCGATCCGCGCGTTGATCACCCAATCCAGACCCTCGATGTGCAGCGGAGCGTAGGCGATGACGCTGTCTCCGCCGAGATAGTCCAGGCCGGTCATTGTGCCGGCACGCCCGGCCTGAGCCTCCGAGATAGCCCGGGTCGTCACAGGCTGCAGGAGAACCGCTCCCCCGATCTCGGCGATGCGACTCGCGATGCTCGGGGAGGTGCCGCCGTCAGCCGCGCGCTCCGCGTACGTGTCGGGATGCTCGATGAGCAGACGCGAATTGCTGCGCATCAGGTCGTCGCGGCCGACCAAGTAGACCTCACCGGTCTCGCCGAGTCCCTGTTCCGCCCATTGCTCGCCACCGGTCATCACGTTGTTGATCCTGTGGAGAGACAGCTGGAACGCCATGACCCCGGTGATGCCATCGTCGTCGCCCACGGGTGACACGACCCACATCGTGGGGTGGTTCAGCGAGGGAATCCATGCCTCGAAATCCGTGATCTCCACTGCGTCGACAGAGTTCGTGGCGGTCACATCGCGATACGCCTGCGCGAACAGGGTGTCGCGATACGGCCCGGTGTTTACGTTCGTGCCGAGATCTGGGCCCTTGTACGCGGAATAGACCACATCGCCGTCGAGATTCAACAGCAGCGCATCCTCGTACCCGGCCTCTTCAACGAGGTGCGTGAGGTAATCACCGTACTGCGCGGCCGCGGCCGAGTACGCCGTGCCGTCGCCGAGATCCTCTCGCGCAAGCAGCTCTTGGTAGTCCTCATCGAGGTCGAGGTTGCGCGAGGTGTAGCCGAGCTGCAGGCGTTGTCCGGCGTTCGACTCAGGAATGAAAGCGGTATCGCTGTACTCCGTCTCCGAGCTCTCCTCGAGCGGGGGGATGAAGACCTCCGCGTAGTAGGTTTCCAGCGTCTCGAGCTGTTCCTCGCTGAGCGGATCGCTCTGCAGCTCATCGAACGCCGCATTCATGGTCTGCGACAGCGTCTGCGCACTGAGATTGCGTGACTGCAGCGACGCATCGCGGATGACCGAGTCGATGGTCTCGGTGATTTCCGCGGCGCGCAATTCCCGGATGCTGATGAGCTGGTCGAGTGCCGAATCCTGCAGCGCCTGCCGACCATTGGTGAATCCGATGGCTCCGACGATGACCGCCGAGACCAGGCTGACGCTGAGCAGCATGAGCAGGAGCTTGGATTGGATGCTCAGTCCACCGCGAAGCCGCTTCCAGTGTCTGGGGCGCGGCGGCGCGAGGGTATCAGGGTCAGCCAACGGGTTCTCCATTCGTCGTGCGCGGTCAGGCGAGGATCCCGATTCCCGGTGACTGTGCACGGTTCCCCCCGCCGCTGAGATCGAATCTAGCGGCACCCGCGTCTGACTCGCGATGGCGGATGCGGCGGTTACGCTGTTTCGGGGGAAACGATCTGCGACCCCGCCGACGCGAGGAGACAGTGATGGACGAGTCGAACGCCGCCAGCCCGAAGGGCCCCGCCGCCCCGCCTCCCCCACCTCGCTCCCCCGCGCCGCGGCCCGCTGCGGCGGTTCCGACCCCTTCGACAGGCGACGGCCCCACCAGTGCCGAGATGTCGCACGCCGGCAGCATCCTGAAGGTCATCTCCGATTCCTATTCGGCGAAGATGGTCGGTCAGGAGCGGCTGCGCACCAGCCTGCTGGTCTCCCTCATCGCCGGCGGGCACATTCTGCTCGAGTCCGTTCCTGGACTCGCGAAGACGACCGCCGCATCCACCCTCGCCGACACCGTCAAGGCGAGCTTCAAGCGCATCCAGTGCACGCCCGATCTGCTGCCCAGCGACATCACCGGCAACCAGATCTACGACGCGCAGACCGGGTCCTTCCGCACTGTTCTCGGCCCCGTCCACGCGAACTTTGTGCTGCTCGACGAGATCAACCGCTCGAGCGCCAAAACGCAGTCGGCGATGCTCGAGGCGATGCAGGAGCATCAGACCACGATCGGCGGTGAGGTGCACCACCTCCCCAAGCCGTTCCTGGTGATCGCGACGCAGAACCCGATCGAGCAGGAGGGCACCTACGAGCTGCCCGAAGCGCAGATGGACCGCTTCCTGCTGAAGGAGATCGTCGAGTACCCGAGTCCCGCAGAGGAGTTCGAGATCCTCGGCCGCATCGACTCCGGCGTGCTCGACCCCGACCGGCATGTCACCAGTGCCGTCACGCTCGAAGATGTCCTGGCGCTGCAGGAGACAGCATCCAAGATCTATGTGGATGCCTCGATCCGCAACTACATCGTCCAGCTCGCCTACGTGACCCGTAACCCGGGGCCCTACATCGGCGAGGACCGCGCGCGCTTCATCAAGTACGGCGCCAGCCCCCGAGCAAGCATCGCCTTCCTGCAGGCGTCCCGTGCTCTCGCACTGCTGGGCGGCCGCACGCACGTGCTGCCCGAAGACATCCGCACCCTCCGTCACGTCGTGCTCCGCCACCGGGTGCTGCTCACGTTCGAGGCAGATGCCGAAGGCATCCGAAGCGAGGAGATCATCGATCAGATCTTCGGCGCAGTCCCCACCCCCTGACGATGGCAAGCCTGATCACCCAGGTGAAGAGCAAGCTCTTCATCCACTCGTCGCAGAAGTCGATGCACGCGCTCGACGGCGCCTACGCGTCTCTTCTGCACGGGCGCAGCCTCGATTTCGAGGATCTGCGCCAGTACGAGTACGGCGATCAGGTGCGCGACATCGACTGGCGGGCGACGGCGCGGATGGGTGAGCCGCTCGTCAAGCGCCACCGCGCGAACCGCATGCACACGGTGCTGTTCGTGGTCGACACCGGCCTCTCGATGACCGCGCTCGCACACGATGAGCAACCGAAGAAGGACCTCGCGATCCTCGCCACCGGGGCCCTCGGCATCCTGGCCCTTCGGCACGGTGACGATTTCAGCGTCGTGCACGGCGACGCCCAGCGCATCCGCCGTCGCGCGCCGGGGCGCAGCGAAGGTGCGCTCGAGCACGCGCTGCGCGCGCTCGATCATGAGATCGCGAACGCGAGCGCACCCAGCGATCGCGACGCGCTGCTCTCGTACGTCGCGCGCACGGTCGCGAAGCGGTGCATCGTCGTGGTCGTCACCGATGACGCCCCCGTCACCGATGAGACCGAGCGGATGCTGCGCCGCCTGCGCGTGCAGCATGATGTGCTGTGGATCACGCTGCGCGATGCCGACCCCGCACTCCCTTTCGCCTCTCACGCCGCACGTGCAGATGTGAACACCCGCTGGGCGGTCCCCGACTTCGTGCATGGCGATGCCGAGGTTCTCGGCGAGATCGCCGCACAATCCCGGGCAGATGCCGCGCGACGCGACGATCTACTCGACCGGTTAGAGATCAGCCGCGCCGCTCTCGATACGCAAGATGCCGCGGTGGGAGAGCTGCTGCGCCTGCTGAATCGGAGGGCGCATGTCCGCCGCTGACGAGCTGTACCCTCCCGCGCAGTACGGATGGGGTTGGATCCTCCTCGCCCTCGGCATCCTTGCCCTGCTCGCTCTCGCAGGGTGGTTGCTGTTCTTCCTCACGCGTCCGAAGCGCAGCATCACGCTTGCCGGTCACATGCCGATCGCTCCGCCGACGGGCGATGTACTGTCTATGCTACGAATGGAATATGACGCAGAGATCAATCTGATCGAGGCCGCGTACCGGGCGGGAGCGCTGACCGCGCGCAGCGCGAACCTTGAGCTGAGCCGCGTCGTGCGCGCGTTCGTCAACGAGTACAGCGGGCTCGAGGCTCCCGTGCTCGCGCTCGATGACCTCGTGAAGATGGGCGTGCAGCCGGCGCTCGTCGAAGCGATGGCTCGGCACTACTACCCGAACGCCTTCCGCAGAGGCCCCGCCCTCGACCCGCACGCTGGCGCAGAGGCCGCCCGCAAGGTGGTGGCGACATGGCACTAGCGAACTGGTGGGTCGTCCTCATCGCCGTCGCGGTGATCGTCATCGCGATCGGCACCGGTCTACTGATCGGCTTGCAGCGGGGCGCGCAGCACGAGTCCGCACCGAGCGCACCGATCGCCCGCGCTGAACGCCTGCGGGGGCTCCCCTCGTTCCGCCGCGCCGTGCAGCGGCGCACTGCGGCCCTCGCCGGCGTCATCGCTCTCGGCGTGATCGCGACGGTCATCGGCGGCGTGGTCGCCGCCCGGCCGATGTCGTCCCAGACGATCCAGCCCGTCAACACCAGCCGCGACATCATGCTGTGCCTGGATGTCTCGGGATCCATGAGCGACGTCGACGTCGAAGTGCTCACAGTGTTCGAAGAGCTGCTCGACGGCTTCGAAGGCGAGCGCATCGGGCTGACGATCTTCAACAGCTCTCCTGTGCAGGTCTTCCCGCTGACCGATGACTACGAGTTCATCCGCACGCACCTCGAGAGCATCCGCTCGAGCTTCGATTACATGGAGGAGATCCCCGAGCACTGGGTCGGCACTCTCAACGGCCCCGGCGCCTCGCTCATCGGCGACGGCCTCGCATCCTGTGCCATGCGCTTCGATCACCAGGACGACGAACGCAGCCGCTCGATCATCCTCGCCACAGACAACGAGCTCGCCGGGGCCTCCATCGTTTCGCTCGAGGAGGCTGCGAGCTACGCAGCCTCCGCCGGTGTGCGCGTCTTCGCTCTCAATCCCGTGCAGGGAGTGAACACCGAGATCAGCGACGAGCTGGTCGCCGCCGCCCAGGCGACGGGCGGCGAAGCCTACGGATTGCGCGACACGACGACCGTCGCCGACATCATCGCCGACGTGCAGGAGCAGGATGCCACCGAGCTGCGCGGCCAGGCACAAGTGGTCTGGAC
The DNA here is from genome assembly GCF_052266695.1 of Microbacterium zouquanmingi. NCBI lineage: Bacteria > Bacillati > Actinomycetota > Actinomycetes > Micrococcales > Microbacteriaceae > Microbacterium > Microbacterium zouquanmingi. The sequence continues at coordinate 133,811 of NZ_JBQPQZ010000006.1, forward strand.
CGACACCCCGAACGTGTGGATCGCCGTGCTGTTCGTGCTCGCCCTCGGATTCATCGTGTTGATGTGGAGGGTGCGCCTGTGATCTTCCAGCCCGTCCTCAACATCTTCCTGCTGATCCTGCTGTTCGCGCCGGTCGCGGCCGTCGCCGTGTGGATGCTGATGCGCGGACACCGTGTCATGTGGACGATGCGCCTGGTGATGCTGCTGGCGTGCTTCTTCATGCTGCTGCGTCCCGGTATTCCCGGCGGTGCCGTGCAGACTCTGGCAACCGAAACCGACATCGTCATCGTGCTCGACACCACAGCGAGCATCGTCGCGGAGGACTGGGACGGCGACCAGCCGCGGCTTAGCGGCGTGCGCGCCGATGTGCAATCGATCGTCGACGAGTATCCGGGGGCGCGCTTCGCGCTGATCACCTTCGATGCGTCCGCCGAGCAGCGGCTGCCGCTGACGACGGACACCACAGCGCTGATCTCCTCGCTCGAGATCCTGCATCCCGAGGTCACATCGCAGTCGCGCGGTAGCTCGATCGGCATCGCGAGCACGATGCTCGAAGAGACGCTCGCCGCTGCGGCGGAGTCGGCGCCTGACCGCTCGCGCATGGTGTTCTACCTCGGCGATGGTGAGCAGACCGTGACAACCGAGCCGGAGTCGTTCGCCGGTAGCGCGGACTTCATCGACGGCGGTGAAGTGCTCGGCTACGGCACGAGCGAGGGCGGCCCGATGAAGATCACCTCCGGCGACCCTTCGACAAGCTCAGGGACCGACTCGACAGGCTCAGGGACCGGAAGCGATGCCGGCGAATACATCGAGTACCAGGGCACACCGGCCATGTCGGTCCTCGATGAGGCGAACCTGCAGGCGATCGCGGATGAGTTGGGCGTTCCGCTCCAGCTCCGGGATGCCACATCCTCCCTCGACCTGCCGGAGGCGCCGACCACGACGACGAACTACGCCGAGTCCGGTTCGGTGGGCAACGTCATCGAGCTGTACTGGGTGTTCGCGCTGCTCATCGTGGTGCTGCTGGGAGTGGAGCTCGCACGCGCCACGATGCTCGTGACGCAGCTGCGCGGACTCGCTGTTCGAGGGGGCGACGCATGATCCCGACGATCTCGGAGCCTGTCGAAGGGCAGGCGGATGCCGCGGCCGCTCTTCTCGCGGCGAATCGGCGTCGTCGGCGCATCCGGCGCTGGGTTCTGATCGGCACGCTCCCGCTCACCCTCGCCGCGCTGCTGTTCGTCGGCAAACTGCTGAGCATGTACGGCTTCGCCCACCAGGCGATTTCGACCTACGTCGTGGGCGACTACTCGGGCTCGACCTCAGCCGCGCAGAGTCAGGAGTTCTTGAACTGGTTCGAGCCGTACAAGGCTCCCTACAACCTGGGCACAGCCCTCGCGGGCGCGGAGGAGCTCGATGCCGCCCGCAGCAAGCTCGAGGAGGCGCTGCCCCTGGCATCCGGTCTCGAGGTCTGCGCCGTGCGCGTGAATCTCGCACTCGTGATCGAGCGCCAGGGCGATGCCGCGCGCGCGGACGGTGATGGCCCGGGTTCCGTGCAGCTGTACGGCGAGGCGCTGAAGGTGACCGCCGAGACGCCGGAGGAGTGCGACAGCGAAGAGGCCGATCAGCAGTCACCGGACCCTGACCGCAGCATGAGTGACACTCTCGGCGAGCTGCAGGACCGCCTGCAGGAGAAGCAGCAGCAGAGCGATCAGCAGCAGAACCCTGACCGGGGAGATGAACAGCAGCAGACTCAGCCGAACCAGGACAAGCTCGACGAACTGCAGAAGAAGCTCGAACAGGGCGCCGAGGAGCGGCAGCAGAACCAGGGCGATGAAGACGGCCCCGGCGGCGGGACGGACAAGCCATGGTAGATCCGAAGCGGGCCCGCTACATCGCTGGGGCCGAGGGCGCGCCTCCTCTTCCGCCACCCGGTGGATATCAGGGCGCCAGGCGCCCGACCGCGCAGCCGCCGCTGTTCCCGACAGCCCCGCTCGTCAACAGCGCTGAGGCGACGGCCGAGAAACAGTCCGCCGGCGCAGTCGGGTGGATCGCGCTCGTCGCCGCCATTCTGTTCGCGCTGACTCTGCTGGCGACGCTGTTCGGCGGCGGCACCGATCTGCTCTACGGCGCCACGATGCTGGTGCTGCAACTGGTCGTGGTGGGAGTGATCATCGCCGCACTGTGCTCGCCGCGCGGGCGGGTGCTCGGAGCATCCGCTCTGGTCATCATGCTGCTGCTGAACGTCGCGACGGTGGGTGCGATGAGCGCGCTGCAGACCTCGGCATCCGGAAGCTACGGCGGCCAGCAGACCGCGGAGCAGAGGCACGCGGCGGCGTATCCGGGCGTCAAGGATCTGTCGGCTGCCGAAGTCCTCGCGCAGCCTTCGCTCGAAGAGGTGCGCGCCGAGAGCGATGCCGCGTCGGCCCAGATCCGCCAGCGCCTCAGCGACCGCTTCGGGTATACGTGGACGCAAGTCGGACCAGAGGACCTGCGCCCCGAACGCAACGGATACGGCGGCGAGTCGATGCTGGTGCAGTACATCTCCGTGCCGTGGATGACGAATGAGCCGGTCCAGGACCACGACCGCAAGCTCGAGATCATGCGCGTGATCGAAGACGTGCTCGTCGAGCGCGGCTTCTACGGGATGTACTCGTTCAACGAACCGTCCTCGAGCCTCGACGACACGATCCTCGAGAAGTTCTACGGCACCGCGGACGCGCACACGCAGCACACCTGGGAGTGGTACACCGACAACTACCCCGATCCGCTGCGGTTCTACGCGGTGCTCTTCGATCTCTCGAATGACCCGGCCGGTGAGCTGCGCGCGGAGCGCGAGTCCGACAGCGCAAAGACCGGTGAACCCCTGGAGGGTCTGCGGATCTCGTTCCTCGCACCTCAGCTGCTCAGCGAGGCTGACCGCGAAGAGTTCGAAGAGCGGATGCGGGAGTACCCGGGGTACTGAGTGGCGGTTCGTCCTCAGCATCCACTCGAACCGGAGGAGAACAGACGACACGCCACCCGCCGATAGACTGGACACCATGTCCAAGGTCCTTCAGTCACTCCCCGTCGGCGAGCGCGTCGGCATCGCCTTCTCCGGAGGCCTTGACACCTCCGTCGCTGTCGCATGGATGCGCGACAAGGGAGCGATCCCCTGCACCTATACCGGTGACCTCGGCCAGCCCGACGAGGACGACATCGAGTCGATCCCCGGCCGCGCGCTCGAGTACGGCGCCGAGATCGCCCGCATCATCGACGCGAAGACCGCCCTGGTCGAAGAAGGCTTCGTCGCCCTGCAGTGCGGTGCGTTCCACATCCGCTCTGGCGGCAAGACCTACTTCAACACCACCCCCCTCGGCCGCGCCGTCACCGGCACCATGCTCGTTCGCGCCATGAAGGAAGACGGCGTCGACATCTGGGGTGACGGCTCCACCTACAAGGGCAACGACATCGAGCGGTTCTACCGCTACGGTCTGCTCGCCAACCCGCGCCTGCGCATCTACAAGCCTTGGCTCGACGCTGACTTCGTCACCGAGCTCGGCGGCCGCCAGGAGATGAGCGAGTGGCTCGTCGAGCACGGCTTCCCGTACCGCGACGCCGCCGAGAAGGCCTACTCGACCGACGCGAACATCTGGGGTGCCACGCACGAGGCGAAGACCCTCGAGCACCTCAACGTCTCGCTCGAGACCGTCGACCCGATCATGGGCGTGAAGTTCTGGGACCCCTCCGTCGCGATCGAGACCGAGGATGTCACGGTCACTTTCGAGGCCGGACGTCCCGTCGCCATCAACGGCGTCGAGTACTCCGACCCGGTGGCGCTCGTGAACGAGGCGAACACGATCGGCGGACGCCACGGCCTCGGCATGAGCGACCAGATCGAGAACCGCATCATCGAGGCGAAGTCGCGCGGCATCTACGAAGCCCCGGCCATGGCGCTGCTCTTCATCGCCTACGAGCGCCTCGTCAACGGCATCCTGAACGAGGACACCCTCGCGACCTACCATGAGCAGGGCCGCCGCCTCGGGCGCCTCATGTACGAGGGACGCTGGCTCGAGCCGCAGTCGCTCATGCTGCGCGAGTCGATCCAGCGCTGGGTCGGGCTTACGATCTCGGGCACTGTGACGATCCGCCTCCGCCGCGGCGACGACTGGACGATCCTCGACACCGTCTCGCCGAACCTCTCGTACGGTCCGGAGAAGCTCTCGATGGAGCGCGTGGGAGATGCGGCCTTCGGCCCGGTCGACCGCATCGGTCAGCTGACGATGCGCAACCTCGACATCGCCGACTCGCGCTCGCGCCTCGAGCAGTACGCGAGCCTCGGCCTCGTGGGTGGCGCCACGGGCGAGCTCGTCGGTCGTGTGACTGCGGGCGAAGCATCCGAGATCACCGCGTCGGATGCCGAGGATGAAGCCCTCGCGGACGCTGTGGATGCCGCATCCGAAGGCGCGGCTTTCGACTCCGGCACGGACTGAACGCGGTCAACGGACCATGTCCGTGCACCGGATGAGGTCAAACTCATCCGGTGTCGGCAAGTTCTCCCAATCCCCACGCGCGGTGATCGCGAACGCCGCGACCGTATTGCCGTACTCCAGCGCCGTTCCGATATCAGCATCGCGAAGATACGCGGCGATGAAACCCCCGGCGAAGGCGTCGCCGGCGCCGACGGCATCGACGACTGTGACGTCCAGAGCGGGACGAAACTCGACCCGTCCGTCCTGCCGGCAGAGCGCCCCTTGAGATCCGAGCTTGATCGCCACTGTCTCGATGCCGAGGTCGTTTAACGCCTCCGCCTGCTGCTCCGGAGTGCCTGGTCCGACGATGAGCGCTGCCTCCTCCGGGCTCGCGAACAGCACGTCGCAGCGCGACGCGAACGCGCGGAGATGTACACCGGCGGTCTCGTCGTCGGACCAGATGGCCCTGCGATGATTTACATCCATCGAGACCATGGCTCCTCCTTCCCGCGCTTCATCGATGGCCGCGTCGATCGCCTCGGTCGCTCCTGGGCTGACGGCGATCGAGATTCCACTGAAGTGCAGGCACCGCGCGCGCCGCACGTCGTCGACGTCGAATCGTTCACGAGTGGCGGTGGCGAACGCAGAATTGCTCCTAAAGTATGTGGCGGTCATTGAATGCACAGAACGATGTACCTTGATCATGCTGGCGGTGGCGGCTTCGAGGTCGATCGCCGCCTTCACCGCGACCCCCTCAGCACGAAGCTCTCGCCGGATAGCCTGGCCGACATCATCGTTTCCCAGGACGCTGACCCATTGCGCTTTCAGCCCGAGGCGCTGCACCGCGATAGCGAAATTGGATTCGGCTCCGGCCACCCGGAACACAAACTCCCGTCCGCTCCCGAGCCGGCCGGCCTCGAGGGTTCCGAAGACCCCGAGGCTCTCACCGACGGTCACGACGTCGTAATCATCTCCCGCTGATCCCGCCCTCATGACAGGTCCAGGGCGAGATACTCCTGCACAGCAGCCTGCACGAGAGCGAGGTGCTCGGCACCGCCACGACGCAATGCGGACGGAGCGCCGAACAGCGGCGATCCGATACCGACGCAGCAGGCTCCATCCTGCAACGCCCGCTTTGATCTGCTGAGGTCCATTCCACCGACGGCGATCATTTCGACATCGGGGAAGGGCCCTCGGAGGTCCCGGAGGTACGACGGTCCCATAGCGGCGAGCGGAAAGATCTTGACCGCGGTCGCGCCCTCGGAAAGTGCGGCGATCAACTCCGTAGGGGTCAGCACACCGGGGAAGAACGGAACGCCCGCCTCGCGGGCGGCTCGGAGTGTGCTCCCGTCGAGTCCCTGCGAGACCATGAACTGCGCCCCAGCCTCGGCTGCGGTCCGCGCCGCGGCCGGAGTCGTGATGGTTCCGGCACCAATGGAGGCCTGCGGATACTGGCGACGTAGGACACTCATGATGCCCGCGGCATCCGGCGTCGTGAATGATACCTCGATTGCCGCGAGTCCAGCTTCGAGCGCGGCGCCCGCGAGCGCCAGGCCGACTGACGCGTCCGTCTCGCGGACAATACCCATGATTTTCGCTTGGTGCAGCACCTCGCGGACGTGCGTCATGACTTCACCGCCCCTGCCGTGATGCCCTCGACGACCTGACGCTGGAGGATGGCGAAGACGATAAGCAGCGGGAGCACGCCCAGCACGGCAGCCGGGAACAGCATCGTCGGCTCCACGGTATTCGGATTGACCAGCGCGTAAGCATTGACCATCACTGTGCGCAAGTTCGGGTCCCTCAGGAAGACCAGAGGGACGACGAGGTCGTTCCAGATGTGCAACGAAACGTAGATCAGCAGCGTGCCGGTGATCGGCCTGAGCAGCGGCATCACGATGAGCAGGAAGGTGCGCAGGAACCCGGCCCCGTCGATCGCCGCCGCCTCTTCCAGCTCGGCGGGGATCCCTCGGATGAAGCTCGTGTAGAAGAAGATCGTGATCGGCAGATACGTCGCCGTGTAGATGAGGATCACACCGAGTTGCGTGTTCAACAGCCCGATGTCGCGCATCAGCAGATACAGCGGAGCGAGGGTGACGAAGATCGGCAGGCTCGTCCCGAGGATGAAGAGCCGGTAGACCCACGGCGTCCAGCTGCGGGTCAGTCGAGCGAGTGGGTGGCTCGCGAGCGCCCCGAATAGAACCAACAGCACGCAGGTGCAGACGAGGATGAGCACCGTGTTGAACACGCTCTGGACATAGTTGAGCTCGACCGCGGCGGAGATGAAGTTGTCCAGCGTGAGCCGCGTGGGTATTCCCAGTGGGTCGTTGTAGACGTCCGACGTGGGCCGGAACGATGTGACAACGGCGAAGAGAAATGGCCAGAGGAACCCGAAGGTCACGAGGACCAGGATGAGGGTGCCAGCGCCCTGGCGGACGCGGCGCGCGAGGGCGACGGAGTTTGCGGACATCGTTTCTCTCCTAGATGTTCTGCTCGCGCCGGCGCAGCATGGCGTTCACGCCACCGGCGACGACGATGATGAGCACGAGGAGCACGACTGCGAGAGTGATCCCGTAGGCGAAGTCTCCGTCACCGAACACGTTGCGGTAGATGAGCAGTGTGAGCGTCTGGGTAGATCCGGCAGGCCCGCCGTTGGTCATGACCAAAGGGAACTCGAAGACCCGCAGGCAGCCGATCAGCGAGAGCGTGATGTTTACGGTGAGGGCGGGGGCGAGCAACGGCCATTCGATCCGGAAGAAGCGCTGGAAGCCGGTGGCACCATCGATCGACGCCGCCTCGAGGATGTCCTTCGGCATGCCGAGGAAGCCGGCGAGGAAGATTGCCGTGGAGTAGCCCGTGAACATCCAGACGTTCACCACGCCCACGGCGATCAGGGCGGTGGCAGGGTCACCGAGCCAGACTTGCTGCAGCGCATCCAGTCCGATCGAGCCGAGGAAGGAGTTGATCGCTCCGTCCGGGCGGTACAGGTACGACCAGATGAATGCCGCCATCACTGGTGAGATGAGAGTCGGGCACAGCAGTGCGAGGCTCAGTGCCGTCCGCACCCGAGGCGACCGGGTACTCAGCGCTCTCGCGAGCACAAGTCCCAGCCCGTTCTGAACCACGACGACGAAGACCGTGTAGATGAGGGTATTCCATATAGCACGTCCGGCATCCGGATGCGCGAGCGCGTACGCATAGTTGTCGAGCCCGACGAAGTTGGCCCGGGGTCCGCCATTGCTGTCGGTGAAGCTCAGGTAGAGACCCTGCACCAGCGGGAGCAGGATGAACACCGCATAGATCGCCAGCGCCGGCAAGAGCGCCGTCGATGCGGCCGGGAATCTTCTGGTGTGCATGGGTCGTTCTTCTCCGGAGGGTTGGGAAGCGTGTATGGCGGGGGCCGCCGGCACCGTACCGACAGCCCCCGACGCGAGTCATCGAAGGCGAGCGATTGCCTCGTCGATGGAGGTCAGAGCGGCTTCGGTGGTGAGGTCACCCAGCATCCGCGACTGCACGCTCGTGTTCACGGCGGTCAGCGCATCACCGACCATCCACGAGTTCACCGGCGTGTAGGCGACGTTCCCCTCCTCGACGGCGGCCGAGAACGCCGCGAGTTGCGGCTTGTCCGGCGAGACTCCGTCCTCGAAGGTGGTGAACGCGTTCTCTGCATCGAGGAACAACCCCAGCACTTCGGGGTCGTTCCAGAACTCGAGGTACGTGCGTGCGGCATCCTTCACCTCGGACGCGGCGTTGATCGACCACATCGTGCCCGGGAAGAGGAGACCGTAGCTATCGCCGGCGGTGGCGCCGGGCCACGGAGCGAACTGCACGTTGACGCCCTCATCGATGATGCCCTGAAGGTTCCAGGCACCCTGGAACCAGAACGACGACTTGCCAGCGATGAAGTCCGGACGGCCCTGGGTGAACTCGTCCACGCCGAGCTGTGCACTCCAGTCGATGAACCCGTCGTCCTCGAGAGCGATCAGGCTGTCGAGCGACGCATCCCACTCACCGGCGAGTTTCGCATCGCCGTTTCGGATGTCGGTGTCGAGGTCGTCCGAGCCGGGGTATACGTCGCTTGCCGCCGCAGCGGTGAGCAGCATGCGTCCGGTCCAGCCGGATTTGTTCGGGAGCGCGAGGCCGGGAAGGCCTGCGGCTTGGAGGGCTTCGAGTGCGGTCGTGAACTCGGTTGCGTTGGTCGGCACCTCGGTGATGCCCGCCTCGGCGAGGATGTCCATGTTCGCGAACAGCCCAATGCCGATCTGTTCCATGGGGAATCCGTAGGTGATGTCGTCGAACTCGGTGAAGGTCCGCAACCCGGGAACGATGTCGGCGACCCACTCCTCATCGTCGAGCGCCTCGAGGTAGCCCGAATCGGCCCACGTCGCCATCTTGGGAGCGTCGGTCATGATCACATCCGGCGCGTCACCGGCGAGGAACTGGGGCGACAGTGCCTGCACGTAGGCGTCGTTCGGCGGCACGACTTCGAACTTCAGCTCGATCTCAGGGTGCTCCTCGGCGAAGAGATCGTTGATGGCCTCCATGTTGGCGGGCTCGGACTCACCGCCCTTCCATCCGGCGACCGAGAGGACGACTTTGCCCCCGCCCTCCGTACCGGGTGTGTCGTCTTGAGACGAGCAGGCTGCCAGCCCGAGCAGCGACGCCGCTGCGACACCCGCGCCGATGATAAGAACGCTTCTCCTGTGCTTCATTGCAACTCCTCTGTGAGTAGAACGCGTGTGATACCGGTTCAGTAAACCGGTTGCTTAGAACTTTTGCTTACAGTACAGTCGGACCAATGACATGTCAATGCACAGAGGGATGGTCACAATGACTGCAGAGCGTGCGCGCCTCATCGACGTCGCCCGTGAAGCACGGGTCTCCAAGGCCACGGCGTCCCGCGTACTGAACTCCGATCCGAACTTCTCGATCAAGCCCGAGACACGTGCGTCGGTGCTCGCCGCTGCCACCGCTCTCGGGTACGTGCCTCATAGCGGCGCGCGTGCTCTCGCCGGGGTGCCCACGAGAGCTCTCCTGATGCTTTCGCCATCGATGGACAATCCCAGCAACGCCACGATCGCGCGAGGCGCCAACGCACGCGCCATGGAGCGCGGCTACCTCACTCTGCTCATCGAGGACTTCGGCGGGGCAGACCTCGCCGACCGGGCGCTCTCTCTCGCCCACGGTGGTCGCGTCGACGGCATCATCGTCGGATCGTCCTCCGGTCGCGACGCCCTGGCCGGACGCCTCGCTTCCGGAGGCGTCCGACACGTGTTCGTGAACCGGTCGGTCGCCGGATCGACGCGTAACGTTGTCTACGACTTCGCAGCCGCCAGCCGGGTCGCCGTCCAGGCGCTCCAGGAGCACGGGCATCGTCGTATTGGGCACATCGCAGGCCCGCCAGGAATCGCGCCGAGCGATGTGCGTGCCCAGACCATGCAGCAGCTCATGGACCGCGGCGACACCCACCTAGAGACAGTGTCGAGCGACTTCACCGAGGAGGGCGGCTACCGCGCCCTTCCCGAGCTTCTCGCGCACGGCGTCACGGCCGTCTTCGCGACATCGCTGGCACAGGGCATCGGCGCCCTCCGGTGGGCCGTCGCCCACGGCGTACGCGTGCCCGAGGATCTGTCCATCATCGCGAACGACGACATGCCCGTCGCGGCATTCGTCTCGCCCCCACTGACCACGGTGCGCACCCCGCTCTACGAGATGGGAGCCGCCGCCAGCGATGCGCTCATCGCGCAGATCGAGGATGACATCACCCGGAACGTCACCATCGACGCCCGGCCGCAGCTCGTCTTCCGAGCCACACTTGCGGCGGCCTCCGTTGTCCGTTGAACTCATGCTGCGCCGCTTCGTGGTGACCGGCGCCGCGTCGGGGATCGGCCGCGCCACGGTCGAGCTCCTCCTGGCCCGCGGCGCGCACGTGTGGGCGGTCGACATCTCCTCCGACGGCCTCGGCAGACTGAGCGACTTCCATCAGGCGGGCGATCGCCTGCGCACGTCGACGCTCGATGCCACCTCGCCCGAGCAGTGGACGACAGTCGCTACGAAGATCCACGACACCTGGGAGACGCTGGACGGATGCCTGTTCAACGTCGGCCGTAACGAACCCGGCCGGCTCGACGAAGTGCCTCTGGACGTCTGGCGAGAAGGCCTGTCGTACACCCTGGATAGTGCGGTGCTCGGGTTCCGCGCGCTGGCGCCGACGTTCAGCGACGGCACGTCGGTCGTGTTCACGACATCCATCCACGGACTCGTCGGATTCAGCGGCTTCCCCGTCTACTCCGCCGCCAAGGGAGCACTCACAGCGCTCGTCCGTCAGCTCGCCGTCGACTTCGCACCCGGGACGCGTGTCAACGCGGTCGCGCCCGGCGCGATCCTCACGGCTATCTGGGATCGGCGCGATCAGGCGTTCCGCGATCGGGTGGCGAACAGGGTGCCGCTTCGTCGGATCGGCAGGCCGGATGAGGCCGCCGAGGCGATCACGTTCCTTCTCTCCGATCGCGCCTCGTACATCACCGGACAGACGCTCGTCGTCGACGGTGGCCGCACGATCTCCGCCCAAGAGTGAGCCGCACTCCCCTACAAGGTCAGGACTGACACCGATGAAGATCACCGACATCCGCACGCTCGTCGTCGGCGCACCGACGCCCGGCACCGGCAAGCTCTCCAACCGCAACTACCTCTTCGTCCTCGTCGACACAGACGAGGGCATCACGGGTCTCGGCGAGGCGACCCTGGAAGGTCACGACAGCTCGGTGCGCGGTGTTCTTGAAGACCTCCGGGCGCTTGTCATCGGCCAGGATCCTCTTCGAATCAACGACCTCACCCTCCGGCTGCGTCGCCAGAAGTTCTGGACCGGCGGCGTGGTCAAGGGCAGTGCGATCGCCGGTATCGAGCTGGCGCTGTGGGACATCGCCGGCAAGCACGCCGGCATGCCGGTGCACGCCCTGCTCGGCGGCGCCGTCCGCGACCGGGTGCGCGTGTACGCGAACGGATGGTCCGGCGGATCCACCGATCCTTCCGAGGTCGCCGACCGCGCGCTGGCGGCACAAGACCACGGCTACCGCGCGTTCAAGTTCAGCGTCGCCGTCACTGGCTGGCCGCTGCGCGATCTCGAGCTCGTGCGTCAAGTCGTCACGATCGGCGAGGCGATCCGGGATGCGGTGGGGCCGGAGGCTCCGCTGATGTTCGACGGTCACGGTCGTTACGACCCGGATTTGGCGATCCAGCTGGCTGAGGCGATGAGCGACCTCGGCCTCCTGTTCTTCGAGGAGCCCGTCCAGCCCCACCGAGTCAACGATATGAGACGTGTGGCGCGCGTGGCGTCGATGCCGCTCGCCGCGGGCGAACGGCTCTCATCCAAGGAGGAAGTGCTGCCCTACCTGCAGCAGGATGCCCTCGCGGTCGTCCAGCCCGACCTCGCGCACTGCCACGGACTCTCTGAAGCACGGGACATCGCGGCGCTCGCCGATTCGTTCGGCGCCTGGGCCGCCCCGCATGCGCCGATGAGTCCTCTCGTAACCGTGGCTTCGCTCCATCTCGACGCCCTCCTGCCAAACTTTCTGATCCAGGAGCGCCTGTTCCTCAATGACTGGCGTGATGAGATCATCACCGAGCCGCTCAAGGTGGAGGATGGCTTCCTACCGGTACCGACCGGGCCCGGCTGGGGCGTCGAGCTGGATCTCGAGCTCTGCGCCGCTCATCCGGAAATGACGATCGAGATGCCGCAGCTCTTCCGCGCAGACGGCTCGGTCGCGGACTGGTAAGCGCTACGGGTTCGGGGACGATTACTGCGTACCTACCCACCCGAACCACCACCCACCTTCGCTACCTACCACGAGCAGGGTCGCCGCCTCGATCGCCTCATGTACGAGGGCCGCTGGCTCGAGCCGCAGTCGCTCATGCTGCGCGAGTCGGCCAGCTCACGATGCGCAACCTCGGATGCCGAGGATGAAGCCCTCGCGGACGCTGTGGATGCCGCATCCGAAGGCGCGGCTTTCGACTCCGGCACGGACTGAACGCGAACGTCATTCGACTCTGATCGGTTAGGCTTCCAGAGCGCGCACCCGAAACGCGCTCCGAGGTTCAGTGGGACTGAATCTCACTGGTGACCCTGAAAGAGCTTCAATGACGACTGCACCTCAGCCCCCCGCACCCCGGCGCCTCGGCGCGAAGATCGGCCGCATCGCCTTCATCGTCGTTGCGGCTCTCATCGTCGTCGCCGTTGCGGTCGCGTTCTTCGTCGTGTGGACGATCCAGCGCTCCTTCCCGCAGACCTCCGGTGAGCTCAAGCTCACCGGGCTGCAATCCGAGGTCACGGTGCAGCGCGATGCGCTGGGCGTCCCGACGATCACCGCCGACTCCACTGACGATCTCTTCTACGCCCAGGGGTATGTGCACGCGCAGGACCGGTTCTTCGAGATGGACTTCCGCCGCCACGTCACCAGCGGCCGCGTCTCGGAGATGTTCGGCGAATCGCAGGCCGGCACCGATATGTTCCTGCGCACTCTCGGCTGGCGCGACGTGGCAGAGCAGGAGGTCGACGCACTCGATGAGACGACCCTGTCGTACTACGAGGCCTACGCCGACGGTGTGAACGCCTACCTGTCAGGGCACGACGGTGCACAGGTCTCGCTGGAATATGCCGTCCTCGGAATACAGAACCCTGACTACGAGATCGAGCCTTGGGTGCCCGCCGATTCGGTGGCGTGGCTGAAGGCCATGGCCTGGGACCTGCGCACCAACGTCGAGTCGGAGACCGAGCGAGCGCTGCTCGCCGCAGAGACCGGTGACGCCGATACTCCTGACGACACCCTCGCGCTGCTCGAGAAGCTCTATCCTGCGTATCCGTTCGATGAGAACCCGGTGATCGTGCCGAAGATGTCCACGGTCGCTCCCCCCGAGTCCGATACAGATACCGCGCCGGCCTCGTTCACCACAAACGGCGACTCCGAGGTCCAGAACGCCATCACGACCATCGAGTGGACCGAGGCCGACAGCGTCATTGAAGCTGCGGGACTGCTGGTCGGCGATGCCGGTGAGGGCATCGGCTCGAACTCCTGGGTCGTCTCGGGCAAGCTCACCGAGAGCGGGATGCCGCTGCTGGCCAATGACCCGCACCTCGGGGCGGCGTTGCCGAGCGTCTGGTATCAGGTGCAGCTGCGCTGTTCGACCGTGTCAGCCGAATGCCCGTTCGACGTGGGCGGGTTCTCGTTCTCGGGCCTGCCCGGAGTCGTGATCGGCCACAACGGCACGGTCGCGTGGGGTTTCACGAACCTCACCACTGACGTCGCAGATCTCTACATCGAGAAGATCGACGGCGACTCGTACTGGCGCGACGGCGCGCTCGTGCCACTGGACGTGCGCGAAGAGACCGTGAAGGTCGCGGGTGGCCAAGACATCGATCTGACGATCCGTTCCACCGCGCACGGCCCGATCATCTCGGGGCTCACCGACGACTTCACCGCGCTCGCCGACGGTGACGTCTGGGCAGAGGGCGATGCGCTCGTGCAGGGTGAGACCGATGCCGCAGCTGCCATGACGGGCGAGTACGCCGTGTCGCTGCGCTGGACCGCGCTCGATCCGGGGAAGACCGCAACGGCGATCTTCGCGCTCGATACGGCGCAGAGTTTCGAGGACTTCCGCGCCGCGGCATCCCAGTTCGATGTCCCCGCGCAGAACCTCATCTACGCCGACATCGATGGCAACATCGGCTACCAGGCCCCTGGCCGGCTGCCGATCCGCGGCGCCGGCGACGGCTGGCTGCCGCAGCCTGGCTGGGACAGCGCCTACGACTGGACGGGGTACATCCCGTTCGAAGAACTCCCCGTCTCGTATAACCCGTCGTCGGGCTACATCGTCACGGCGAACAACGCCATCGTGACGGACGACTACGACTACTTCCTCTCGCGCGACTGGGACTACGGCTATCGTGCCGCTCGCATCGCCTACCTCATCGAGCGCACCGCTGCCGCCAGCCCCATCACCGCGCAGGACATGCGTGATATCCAGAACGACAACCAGATGTGGGTGGGCAAGAAGCTGGCGACGGTCATGGCCGACGTCACGGTCGCAGGCGACGGCCCGAAGGAGGCCGTCGCGCTTCTTCGCACCTGGGACGCGCAGAACAACGCCGACTCCGCAGCCGCCGCCTACGCGAACGTGCTCTGGTCGAACCTCGTGATGAATGTCTTCGCGAACCGCGAGAAGCCGCTCCCGTACGGAAGCCAGAGCCGCCTGTTCACTGTCATGGACGCACTGCTCGACGATCCGAGCGACCCGCTCTGGACGAATGAGCAGATTGACGTGAACGGCATGGATGAGATGCTCACACTCTCTGCCGAGCAGGCCTACGATGAGCTCGTCTCGCTGCAGGGCAATGTCGTCTCCCGGTGGAATTGGGGCGACCTGCATGCCATCACGCTCACCAGTGACACGCTCGGCTCCTCTGGAATCGCACCGATCGAGGCGCTGTTCAACCGCGGACCGTACCCGGTCGGCGGCGGAGCATCCGTCGTCAATGCCACCGGGTGGAGCATCGGCGAGTCCTACGCCACGACGACCGTGCCGTCGATGCGCATGATCATCGACCTCGCCGATTTCGACGAATCCTCGTGGAACCACCTCACCGGAGCATCCGGTCATGCGTTCCACCAGCACTACGTCGATCAGACCGAGGACTGGGCCGCCGGCATCCAGACGGTATGGGCCTTCAGCCCGGATGCCGTCGACAAGGCTGCTGTCGACACTCTGGTGCTGACGCCCGCGGAATAGAGCTCAGACTTCTTCGGTGATCTCGATCGGCGTGATGGTCGGGATCACATCGGTCACCACGCGCTCGACCGTCTCGACGCTCTCGTCCTTGCCGGTGAGTCGCGCGACCGCCTCGGCGAACTGCTGCTCAAGCGCTGCGAAAGCGGCAGCCGCGTCACTTGCGGCGAGCGCGTCGAGAAGCCTGCGGTATGTTTCGGAGATCGAGCGCCGCACGGCGTAGCCGTTCGGGTCGCTGAAGCTGGCGATGCGCATCTCGATGACGAGGGTCGCCATGTAGTGCGAGAGGCGACGGCTTCCAGCGGAGTCGACGAGCAGGCGGTGGAATTCGAGGTCGGCGTCACCGATGGCGATGGCGTCGTCGCCGTCGCTGAGCTCGACGAGGTGCGCATACGCGGCCTCGAGTGCGTCGAGCACCGAAGCCGCACCCGCCTTGATGATGAGCCGTGCGGCTTGTGCTTCGATCGCGAGCCTGGCGTCGTAGACGTCGGCGACATCGTCGGGACGGATCACGCTGACGCGCATACCTCGCCCCGGGGATGCTGTCAGCAGGCCTTCCTGCACCAGCCGCTGTGTCGACTCCCGAAGCGGGCTGCGGCTGACGCCGAGCTGGGAGGACATCTCGACCTCGCCGATGGGGCTTCCTACCGGGAGCGCGCCGGTGAAGATCGCCTTGCGCAGCTCCGCGGTGATCAGATCGACCGTTGAGGGGCGCGCGACGCGCACCATCGAGATCGGCGTCACCGCGCGAGGTGTGTGTGAGGCCATGGATATCCCTTTCGACCGTTGCCGTCTTGCCGTGCGTGAAACAGCGAACATCTCATTGTCGATCCTCCGCGGTCAGAAGCGAAGCCGACTCGGCAACTCAGTCTGCCCGAAGATCACATTTTTGTATACGTGTCGACAATCTGCGCGTCTGACTGTACATATGCCGACAGATTCTTTAGTCTGGGGCACCATGACGAAGAGAACGCTACGAACCAACATCGCCGCAGCGGCGATCGGAACCCTCGCTCTCGGCCTGCTCGCCGGTTGCGCTTCCGATGACACCGAGGGGATGAGCACGCTCGAGAAGGCACAGGAGGAGGGCACGATCACGCTCGCCGTCGCCTCAGAGCAGCCGTACTCCTGGGTCGAAGACGGCGAGCCCACCGGCGCGACGATCGCGATGCACGAGCAGATCTTCAAGAATCTCGGCATCGACAACATCGAGGTCGAAGAGGTCGCCTGGGACAACCTGATCCCCGGACTGAATGCGGGCCGTTGGGACGTCATCAGCGCAGGCATGTCGATCCTCCCCGACCGCTGCGCCGAAGCAGCGTTCAGCGACCCCGAGATCATGTACACCACGACGCTCGCCGTGCCCAAGGGCAACCCGAAGGACCTCAGCGATCTCGACTCCGTCGCAGCAGCGGGCGACATCAAGCTCGCCGTGCAATCCGGAGCCATCGAAGACGGTTACGCCAAGGACCTCGGCATCACGAACACGGTGCAGGTCGATTCTGCCAGCGCGGGCCTTGAGGCCGTACAGGCAGGCCTTGCCGACGCCTTCGCCCTGACCGCGGTGTCGCTGAACTGGATGACCGAGGACATGGACGACCTCGAGACCACCGAAGCCTTCGTGCAGGTGATCGACGGTGTCGAGCAGATCGGCGCCGGTGCCACGGTGTTCCGTCAGGACGACACCGCGCTTCTGAAGGCCTACAACGAGGAACTCGCCAAGATCACCGGTGACGAGCAGTCGTACCTCGACCTCGTCGAGCCGTTCGGATTCACTGCGGAGAACCTGCCGCCGGCAGATCTGACCACCGAGCAGCTCTGCGCTGGCGAACTCGGCTGAGTCCATCCCTCTCGGTGACTGACAATCTCGAAGCGCTCCAGCGGGCGCTGCCTCAGATCCTCGACGGGCTTCTCATAACCCTCGAGCTGACCGTGGGCGGCGCCCTGCTGGCGTTCATCATCGCTATCGGACTCGGGCTGCTCGCCCGGTTCGACAACATCCTGCTGCGCGGGTTCGCCCGCGTGGTGATCGAGTTCTTCCGCGGCACGTCGCTGCTCGTTCAGCTGTTTTTCTTCTTCTTCGTGCTGCCCCTCCCCCCGTTCAACCTCGAGCTGCCGCCGGTGTTCACCGGAATCCTGGCACTCGGTCTGAACTACGGCGCCTACGGCGCCGAAGTCGTGCGCGGATCGATCAACTCCGTGCCAGCCGGGCAGTGGGAGGCGACGACGGCGCTGAGCCTGTCGCGCACGCAGCGCATGTGGCGAGTGATCTTCCCCCAGGCATGGGCACTGATGATCCCGTCGCTGAACAACCTGCTCATCCAGCTTCTGAAGGGCACTGCGGTCGTCTATCTGATCACGATCGTCGACCTCACCGCCGAGCTGAACAAGCTGCGCATCAACACTGACGTCTTCTTCGCCTACACGCTCGGGCTCATCATCTACTTCGTCATCGCCTATCTTCTCTCGCTCATCATGAACGCGCTCGAAGCGCGCGCCAAGCACCGGCTCGGCCAGAGCACTCGGTGGCGCGAAACGGTCGCCGCCCCTGAGACCGTCGCCGAGCCCGAGGCCATCGCCAAACCAGAGGGGAGCGTGTGATGTCCGACGATTCCTTCCCCTGGAACTGGGACCACGTCTGGGGCGCGCTGCCCGACATGCTCTGGAGCTTCCTCACCGTCACTCTGGTGATCACCGTCGTCAGCAGCGCGATCGCGGCTGTCCTCGGGCTGCTCATCGCTCTGGTCCGCCGCAGCGCTCCTCGACCAGTCGCCGCCATCGTGACCTTCGTGATGAACTTCATCCGGATGACACCGATCGTGGTGCAGCTGCTGTTCGGCCTCTACGGACTGCTCGCGCTCGGCGTCGACATCCCGCCGATCATCATCGGCATTGCGATCTTCGGCATCCATTACGCCACGTATATGGCCGAGGTATACCGCGCGGGGATCGACTCGATCGCCCCCGGACAGTGGGAGGCTACGACGGCCCTGTCGATGTCGCGCCGTCGCACGTGGACCGCGGTGGTCATCCCACAGGCGGTACGGGCGACGGTCCCATCCCTAGGCAACTACGTGATCTCCATGTTCAAGGAGACGCCGTTCGTGTCGGTCATCTTCGTCGCCGACATGGTGAAGACCGCGCAGCTCTACGGTGGCGAACACTTCCGCTACGTCGAAGCGATCACTCTCGCCGGCCTCTTGTTCCTAGCCGCGAGTTACCCCACCTCCCTGCTGATCGGTCGATTGGAGAAGCGCCTTGCCCACAAATCCTGATACCCACACCGGTGCCATCACACTGGACGACGGCGACGTCCCCGCCATCCGCTTCGACAAGGTCGAGAAGCGCTTCGGCGATCACGTCGTGCTGCACGATCTCGACTTCACCGTGCGCAAGGGGGACCGCGTGACCCTGATCGGGCCGAGCGGATCGGGCAAGACGACGATCCTGCGTCTGGTCATGACGCTGGAAGAGGCCAACGCCGGGTACGTCTACATCGACGGCAAGCCGCTGACTCACTATGAGAAGGATGGCAAGCGGGTCGAGCTGAAGGAGAAGCACAAGAACGAGATGCGCAAGCGGATCGGAATGGTGTTCCAGCAGTTCAATCTCTTCCCGAACATGACGGTGATCGAGAACATCATCGAGGCCCCGGTGCACGTGCTCGGAATGTCGAAGCAGGATGCTCTGGCGCGGGGCCGTGCGCTGCTCGAGAAGGTGGGGCTCCCCGATAAGGAGAACGCGCACCCGACTCAGCTCTCCGGCGGACAGCAGCAGCGCGTGGCGATCGCGCGGGCTCTCGCCATGGAACCCGAGATCCTCCTGCTCGACGAGGTCACCAGCGCGCTGGACCCCGAGGTCGTCGGCGAAGTGCTGAACATCCTGCGCGACGTCGCCCGTGAGACCGATGTGACGATGCTGATCGTGACCCACGAGATGCAGTTCGCGCGTGACGTGTCGAACCGGGTGCTGATGTTCGACAGCGGCCGAGTCGTCGAAGAGGGGTCGCCGCAAGAGATGTTCAGCAACCCGCAGGAGCAACGGACCAGGGACTTCCTCTCGGCCGTGCTCTGACCTCTCAGTCGTGGCGTGACGCGTTAGGGTCGTATGGTGCCAGAACGTCTGCTTGCTCCTGAGGGTGTTCCCGCATCCATCGTCGAGTTCGAGCACGGCGGGGCGACGCTCGTCGCAGAGGACTTCGGAACCGGCGAGCACCCGTATGTACTGCTGCACGGCATCGGCATGGGCCGCAGCGTCTACCTCGACTTCATCGAACGCCTTCCTGGGCGCATCATCGCGCTCGATCTGCCCGGCTTCGGTGAAGCGCCGGAGCCGGATCGAACGCTGACGATGGCCCGGCACGCGGACCTCATTGCGGCGTTCCTGCGCAGCATCAGCGTCTCGGATGCCGTCATCATCGGCCACTCCATGGGCAGTCAGATCGGTGCGGAGCTCGCTGCGCGGCATCCGTCCCTCATCGCCGGACTCGTCCTGGCTGGCCCGACTGTGAACAGCGCTTCACGCAGCGTGCGGGAGCAGGCGACCTACCTGTTGCGCGACCTGATCGGCGAGCGTCCGATCGTGCTGTGGCGCGGCGCGCGCGAATATCTGCGCGGCGGCCCGCACCTGATCAGGAAGATCCGTGCGACCGTGGTGCACGAACCCGAGAAGGCGTATGCGCAGGTGAAGTGCCCCGTGCTCGTGCTGCGCGGCGAACGCGATCCCCTGGCGCCGGTGTCGTGGTGCCGTGAGATCGTCTCCCTCGTGCCGGGACCGGCCGATCTGAAGGAGATCCCCGACCACGGCCACGGCACGCTGATCAGCGACGCCGAGCTCGCCGCCGACCTGATCACGGAGTTCCGCGGCTCGCTCTGACGCGGCTCTCCCTGCCCCGGCTCTCCCTTGTTGCCCGCTTCTCGCTGCATAACTCCTGAACTTTTTGCCAGTTCCGCATGTTTCCGGCCGGGTCCTCTCCGTTTGAACCAGCTTCTCAGGAGTTATGCAACGCGGCGGCGACGCGCTGGCTGCGCGAAAGCCTCCAGGACGTCTGAGATCTTCTGCCGAACACTCGGTGAGTCGTACAAGATGTCAGATGCGATGGGTCGGATCGTCGTGTAGCCGAGTCCCGCGGCGGCGATGTCACGGCGCCGATCCTCGACCTGCTTGTTCCACCCCTCATGGAATTCTTTGCTGTCGCACTCGATGATCAGCCATCCTTCGATGACGAAGTCCACCCGCCCAACGCCTGGGATCACCACCTGCGTCTCGAAGCGCACTCCGAGCGTGCGAAGAATCAGCCTCATATACGTCTCTGGACCAGACTCGGCCGTGCCGTCGACCAGACTCAGGATCGGCTGCAGCCGCACCGGGAGCAGCTCGAACAAGCCGATGAGCTGCGTCCTGGTTGCCAGACGCAGATGCAGGAGACTGTCGAGAGTGGCGATGGCGGCGCGCGGGTCCTGGCAGAGGGTCGCCTGAAGGACGGCATCCCTGAGCGAGACGACATGTCTCGATTTACCGCGCTGCGAGCGGCGGGACCAATGCAGCACCGTGGATCTCAACCGAGGAGCACGAATACGCGACGTGTCCGGGGCGATAAAGATGTGCAGACAGGCTGCGTTCAAGACGAAGACGCCGAGCTTCTGCAAAAGCGTGACGCACGCCAGACGCCCGCCCACCCGCACTGCTTCCGCAACGTCTGGGTCAATGTCCGGATGCGCATAATGATCTCGCCGTAGCCGAAGGAGCAGCCCTGCGTTCACGGCACGCGTGATCTCGTGCCCACTCGCGCCGCCTTGCAGCAGGTCAGCACGCGAGAACACCATCTGCGCATAGAGCTCGGAGCGGAGTGCAGCTGTCTTGTTCTTGATCATCCACCGAATCGTGCCCGCAATGCGGCGGACGCCGCCGCCGCGAACCCACGTTCCGTGGATAACTCCTGAGCCTGCTCGACGGTGCAGAAGGAATCAGCCCCAGCCGCCCCGTTGCACAACTCCTGAACTTTTTGCCGGATCCCCGGAATCCCGGTCACTCTGCGGGCAACTCGGCCAGTTTCTCAGGAGTTATGCGCGCGCGGGGCAACGACGGCAGGACAGCGGCGACAGCGCCCCGGCAGCGACAGAGCGCAACGGCGGAACTCAGCGCAGCGGCGGGGCCTGCGTCGGCAGAATCAACGTGTAGCGGCGGATGTAGACCATCAGCAGCACCACGCCACCGACGAAGGCGAAGACCACCGCAGGGATGATGATCACCGCTGCCGCCCAGCCGACCGCGCCCACGAAGACGACGCCGAGAAGTGTTGCCAGCACGCCGAGCCCGACGAGCACCCACCCGAGGATCATCGAGTTCCGGTAGGCGCGCGACCCGTAGTGGGTCGGCCGCACCCCGAACTTCTGCGCGATGTACGGACTCCACTGGGCACCGGTCCACCATCGTGCGATCTGCCCTGACACGGGGAACCAGCCGGCGCCCGCGCCTTCGATCTCACCCGGCAGCGGCCGCGTCAGCGGATCGAACACCGGCGCCGTCGTGGGTGCAGCGAGCTTCCGCACCCGGCTGGCGTGGATGCCGCCGATCAACCAGAGAATCCCCGCGATGAGAAACAGGAAGGGAGCGAGGGTGAACAAGGGCTCATCAAGGAGCTGATAGATACCGAACTGCGAGACGCTGAGCACGATGAACATGATGCCGAGCGCGACGCCAGTGGAACCGGGTTCGATGGCAATCGCGTCCGGTCGCGGCGAGCCCGCACGAAGACGGTACGGTGTCCACCCTGCGCCGTCCCACCACCGAACATCCGCCGTCCCCACCACGGGATACCAGCCCATCGGTGCAGTCTGCACCACAGGTGCCGGCTGCAGCGCCACTGCGGCCGCACGCTCATGGGCGGTCCACTGCACGCCGTCCCACCAGCGCTGCTGCCCCGGGACCCCGGCGTCGTACCACCCTGGCCGTGCACTCATCTGTTACCTCTGTGCCCTCACCCCGCGGCGGGCGGGGTCTGCTTCGATTCGGCGAGCTCGTCCACGACGAGCGTGCGCTCCTCGGACGTTCCGTTGCGATAGGCCTGACGCCCGACGATATGGGCCGACAGCGGTGCGGTTGCGAACTGCATCAGCACGATCGGGGCGACGAGTGCGACCCCGAGCAGAATTCCGCCAACCGACCGCTGCGACAGCGCGATGGCCAGGCAGATCAGCATGAGGCCGAGCACCTGCGGCTTCGTGGCCGCGTGCAGTCGCGAAGGCACGGCACGGAAGTGCAGCAGTCCGACCGCGGCCGAGAGGCACAGCAGTGCACCAAGCAGGATCAAGACGAGCACGGTGATGTCGATGACAGCATCCGGAATTTCAAAGCCGAGGACATTCATGAGGTCGTGTTGTCCCTTCGCGCGACGTATCGTGCGACAGCGATCGACCCGAACACGCCCACGGCGGCGATGATCAGCAGCACCGGAATGCTGCGGGTGTGCCCGTTGATGGCCATCTCGGCCCCGATCACACACATCACTTCGGTGAGGAGAACATCGGATGCCACGGCACGGTCGAGAATCGACGGACCCCGGATGATGCGGATCACCGTCAGCAGCGCCGCGACGCTGAAGACGACGAAGATCACGAACATGAGCCAGTTCATGCCTTGCCCTCCGCCCGCTCGTCGGCTTTCAGTGCACGATACTGCGCGGGGCTTCCGAGCGCCCGAACGATCCGGCGCTCCCACCTCAGCACGCCCGCGCGCTGCTCCTCGACGTCGTCGAGATTGCGCACGCCGATCACGTGCAGATACAGGATGCCGCGGTCTCGGTCGGTCTCGACGACGAGCGAGCCTGGGATCAGCGACGCCGTGATAGAGACGTGCGTCATGATCAGGTCATCCGCGTAGCGAAGGTCGACGCCGATGATGGCAGCCCCAGGCTGGCGCCGGAAGTCGAACACCTGGATGGTCACCGCAACGGCACCGCGCACGATCGCCCAGACGAACTGCACGGCGAACAGCACCACGTACCAGAGGTTGATGCGTCCGGACAGTTCGATCGTCGGCAGCCGGAAGACGCGCGTGACGAAGATCGCGACCAGAAGGCCTGTGACGAAAGAGAGCACCGTGAACTGGTTCCACACCAGCATCCACAGCACGATCAGCCAGGCGAGGAACGGCAGCTGCATAAGGATGTCGCGCACGATGGCGCGGGGGTTGCTCTCCGGGCTCACGGGCTCGCCTCCTCTTCGAGCTGAATGAGGTTCACCGGCTGCAGCAGCGATTCGCCGATGCTCGCGCAGAGTTCGTAGAGCGGGCCGGCGAAGATGGTGAGCATCAGTGTGACACCGACCATCCCGCCGGTCGCGACCGTCATGATCTTCGGAATGCGGCGGCGTTCCTGCTGCTCGTCGGCGGCCGGGGCGTTGCCGAGGTACGAGACGCGACCGTCGGTCTCGGTGGAGTCCTCCTCCTCGCGCCAGAACGCGAGGTTCCACGCGCGCATGAGCGCGTAGAGAGTCAGGAGCGAGGTCAGGATGCCGGCGAAGATGAGCACGATCATGATCGGGGTGCCGACCTCGGCCGCAGCATCGAACAGCGCGAACTTTCCGATGAATCCCGAGAACGGAGGAAGACCGCCGAGGTTGATCGCGGGGACGAAATAGAGCACGGCGATCAGCGGTGCGGCTTTCAGCAGTCCCTTCACTCTCAGGATCGAGGTGCTGCCGGCACGGCGCTCGATGAGTCCGACGGCCAGGAACAGAGTCGTCTGCACGATGATGTGGTGCACGATGTAATACACCGTCGCGCCGATCGCCGCAGGCGTCGCGATCGCCAAGCCGAAGATCATGTAGCCGACGTGGCTCACAAGTGTGAAAGACAGGATCCTCTTGAGCTCGGCCTGCGCGACAGCGCCGAGTACTCCCACGATCATGGTGGCCAGCGCGATGATCAGCAGCAGAGTGTTGATGTCATTGCTGGCGAAGAGCTGCGTCTCGGTGCGGATCAGGGCATAGACGCCCACCTTCGTCAGTAATCCGGCGAACACCGCGGTGACCGGCGCGGGTGCCGTCGGATAGGAGTCGGGCAGCCAGAACGAAACGGGGAAGATCGCGGCCTTGATCCCGAATGCCACGACGAGCATGAGGTGCAGCACGAGCTGCGTGTCCTGCGGCAGTTCGCTCATCCGCTCGGCGATCTGCGCCATGTTCACCGTGCCGAGCGCACCGTAGATCATCGCGATCGCCGCGAGGAAGATGATCGACGAGACCAAGGAGACGACGATATACACGGCGCCGGTTCGGATGCGCGACTCGGTGCTGCCGAGGGTGATGAGCACGTACGACGCGACCAGCAGGATCTCGAAGCCGACGTAGAGGTTGAACAGGTCGCCGGCGATGAAGGCGTTGAAGATCCCGGCGGCGAGGATCAGATACGACGGGTTGAAGATCGAGATCGGGGTCTCATCCGCGCCATCGGCGGCACCCTGACCGATCGAGAAGAGCAGAACCGCGACCAGCACGATGCTGGAGATCAGCACGAGGAGCGCTGCGAGCCGGTCGACGTAGAGCACGATGCCGAACGGCACCGGCCACCCGCCCACCGAGACCGCGAGAGGTGCGCCCTGATCGACGACGAACAGCAGCACGGCCGCGATGACGGCGACGGCCGTGAGGCTCGCCACGGTGACAAGCACCTGCAGTCGGGGGCTCCGCCCGAAGACAAGGGTGATGGCAGCGCCGAGCAGCGGAAGCGCGACGAGCAGCGGGACGAGCGCGCTCACCTGCGGTCCCCCTCGTCGTCGTCGGTCACGTTGTCAGCCTCGTCGTCGGTCACGTTGTCAGCCGAAGGGGCGGATGCCGCGGCATCCCATGACCGGTCGACGGGCGCGTCATCGTGAATCGACGGGTGATCCCGCATGTGCAGCACGGTGATGGGCGAGGTGCGCACGTCGACGAAGTCGGTGGTGGCCTCTTCGTCGTCGATGTCCTCATCGTCGTCGAGCACGTCTTCGTCAGCATCCGTACGTGCGCGAAGCGCGATGTCTGCCTCGTCGTCCTCGACGGTGTCGGCCTGGCCGAGCTGCCACGAGCGGTAGATCAGCGCGAGCAGGAATGCGGTGACCGCGAACGTGATGACGATGGCTGTGAGCGTGAGCGCCTGGGGAAGGGGGTCGCTGAGGTCGCTGTACCCGAAGAAGGGGGCGTTGCCCGGCACGCCCATGACGATCAGCAGCAGCAGGTTCGTCGCATTGCCGAGCAGCATGAATCCGATGAGCACGCGAGTCAGGCTGCGCTCGAGCATCGCGTAGACGCCGGCGGCGAAGAGAATCGCCATGACGATGATGAGGGTGAGCGAGACATCCATCAGGCGCTCACTGCCCGGCTGCGCAGCTCCTGCGCCTGACGGTCGACCTCGGCACCGAGGCTGCGCAGCACATCGAGCACGAGACCGATCACAACCAGATACACGCCGATGTCGAACACCGTCGAAGTGACGAACTCCATGTGACCGATACCGGGTATCTCCCATTCCCAGAACGTGCTGGTCAGCGGTGCAAGACCGAAGAACAGCGGGATAACGGCGGTTCCGACCGAGAGCAGCAGCCCCGCGCCCAGCAGGCGACCGGCATCGGTGGGCGCCGCGGACCCGAGCTCCCAGCGGCCGCCGGCGATGTACCGCATTACCAGCGCCATTCCGGCGACCAGGCCGCCGGCGAAACCGCCACCGGGCTGATTGTGGCCGGCGAAGAGCAGATAGATCGACACCACGATGATCGTGTGGAAGAGGATGCGCACGATGACCTCGAGCAGAATCGAGCGGTTCTCAGGCTTCATCTGCTGGCCGCCGACGAGCCACGCACGAGGGCTGCTGCGGTTCTCCGCGGTCTGGAAGCGCACACCCTCTGTCGTCTCGACGAGCGGCATGATCCGCGCTCGACGCCGAACCTGCTTGGGAAGGGCGGGGCGGGCCGAGAGCATGTCGGCGCGATGGGTGACGAACACGAGGGACGCCACACCCGTCGCCGCGAGCACCAGAACAGACAGTTCGCCCATCGTGTCCCAGCCGCGGAGGTCCACCAGCGCGACGTTGACGACGTTCTGTCCGTGTCCGAGCTTGTAAGCGAGTTCGGGAAAATCGATCGAAATCGGCTCGGCGACGCGCGACTGCGTCGCGATGATGACGACGAACGCCATCGTGAGGCCCGTGCCGATGGCCAGAAGCGCCCTCGGGATGCGCGACACTGACTCGTTGTGTTCACCCAAGCGCGATGGCAGGCGGCGAAGTACGAGCGCGAAGGTGACCATGGTGACGGTCTCGACGAGGATCTGCGTGAGGGCGAGGTCAGGAGCGCCGCTCGTCGCGAAGAGCGCGACCATGCCGAGGCCGGTGACCGAGACGAGTACGACGCCCGTGTAGCGCTTGCGTGCCTGCACGGCGAAGACCGCGGCGATCGCCATGATCGGTGCGACGGCGATCTGCGTCGGGGTGTGCCACGCCGACAGATTGAGCTGGTCGACATCACTCGCGAGAAGGGCGGTGACCTCGGCGGCGACGACGACCACGAAGATCGTGCCCACGTAGACCGGCAGAGAACCACGCTGGGTGAGTGTCGTGGTGATGACCGAGAGCCGGTCGACGCCTCTCATCACGAACGCGTATGCGTCTGCCGCAGTGAACGGCAGCATGCGCGGTTTGGCGTCCCAGCCAGTGCGGCGAGTGAGCAGGAACAGCCCGATCCCGAGCAAGATCGATGCGATCGAGATGCCCAGCGCCGGCTCGAACCCGTGCCACAGCGCGAGGTGACCGGTGCCCTCGGTGGGCATGCCCTCGGGGTCCAGGCCGGGAATGGCGGTGACCGCATAACCGTGCAGCGCTACGTCGAGCGCCGGGGCGCCGAGGCCGGCAGCAAGAGTGAGCCCGGCGAGGATGATCGGCGCCGAGAGGAATCCGACGGGCGGGTCCGGCCAGACCGTGTCGGGCATCGGTGCCCCCTGCTTATCGCGCTTGCGCCAGAACGCTCCCCAGAGGAACCGCACGCCATATGCCGCAGTCAGCATGGAACCGAGAATGATGCCGATCAAGGCGACGAGGCCCCAGACCGATCCGCCCATCGCGTCGTCCAGCAGGCTGGTGAGTGCGGACTCCTTCGCGACGAATCCGATCGTCGGGGCGATCCCTGCCATGGATGCCACCGAGATGAATGCCGCGGTCGCCATGACCGGCGCCTGTCTGCCGACGCCGGACAGTTCGCCGATATCTCGCGTGGAGAGCTGACGGTCGATGACGCCGACGATGAGGAAGAGCGCCGATTTGAACAGCGCGTGCCCGATGACCAGTGCGAGTCCTGCGAGCGCTGTGGCCTGCGTGCCGTAGCCGACCATGACAGTGAAGAAGCCGAGCTGACTCACCGTGCCGAATGCGAGCACGCGCTTGAGGTCGGTCTCACGCAGCGCCTGGAAACCGCCGAGCAGCATGGTGAACACACCGAGCGAGATGACGATCGGCCGCCACGGCGCCGACAGCGCGAAGACTGGAGCGAACCGCGCGATCAGGTAGATGCCAGCCTTCACCATCGCCGCCGCGTGCAGATACGCACTCACCGGGGTCGGAGCAGCCATGGCGCCAGGAAGCCAGAAGTGGAACGGGAAGATCGCCGACTTGCTGAGCGCACCGATCAGCAGCATCACGATCGCGGCGTTGACGAGCGGCCCGGACGGCGCGATCTCCAGGATCCTGGAGATACTCGTCGTTCCGGTGTCGACCGCGAGCAGCACGACCCCCACGAACATGACCAGACCGCCGAGAGTCGTCACCAGCAGGGCCTGGAGTGCGGCACGACGGCTGGCTGCACGCCGGCGATAGTGGCCGATGAGCAGGTAGGAGAGGATGCTGGTGATCTCCCAGAACATCACGAGCATGATGATGTCGTCAGTGAGGACGAGCCCGTACATCGCTCCCGCGAAGCCGAGCAGCACGCCGGCGAACTGTCCGACATCAGTGGTGTCGTCGTAGAAGTACCAGCGGCAGTACAACAGCACCAGTGCGCCGACGCCGGTGACGATCAGAGTGAGCACCCAGCCGAGCACGTCCATGTGCATCGACAGATTCAGGCCGAGCTGCGGGATCCACGCCACGGACTCGAACGGCGAGGGATCCGCCGCGAGCACCTGCGGGGTCAGAGTGAGCGCGTGCACGAACGCCGCAGCAGGAACGAGAGCCGCGACCGCGAAAGCCTGTGCTCCGAGCCAGCGCACCAGAACCGGGAGAACGAGAGCCCCGAGGAGGAACACCGCAAGGAGCACGATCATCGGCGGCTCCTCAAGGGCTCGTCGGCCGGAAAAGGCACAGGCGGGCGGGTTTCTCCCAGTTTACCCGGAGCTGACTCTCCCCGATGCGAAACCGTCAGCGTGCGGGAGCGCCGGTGGTGGTTCCTTGACGAAATCGGCACGTGAGGTGCACCGACTCGGCCGGCTCTCCACGCAGCATCCGTGCGATCTGCTCGCCGGCCGCACGCCCCTTCTCGACCGCGGGCTGGACCATCGTGGTGAGCACGTGGTCGCCGATGCCATCGACGCGGACGCCATCGAAGCCCGCGACGCTGAGGTCTTCAGGAACGCGCAGCCCGAGCTCTTCTGCCGCGCGGATCACGCCCACCGCGAGCAGATCGCTCTGCGCGAGGACGGCGGTGGGGCGGTTCGCGGGGTCCGCGAGCAGCGTGCGCCCGGCGATCACACCCTCATCGATCGAGCTCGCCTTCGTCGCGAGCGCCATCGCGTCGGGATAAACCTCGCGCACGCCATCGAGCCGCTCGACGGTGATCTCCACCGTGGCCAGGACAAGCCGCTCGGGTGTGATCGGTCCGCGCTGACGGTCGCCTCCCGGTGGCAGCGTGACGATTGCGACGCGCGTGTGACCGAGGTCCCTGATGTGGCCGGCGATGTCTGCCGCCGCATCGTGATTGTCCAGCGTGATGCGTGGGATGCCTTCGCCGGCGTCGCCTTCGATCACGACAACGGGCAGCCCTCTGCCGCGCACGATGTCCAGCGATGCTCGGAACCGAGCGGAGCATCCGATCAGCACTGCCGCATCGACCGGCGCAGTGTTGAGGGAAGACACCCCGTCGTCACCGGGCTCATCGCGCAGCAGCAGCACGCCGGCACCGAGATCGGCGAGACCGTCGGTGAGACCGTCCATCATCGGAATCGTGACCGGATCGAGGAACGCGGTGCGCAGGTGCCCTTCGAGGACGACGGCGACGATTCCGCTCCGGCCACGGCGGAGGGAAGCAGCCATCGGGTCGGGGCCGGTGTATCCGAGGGCATCCGCCGCCGCGAGCACGCGCGTGCGGGTGGCGTCTGACACCTTCGTCTTGCCGCTGAAGACGACGGATGCTGTCGATGTGGACACTCCGGCCTCATGGGCGACATCGGACAGAGTCGCCCGACGCGGTGCGGATGCTGCGGTCATATCTCGAGGATAGCCGCTCCGGGTTTCACCTATCGAATCGATTCGATACGCTGTGGGGATGGAATCCACGCTCACTCGCGCGCAGTACTCGCGCTGGCGGAACGCGGTCTTCGCGATCTTCCTGGCCAGCGGCATGTCGTTCGCGACGTGGGCCTCGCGGGTCCCTGACATCAAGCGAATGCTCGAGATCGATAATGCGCAGATCGGTCTGCTGCTGCTCGGCATGGGCATCGCGTCGATCCTCGGCATCTCGACCGGACCCGCGGTGATGGCGCGCACGGGTGCGCGCCGCGGGATGCTGGCGATGATGATCATGCTGTCCATCGGCCTGGCGCTCGTCGGAATCGGCACGACCGTGCTCATGTCGTTCCCGATCGTGATCGTCGGTCTCGCACTGTTCGGCTTCGGCAACGGAGCCCTCGACGTCATGATGAACGTCGAGGCGACCGCGATCGAGCAGGCGGCGGGGAAGACGATCCTCCCGCTGTTCCACGCCTTCTTCAGCTTCGGCACGGTGATCGGAGCGGGACTCGGCTGGGTGGCGGCTGACGCCCAGCTCTCTGTCGTCGTGCACACCTCCGTGATCACCGCGGTCATCCTGGTCCTGGCGTTCGTGTGCTTCGCCAATGTCCCGGACCGCGAAGCCACGCTCGACCCGGAAGAGTCAGGGGAGAAGCCGCACTGGCGCGAGCGGATGCACGACGCGCTGGCTGCCTGGCGCGAACCGCGCACCTACGCCCTCGGCGTCGTGATGCTCGGGATGTCGTTCGCCGAAGGCGGAGCGAACGACTGGCTCGCACTCGGCACGGCTGAGGACCACGGCGGTGGAACCGCGATGGGCGCTGCCGCCCTGACCGTGTTCTCGGTGTGCATGACCACAGTGCGGGTTTTCGGCGGACCGCTCGTCGACCGCTTCGGCCGGGTGCTCGTGCTTCGAGTGCTCGCAGTGACAGCAGCCGGCGGCATCCTGCTGTTCATCCTCGCCCCCTCGCTTCCGCTCGCCTTCCTCGGCGCCGCACTGTGGGGCCTCGGTGCATCGCTCGGCTTCCCGCTGGGCATGTCGGCGGCGGCGGATGACCCGGCGAAGGCGGCAGCACGCGTGAGCGCGGCGGCAACGATCGGATACATCGCCTTCCTCGGCGGCCCGCCGGTTCTGGGCCTCATCAGCGAGCACATCGGCCTGCTGAACACCCTGTTCATCCTGGTCGCGCTGGTCGTGGCATCCGGACTGTTTTCGGGAGCGGCGAAACCACTGGTGAAAGAGAGCGTCCCCGCCGAGACGAAGTAGGCTCTTCGCGTGCGCCTCGTCATTGCCCGTTGCTCCGTGAACTACACCGGTCGCCTCAACGCTCACCTCCCCCTCGCCACACGCCTGCTCGTACACAAGGGCGACGGCAGTCTGCTCGTGCACTCCGACGGCGGCAGCTACAAGCCGCTGAACTGGATGAGCCCGCCCTGCACGCTCGTCACAGAGGTGCCGGGCGAAGATGAGGCGGATGCAGGCGTGATCGACGTCTGGCGCGTCACGCACAAGAAGACCGGCGACGCACTGCGCGTGCAGATCTACGAGGTGCTCCACGACTCCGCCCACGAGCTCGGCATCGACCCCGGCCTGCAGAAGGACGGCGTCGAGGCCGACCTGCAGCGACTTCTCGCGGAGCAGGTCGATCGCATCAGCGAAGGCGCGACCCTGGTGCGTCGCGAGTACCCGACGGCGATCGGGCCGGTCGATCTGATGGTGCGGGATGCTTCGGGCGCCGCCATCGCGGTCGAGATCAAGCGCCGCGGCGACATCGACGGGGTCGAGCAGCTCACCCGATACCTCGAACTGCTCGGACGCGATCCGCATCTCGCACCGGTGCAGGGCGTTTTCGCCGCTCAGGAGATCAAACCTCAGGCGCGCGTGCTGGCCGAGGACCGTGGCATCCGCTGCCTCGTGCTCGACTATGACGACATGAAGGGCATCGAGTCCGGAATCCCACGGCTGTTCTGACCCTGGCCTGGCGAGGCTGCGCCTGACCATAGGCTGGATGCATGCTTCTCTCTCCCTACACCTGCGTGCTCTGGGACGTCGATGGCACGATCGCCGACGCGACTCCCGGCATCTTCCCGCGGCTGCTCGAAGTGCTCGCCTCCTTCGATCTGCCGGCCCCCGACGCCGCAGACCTTCCGCGCTGGGTCGGACCGCCCATGCACGAGTCCTTCCAGCTCCTCGCGGGACTCAGCTCCGAGCAGGCCGATGAAGCCCTCACCCGCTACCGCACTCTCGCCGCGCGCGACGGGTATGCGGCATCCGTCGACATCTACCCCGGCGTTCCCGATGTGATCCGCGCGGTTGCGGCGGCAGGGATCCCGCAGGCGACGGCGAGCACGAAACCCGAGAATCAGGTGCGTGCGATTCTCGAGCACAACGAGCTGATCGGCCTGTTTACCGCGATCTCCGGAGCGCGCAGCGGCGCGATCGGTCGTGCGGACGGCAAAGCGGATGTGATCGGCTGGGCTCTGGAACGCCTGGAGGCCGCTGGGGCAGACGTGTCCAGGCCGGTACTCATCGGCGACCGGCACCATGACGTCGACGGGGCAGCTCACTTCGGCATCCCGGTCATCTTCTCGGAGTGGGGCTTCGGGGATGCTTCCGAAGCAGAATCCGCCGCCTACCGAGCGTCCGATGCCGAAGCTCTGCACGCGCTGCTTCTGCAGGCAGAGGCCGCTTAAGACACAGAACTCCCCGCCGAGCCACGCGGGTAGCGTGCTCTCCGACGGGGAGTCCTATGGAAATCGACCCTCAGAGGGGGCGGATGTTCTCGGCTTGCAGGCCCTTGGGGCCCTGCGCCACATCGAACTCGACGCGCTGGTTCTCGTCGAGTGAGCGGTAGCCGCTTGAATCAATGGCGGAGTAGTGCGCGAAGACGTCAGCGCCGCCGTCGTCGGGGGAGATGAAGCCGAAGCCCTTCTCCGAGTTGAACCACTTGACCGTGCCTTGGGTGCTCATGTACTGCCGTTCTGCTGGAATGTCGTCGACGCTGGATGCCCCGACGATGCCCACATTATCTGCGCAGTGTCTGAGTGGAATAGCTTCGCTCGGATGTTAATCCAAATGTTGCAACGGCCATGGAACGAAGACGGCCCTCACCGCGGGGGGAGCGGTGAGGGCCAAAGACGACCGGAGGGTGCGTCGAAAATACACTAACCCAGGATCGGCTGTTTTGTCCCCCATTTGGGGGACAATTCCCGAATCTTGTCCCGTTTCACAGCTTCGCCGCCCGGCGACGATGCGCCGAAGGGGCTAGCGCGAAGCGCGGCGAAGGCGCAGTGCGCCGATGAAGCCCAGCAGCAGGAACACCATGGCGATCAGCAGCGACCAGCGCGTGGCGTCCGTGAAGCCTGCCGAGAGTGCATCCACTGCCGCCGCCGTCTGGTCTCCGAGCGGGCTCGCTGTGCCTTCCCCTCGCAGTTGACCGATCACCGTTCCGGCGGACTGGCGCGCGGTCTCTGCGAGCTGATCGGCGGCCTTCCCGGTCACCCCTGCCGCCTCGAGCGACGCGGGAAGCGTCAGCGCGAGCGCGACCGACAGCGTCGCACCCGCGAACGCCGTACCGAACGCAGAACCGATCTGCCTGACTGTGCTCTGGGTCGCCGAGCCCTGGCCCGACACTTCGACCGGCACGTCGCGTAGTACTGTTCCGGTCAGCTGAGCGGATGCCAGCCCCAGACCCAGACCGTAGACGATGAGCGGCAGCGCGACCATCCACCCCGGGCTCGTGCTCGTGATGAACAGGGCAAGGGCGCCGATGCCGGTGACTTCCAATCCGAGGCCGATCAGCACCGTGCCCGGAGACCCGAATCGAGCAGCGAGATGACGCGCGGATGCGCCCGAGAGGAACGCCCCCACAGCCATCGCGGCGAGAACGAGCCCTGCGCCCATGACGTCGAGACCGAGCGCATTGATGAGGTAGAGGGGAAGCACGAAGATGATCGCGAACTCGCCGACGGCAACCATCGCCGCGGTCACGTTGCCCCACGAGAAGGTGGGGAACCCGAAGAGCGAGAGGTCGAGGATGGCCGAGCGTCGCACCTTCTCGCGGTGGCGCTCCCACACCACGAAGAGCGTCAGCGCGACAACCGCAATGGCGAAAGCGATCGGAACGACCGAGATCGGAGCATCCATCGGCCATGGCCAGCCGAAGAGCTCGAACTTCGCGGTGGGTTTCCACCACCCGATATCCGGGCCTTCGATGACGGCGAAGACGAGCGCGCCGAAGCCGATCGCGCTCAGCAGCGCGCCGTCGACATCCGCGCCGGGGCGCACCTTGCCGCCCTTCGTCTCGGGGACGAACAGCATCGCCGCGATGAACACGAGGATGCCGAGGGGAATGTTCACGAGGAAGATCCAGTGCCATGATGCCCACTGCGTGAGCGCACCGCCTGCGAGCGGTCCGATGGCGGCAGCACCAGAGATGACCGCTCCCCACACCCCGAAGGCAGCCGCGCGGTACTTGCCGCGGAAGACCGCGTTGACGGTGGAGAGAGTCGAAGGCATGATCAGCGCGGCGCCCACCGCCTGCACAGCGCGTGCCCCGATCAGTGTTCCCGCGGCATCCGACATGGCCGCAAGGATGCTGCCGCCGACGAAGATCACCAGTCCGATCTGGAACATCCGCCGGCGCCCCCACCGGTCTGCAAGCCGCCCGGTCGAAAGTAGCAGTGCCGCCAGCAGCACGGCATACAGACTGTTCACCCACTGCGCGTCGGTGAGATCGAGATGGATATCGCTGATGATGACCGGCAGCGCGACACCGACGATCGTTCCATCGAGCACGATGAGTCCGAGTCCGAACGCCAGAACGGCGAGCCCGATCCATTCCTTGCGGGTGGGAGCGGATACCGCGGTGTCTTCGACGCTCATGGGGCCACCTTTCTCTCGATCGGTCAGACGACACCTTGACCGTAGCGTGACGCGAGTCGTTTCTGATCGATCGAAAAGATGATGTGGCGGTGCGTTCTGCGGATTACTACCTTTTCGTCTGCGAGACGTCAACCCCTTCGTCGTATCGAACAAGCGGTGTGAGGGTGAGGAACACGGATCCCGCCGACGAAAGGAATGGATCAATGGGCATCGGAGACAAGGCGAAGCACACCGCTGAGGACATGGCCGGTCACATGAAGGAAGCCGCCGGCAAGATGACCGACAACGAGAAGCTCGAGGCCGAGGGCAAGATGGATCAGGTCAAGGCCGACATGAAGAAGGCCGGCGACGACGTCAAGGACGCCTTCGACAAGTGATCTGAGCGTCGGATGAGACGGGGCTTGCCGCCACCTGCTGGTGCGCGGCAAGCCCCGTCTCGTCGTTCATCCTGTGTCGCCGCGGGGCTGACGGCTCGCGAGGCCGATGACTACAGCGGCGGCTCTTCGAGGTGCGCGCGCCGTCGGCGTCCGCCGCCGAGCCCGAGCAGCACCAGGGCGATCACGATCGGGGCGTAGACGAACGTGTCGGCGGTCGTCAGGATCTCGCCGAGAAGCAGTGAAGCTCCGAGCACCAGCAGCGGCTCGAGGTAGGAGAGCAGACCGAACAGTGACAGCGGCAGCAGACGAGAGGCGAGGATGTAGCAGATCATCGCCACCGCGCTCAGCGTCGCCATGATCAGCACCGTCGGCCATGCTGTCGGTATTCCGCGACCGGGGTGAGCCGTGTACGAGGTGACGATCACGATGATGGCCGGCACGGCGAGCAGAGCGATCTCGATGAGGAACACCTGCATCGAGTCGATGCTCGCCCACCGTCGCAGGGCGAAGTAGAGCGGATACAGACCGGCGATGATCAGCACGGGCCAGTTCACTCCCCCGGCGATCACCGCCTGTGCGAGGACGCCGACGGCGGCTGCGATCACCGCCGCCCACTGCAGAGCGTGCAGACGGTCGCGGAAGAACGCGCGCCCGACGACGACCATCACCAGCGGCAGCAGGAAGTAGCCGAACGCGATGTCCTGTGCATGCCCGTTGGCGGGCCCCCACATGAACACCCACAGCTGCACCCACATGATCGCCGTGTTCACGAGCACGATCACGATCAGCTTCGGGCTGCGCGCAATCCGTGACACCACGGTCTTGAGCTGTCTGCGGGCATGAGAAGAGGCGTGCACCACGCCGAGGGCCGCGAGGATGAACAGCACCCGCCAGGCCGTCGTCTCCTCGGACGAGAACCCGTCCAGGTGCCCGCCCAGCAGGCTGATGACGCCGAACAGGACCGACGCGAGGACGGATGCCGCGACGCCTCGGCCGGCGGATGAGAAGGGTGCAGTGCGAGAGATGATCTCAATCTAGCGGCGCGAGGCCCGTGGGCCTCAGACCGCGAAGTGCACGATGCTGCTGACCAGGATCGAAAGGCCCGTCGTCCAGCCGATGATCGCGACGGCCTGCCAGATGAGCACGCGCACGGTGCCGACACCGATCGCTGCGAGCATCGTGGCGGTGAACTGCGTGGGCAGCAGGAGAGGTCCGAGCAGGCTCACACCGGGGACGCCGTAGCGTTCCAGCGCGCGCTGGAACTTCTGCTTGCGAGCGGTCTTGCGTGCGCTCTCGTCTTCGACGTGGATGCTGTCAGCGGCAGCATCCGTTTTCTCGATGGCCGCGCCATCGGCGCCGACCAACGCCTTCGCACGGTGCCGGTTCACTACCGCGGCACGCGCTCGTGCGCTGAGCAGCACGAGGATCGCGACGCAGGCGAAGTTACCGGCGATCGCGGCGATGGCGGCGATGACCGGAGGGATTCCGCCGAGGATGCCGATGGTCGCAGCCCCCTCCCCCTCAATGAAGGGAACGGCCCCGGCGAGGGCGATGATGAGCGGCTGTACCAGCTCTGGCACCTGGGCGACAAGGTTCTGGAAGGTCTCGATGAGGTTCATGACTACAGTCCAGCCGAGCGGCCGGGATCCCAGAAGTGTCATGCTGTCACCTCTGTGCGGGCAGTTCGCATGGCCGATGGGTGACATCTGTCACGCCCATAGGCTGGAAGGCATGAGTGCTCTTCTGCCCGACTCCGCCCTGCCCGATGCGATCGGTGCGCGCCGGTTGAGTCAGGGCATCACGGCGACCTGGTGGTACACGGTCAGCGGCGTCATGGTCTTCCAGGTGATGATGGCGCTGATCTGGCTGACGGTGCTCGTCGGCAGGGACACCGATCCGCTGGTCGTCACGGTCGTCGGAGTCACCAGCCTCCTGTGGTGTGCAGCCAGCGTGCCCCTGCTGCTGCAGTATCGCCACCGCGATGACTCCGCCGCGCCGTTCGCGAACTGGCGCGGCGTCATCGTTCCGCTGGCAGTCGCTGTCGTCTTCGGAGTGCTGGCCGGCGTCCTCACCGGAATCTGGGTGTTCGGCGCACTTCCGATTGCACAATCGCTGATGCTGCTGAACTGGCCGCGCGGCATCCGCGTGCGACTGCTGATCGCTGTGATGGTGGTGCTGGGCACACTGTCGTTCATCGATCTGCGTACGTCGTTCACAGACGTGGATGTGCGCGAGAGCAGCGGCTGGTGGCTGTTCGCGTTCTTCGCCGTGATGCTCCCGGCGATGACCGTGATGTCGCTGTGGTGGTGGGATGTGCTTGTCACCCTTGACCGTGCGCGCGCCGCCGAGGCTCGTCTGGGCGCGACGCAGGAACGACTGCGGGTCGCGACGGACGTTCACGATCTGCAGGGGCATCATCTGCAAGTGATCGCCCTGCAGCTCGAACTCGCCGAGCGTCTGCTCGGAAAAGATGATCCGGATGCTGCGCTTGAACAGCTGAGACTCGCTCGCGCCAGCGTGGCTGACGCCCGCCAGGGCACGCGCGACCTCGCGATGCGTTTTCGCGGGGTGCCGTTGCCCGACGAGATCGCCAACGCCGTGGATCTCCTGCGTGCGGCAGGAACGACGGCGGATGCCGCGGTGTCTGCTGATGCGGCCGCGGCGTCGGCATCCGTTCTGGGTCCGGTCATCCGCGAGACGACCACCAACGTGCTGCGGCACGGCGGCGGCAAGTGGGCGCGATTGTCGCTGTCGCGACAGGGCGCCGCATGGCGATACGAGATCAGCAATGATGCGCCGCATGAGTCCGCGGATGCAGGCGACGGTTCGGGGCTCGAGGGAATCACGCGGCGTGTGACCGAAGCAGGCGGTGACGTGCACATGGACCGCGGCAAGGGAGAGTTCCACGTGATCGTGACGGTGCCCGATTCTGCGATCGGTGCGGAGGTCGGCCGATGATCCGCGTGCTGCTCGCCGATGATGAGGCGATGATCCGGTCGGCTCTGGCGGCGCTGCTGCGCCTCGAAGACGACATCGATGTGGTCGCAGAGTGCGCCGACGGGCTGCAGGCGGTGGCCCTCGCCGAGAAGCTTCAGCCCGATATCTGCCTTCTCGATCTCGAGATGCCTGGACTCGACGGCGTCGAGGTGGCCGAGCGGCTGAGGCGCACGAGCGCTGCGCGCTGCGTCGTCGTCACCCGGCATGCTCGCCCTGGCGTGCTGCGGCGAGCGCTGGCATCCGGTGTGGCGGGGTTCCTGCCGAAGTCTCGAGGTGCCGACGAAGTGGCGGAGGTCATCCGCCGCGTCGCGGCCGGCACGCGCTATGTCGACCCGGAGGTCGCTGCCGACGCGCTGAGCGACGAGCGCAGCCCGCTCACCGAACGTGAGCTCGACGTCCTGCGCGCTGGCCGCCGCGGCGAGACGACCGGTCAGATCGCCAGGGCCCTGTCACTCGCACCCGGAACCGTGCGCAACCACATCTCGGCCGTGCTCGCGAAGCTGCACGTCGCCACCCGACAGCAGGCCGTACTCATGGCCGAAGAGCGCGGCTGGATCTGAGCCGCGCGCCGGTCGCGCGGGATGCGTCAGCCGCCCGCGTTGGCAGCCTTTGGCTCGGCCGCGCGGGATGGATCTCGCGTCTAAAACGGCCGCGGGAGCGCCGCTTTCCATCCCGCGCGCCCGCCATCCCGGCATCCGCCGCCGCGCACCGGCACCCCGGCGCCCGCGATCCGCGCGCCTCTTGTCCGCGGCATCCGGGAGATATAGCTTTTGGGGAACCGGCGCAGAAGGGGCGATCGCGATGAATCACTCACTACCGAGCCTTCCGCCCAGTCGCGCGGAGCGCCGTGCGTCCGGAGAGAACCGTCGCAAGGCTCTCCCCCGCAGTTCGCTGGCTGCGATGGGCGATGCCGCACGTGATCCGCTGAGGATCATCGACGAGCAGAACGTGAACCGGCTTCAGGATCTCGTCCCGCTGCGCGCGGAGCGCATGGGCCAGAACCCGTTCACCTTCTACCGCGGCGGCGCAGCGATCATGGCGGCGGATCTTGCCGCTGAGCCGCACACCGGCATCCTGGTGCCATCCTGCGGCGACGCGCACGTCGCGAACTTCGGGTTCTATGCCTCCCCGCAGCGTACCCTCGTGTTCGACCTCAACGATTTCGATGAGGCCGCGTGGGCGCCGTGGGAATGGGATCTGAAGCGGCTGCTCGCAAGCGTGGTGATCGCCGGGCAGAGCACCGAACGTGACGAAGGTGTCGTAAGAGACGCCGTCCTCTCCGCGGTGACGACGTACGCGATTGCGATGCACGCGGCCGCCGAAGCCACTCCCCTGCAGAGATACTTCACCCACTTCGACGCCACGGTGGGTACCGCGAGCATGGACCCGAAGTCGCGCAAGGTGTTCAATCGTGCGATCAAACAGGCCAAGAAGCGCACCGGCGAGCGCGCCTCGCGCAAACTCACCCAGCGCGACGAGCACGGTGTGCTCCGTTTCGTCGCTACTCCCCCGACTATGGCGCCGGTGACAGACGAACTGCACGAGCGTCTCACCGACCTGATGCAGCGTTACCTGCTCACTGCAGGCGCCGACATCAACATGCTGCTGCGCCATTACACGGGGGTGGATGTCATCCGCCGCGTGGTCGGAGTCGGCAGCGTCGGTACGCGATGCGCGCTCTCGCTGTTCGAAGACGGAGACGGGAACTCGCTGATCCTGCAGTCGAAGCAGGCAGAGGAAAGCGTGCTCGCGCACTACGGCGGCATCGAGCAACCCGCCGAGCTGAAGGCTCTCATCGGTGCGTTCGGTCAGGGAGCTCGCGTGGTCGCAATGCAGCGCATTCTGCAAGCCGTCAGCGACCCCTTCCTCGGATCACTCACCCGCACGGAGGAGACGGTCGGCGAACTCGACCTCTATGTCAGGCAGTTCCATGACATGAAGGGCGGCATCGCCATCGAGGTCCTCGAAGACGGCCCGTTCGCCACGTATGCCCAGGCCTGCGCGATCACTCTCGCCCGAGCGCACGCACAGGCTCCCCAAGCCGCCGAGATCAGTGGATACCTCGGCACAGGAAAGACCGCAGGCAAAGCGCTCTTCGAATGGGCCAGGGCCTATGCCCAGCGCTCGCGCGACGACTACGAAGCGTTCGTGGCGCGGGGCGCTGGGCGATAAGGCGGGTCTACCTCGTTCTCACTCGACTCCGCCTCGGAATCGACGGAGGTACAGCAGGATGCCAGCAGCACCCAGCGCCAAGGCGAGTGCGATCATCACCCAGATGGCGAGCGCCGGCCCGGTGAGCGCCAGCGGGTCTCCGTCGGATCCGGACGGATCCGACGCCCCCGCCCCCTCACCGTCGCCCGACCCAGACGAACCGTCGCCGGCCCCTGGCCCTGTTCCTGGGTCGGTCCCAGGGTCGGTTCCCGGATCCGTCCCAGGGTCGGTTCCCGGATCCGTCCCAGGGTCCTGATCTGCTGTGACGACGAAACTGGCCGTCGCGCTGCGGGTGACGTGCCCGGCCCCATCCGTGAGCTCGACGTACCATTCGTGCGTGACGTCTGCCGGCACGACAATCGTCTCGATAGCAGCAGCCCGCTGCAGCGCGGTACGCATAGTCGCGTCTTCGGCGTTGATCCGGATCTCCGCGTGCTCTGCCCCTACGAGCGAAATCGGATCTCCGATGGCTGCGGGCACTCCGGTGGAGAGAGTCACCGCATCGGCTGACAGGGTCCGCGTCTGCGTACCTCCCAGATCGAGCTCGAGTACGAAGTTCTCCGAGTCGTCGCCGTGGAAACCGGGGACGACGTCCTCCGAGATCGGGGAGTGCCAGCGACCATCCGACGTCCATGACTCCAGCCATGGAGAGTAGGTGTTCACGTAGAGCAGCCCGTTCTCGGCGTCGACACTGAGGTTCTTGAGGAACTCATGTCCACCCCACGGCCGGGTCTGGTAATCCGTGAGGATTCCGTACGATCGCGTCCCGTGATCTGTCTCGCGAGCCGCCACGTAACTGCCCGAGTTGTGCCCGGCGAGGACGAGCGCCACGTTGGGGTACGGGTCAACGAGCAAGTCGTTGATCCGGGGATTGCTGTACGGGTCAGCCGCGTCACGCGCCTGCATGTAATCGTGCGTCGCAAGGATGATGGTGTGCTCTGGGTGCGCCTCGATCACGCCGCGCGCCCAGGCGATCCCCGGATCATCGTCGGTGTTCGCCGACCAATAGCTCAGCGACAAGAAGAGCAGGTTCGCCCCATCGATCTCGGCGGTGTAGAACGAGTTGTCGATGTCGTAGCTGTCCCCGAATGTGAACGGGGTTCCTTCCAGACCGTCCTTCATCCGGTCCATCGGGAAGTACTTCTCCAGCATCAGTCGCCCGTTGCGCTCCTCCGAGTAGTCGTGGTTACCCCACGACACCATCAGCGGAATGCCCGCTTCCTCGAGAAGTCGTGCCGACGGTTCGGCCGCCTTCCACTGATACTCATCATCCAAGTACTCTCGGTTCACCCAGTCGCCCGCATGCACGACGAGTTCGGTCTTGCGCTCATCCGCGTTGTCGACGATGTGCTCGAACATGTCCGTCATCATCCATGGCGTCGACTCCGTGTAGAGCTGAGTGTCGGGCACGTGGTTGAATGCCCAGTCGAAGTCCGAAGCATCCGGATGCTGCTCGTAGACGCGCTCACCTCCCCACGGCTCTTCGACGAGGCCGCGCCAGATCAACATGTCGATCGTTCGCTCCGGTCCGACCGCGTTCTCCGCCGCAGTGGCATCGACATCGAGCTGAATCTGCGCTCCTGAAGCATCCGACGCGGAGTCCTTGAGGATCCAACGGGCCGCTCCGTGGTCCCACACCCATGCCGAGACGCGTCGGTCATCCCCGGTGCCCGACCATGTGAGGTGAAACTTGGGCTGGGTGGCCTGCTCCTCCGAAAGAGCGACCGTATAGATCTGGAACGGGTTCGCGTCCATTCCTACCGTCGTCGGCAGATAGTCCGCGGCTGGTTCACCCGAAGCAGGGGTGAGAGCCGTCGGCACACGATCTTCGGTCGATCCCACTCTGACCGAAGTGTTCTCTTCAACGAGCGGGACAGCCGCACTGGTGAAGAACTGGGCATCGACCGGCTCCCGGTTATCCGCCTGCGGCGTAGCTCGGAGCGTGACGCCACCCGCCGCTGCGCTCTGCTCAAGTCGCGGCGCGAGCGGAGCGACGGTGTCAGAGATCGTGAGCACGATCTCGTCGACAGCCGGCTGCTTCCCTCGTACGGACGCGCTGAAAATGACGGCCTGCTCGCCGAGCGCATACACCGGCGCTTCGATCTCGAACTCCCCGGCATCGACGCTCTCGCGATACATCTCCTCGCCGGCGACCTCCACGCGCACAGTTGCCCGCTCGCTCAGCACGCCCGTGAACGTGGTGTTACCGGCCTCGATCACCGTGCCGTCACGCGGACTGCCGAGCGCGATGACGAGTGCGTCTTCATCCTTCGCCGTGCGCTCACCGTATGCGATCGCGTCGCCGAAGTAGTTGTCGTATCGGAAGGCTTCGAACTCCGGTACGAACGGAATGCCAGCGATCTGCACCTCATCGATGT
This sequence comes from Microbacterium zouquanmingi, assembly GCF_052266695.1. Classification (NCBI taxonomy): domain Bacteria; kingdom Bacillati; phylum Actinomycetota; class Actinomycetes; order Micrococcales; family Microbacteriaceae; genus Microbacterium; species Microbacterium zouquanmingi. The sequence goes on from NZ_JBQPQZ010000006.1 coordinate 176,352, forward strand.
TGCCGCGGAACGGCGATACCGCCCGCGCGTTATCGCTATGGAAGTCGCCGATCGTGGTCGATACACCGAAGTCGGACAAGGTCGGCCGCTTCTCCGCCATGACCTCGCTCTGCTGCACTCCGTCGACGAACACCGCGTACGTCATGCCGTCGTAGTGCTGCGTGACGAGGTGCGGTTTGCCGTCGGCGGGCACGGTCGCGCCGAAGATCGAGCTCCCCAGGCGCGCAGACACGCTACCGCCCGCGGCGTCAACCGCCTGCACGAAGGCAGAGTCGTCTTCACCGAGACGTCCCTTGGTCACGACACCGGCAAGACCGGACATGGCTTCGAGGTCCTCAGGTGTGAACGAGTAGATTCCGCTGACCGAGAGGTTCGCGAATCCGCCTCCGAGGTCGCCTGCGTAGTCGAGCCGCGCCCCGTCGAATCGGCTTTCACGCGTGCCTTGATCCGTGACCTGCGCGCGCAAGTCACTGCCCGAGAGAGTTCCGGTGGCGTTTCCTGTCGAGTCCACACGCTTGCCGCCGGCTGCGAGATCGCCCGCGAAGTGCTCTACGAGGGCGTAGCCGCCGCTCCAGACATCCGTCGGGTCATTGTTCTCGGAGCCACCTCCGAAGTAGGCCCACACGACGGGGGCGCTGAGCCGCGCCAACTCTGGCAGCTTCACCCACACGGTCGAGACCGCTCCGGGCTTCCAGTGCTCCACCTCGAATGACAGTGGCACTGCGTTCGCATCGGTGAAAGCGATCTCATCGGCCTTCACATCCGGAGTGTCGACCAGCGTGAGCCGGACCGGGACATCCGTGAAGTCGCGCTTGGTGTCATTGCGCACAGTGATCGGCTGACGCTCAGTCGCCTCAGCATCCGCCCACGCGACCGTGCTGCCGTCAGTGTTGGCCAGGCCCTGGATCTCGCGCAGACGTTGCTCTGCTGCCTCGAGCCTCGCGATGTCGAGGACGCCGTGTTGCGCGGACGTGAGGGCATTGACTGCCGCGCGCACATCACCGATCCGCTCGGCGTGCACAGCGCTGACCTGCTCGACCTCTGGCAGTTCGGCGATCTGTGCGGCGACCTTCTCGACCTGGCGATCGATGCCGAACCCTTCGACCCGGCGAGGGCTGCCGCCATCGGTGATGTGGAATGTCTCGACAGTCAGTCGGTCGGCAGTGACATCGACAGAGCTGAATGTCTGCGCGTTGGGCCCCTGACGCGGAGTACCCAGACGATCGAACAGCCCGAGGTAGGCCTCCAGGTCGAACAGCTCTGACTCCGCGACCTGTGAGTAGCGCTTCGCGCCCGCCTTGTTCGGTGTGAAGTACAGCGTCCCATCGGGAGAGACGGAATACTCGATGCGCACGCCGTTGACGACCTCAGTGAAGACGGTCGTTTCCACGGGCTCGGCAGCCATCGCATCATCCGGCGACGACGCGAGCACCTTGGTGCGGGAGAAATAGTGGTCATGCCCCTGCAGCACCAGATCCACGTCGAGCTCATCGATCACCGGAACCAGCTTCTGGCGCAGCGCGTGCACGTCAGCGTCATTGACGTGGCTCGCGGCGGTGTAAACGCCCTTGTGCATGACGAGGATGAGCCACTCGGCACCACTGATACGCGCCGTGTGTGCGTCCTCCTTCAGCCAGTCCAGCTGGGCGTCCGAAATGGCCTGCCCGGCATCCTCGTTCGTGTTCAGCACCATGAAGTGCGCGTTGTTGTACGTGTACGAGTAGTACGCGCCGGTGGTGGTGTCCTGCCCGTTCGGATGCTCGAGCGTGAAGTGGTCGACGAACGCGCTCTGCGTGTCTTCGTGGTTGCCCGCCGCCGGGGCGATGGTGGTGCGCAGCAGTCCGTCCTGCGACGTATCGAGCAGATCGATCCAGTCCCGTTCGATGTGTCCGTCCTGCACGACATCGCCGTTGTGGACGACGAACTCCGCGTCGGGAACGGAGTCGAGCGCCTTGCGCAGAGTGGCGGCCGAGAGCTCCGCTTCCTGGCTCGCCTTCGCCTGCGTGTCCGTGAGGTTGATGAAGCTGAAGTCGCCCTCGCCAGCGGGGGTTTCGAACGTTCCGGTGCCGCTCCACAGGCCCGTGTTCGAATCGCCGACCCGGTAGTAGTAGGTGTTCCCCGGCTCGAGCCCGGTCGCGACCGCCTGGTAGACGCTCTCACCGCTGGCGGTCTTGCGGACCTCGGCATCCGTCTGCACGCGCGTGCTCGATGCGAACCCGCGGTCGGTGCTCACAATGACCTGGGGCGCGTCGGTATCAGCGAGCTGGTACCAGGAGAACCCGCGCTGCGTCTGGGGATCGCCCGCGAAGGTCGTGGTGATGCGGTTGGGCATCTGCTCAGGCAGCAAGTGCTTCACGAAAGCACGACGATCGGTCGGGTCCCACCGCCAGCCGTCCATGAAGTCCCACTCGAGCCCGTCGTAGGTGCCCCGGTCCATGAGCGTGGAGAGGGTTGCATCGTCACCGTGTCGGCCTCGCTCCCCCGGCCCCGTAACGGTGCCGCCGGCGACGTCGATCTGCTCGGATGCGATGTTGCGCAGGGCCTCGCCCGCCGATGCCCCGACGACCCGTCCGGCGAACTCATCGCCGCTCTGCGGGTGTGAAACGGTGCCCGCGAGCACGACGTTCCGTGACACCGTGCTGGCTTCCGCGCTCGTTCCGACCACAAGCGCGGCGCCCGAAGTCTCGCCGGTCGCGGTGACGGAGCCTGCCACGAGGTTCTCGCTGACATCGGCGCCTGCGCCTGCGGTGCCGATGATGACAGCCGGTGACAAAGCCGTCACATCAGCGGTGATGTCATTCGTCGTGACGCGAGCATATGAGGCCATCGCCACCAGGCCAGCAGCCGTCTGGGAGTTCGGCGCGTTGATGGTCGTCTTCGTCATCGTCGTGCTTTCGACGACGGCCGGGCGATCCGCCGTGCCCGTCGCGCTCACGACCAGGCCAGATGCTGCGGCACCGTCCTCGGGTGCGACCGTCACGCCTCGAAGGGTGAGGCCACGCACCGTACCGGACAGGTCACGGATGAAGCCGAGCGACGTCGAGGTCGCGCTGGGCGCGTAAACGATATTCGAGATCGTGTGACCGTGACCGTCGAACGTGCCGGAGAAGGTGTCGAGTCCCACGAACGGTGCGTGATCGACGAAATCGAGATCACCGGTGAGCATGACGTGCACGGGCCCGCGGAGGGTGGGGTCGCCATTGTTGGAGCCATTGGCGAGGAACTCCAGGTCTTCGATCCCGCGCACTTCGAACGGCGTGCTCTCCGTGCCGGCGCCGAACAGATAGGCACGCTCGGGAACAGGATGCTGCAGCACATCGTCCCAGCGCCAGGCCGAGCTGAAGTCCCAGCCGAGCCCTTCGTAGGTGGACTTCATCGCAAGATCGGTGGCTGGCACGGATGTTCCGTGCATGTTCGCCTCCCCCGGCGACGACGGAATCTTCCCTGCGACGCGGATCCCCTCGTCTGCGAGGTTGTTCTCCATGACGTACCCGGGGCTGCGGTGGACCGCCGCTACGCGACCCGGGGCCACGTCGGTGCGACCACCGCGATAGGCCACCTCACCGCCGATCAAGACGTTCTCAGAGAAAGTGGACACGGGTCCTTCGGAGTAGCCGCCCTGGTACGCGACAACCATGGCACCGTATGCACGAGCACCACCCGACTCGACGTGGGCGCGGACGAGGTTGTTGCGCACCTCGATCCCGAACCGGGCATAGCCGACGAGCGCTGCGGGATAGCGAGCGCTGTCGTAAGTGCCGGTCACCCAGTTGTTCGTGATGCGGACGCCGTCCTGCGCGTCGGCCACGAGGCCAGCGACGTACGCGTTTCCCGTCTGGAGGTTGGCGCCGAGCACGGCGTTTCCATCAAGAACCGTTCCGTCGCGCGCATCGAGCGCGATTCCCGCGAGCCTGACGTCCGCGGGATCGCGGACCGCGAGCCCATCGATCGTGAGGTTCTTCACCGTCGCACCCCGCAGGGTCCGGAACATCGCCAGCCCGTCCTGCGACCCAGGGGCCCAGGTGATGTTGTAGATCTTGTGACCCGCGCCGTCGAATACGCCGCTGAACAGGTTGATTCCCGTGAAACCCCCACCCGCGAAGTCGATGTTCGCTGTCAACCGGAAGTTCCGCGCGGCGTACGTGCTGGCATCCTCATTGATCGCATCCTGTGCACGCACAAGGTGGTCGGCCGAAGCGATCTGGTACGGATCGCTCGGCGTGCCGACGCCCTCAAGTCCGTCAAGCGTGATCGGGTCCGGTTCGGCCTCGGGAAGAGGGACGATCGGCGTCGTGGTCGCGCCCGAAAGCACAGGCACTGGATGCTGCGATGCGTCGTCCCAGCGCCAATGGCTGTCGAAATTCCATCCGAGAGCCTCGTACGTCTCGCGCTTCGACAGCTCGGCGTACGACGTGTCGGTGCCGTGCATGTTCTGCTCGCCAGGCCCTTCGACCTGCACACCCGCCAGGGTCACTGCGGTGTTCGCGAGGTTGCCGTCGATCACGAACCCCGGCGTCCTCGGCATGGCAATCACGCGTCCGAGTTGAATGCCCGTACCGCCGTTGTCGTAGGTGACCATGCCGGAGTGCACGACGTTCCCGGTGATCAGGGTGTCGCCAGCGCCCGCAGACATCGCACCTGCATACGAGAGCACCATGCCACCGTGTGCACGAGCACCGCGGGAGTGAACGATCGCTTCGACGAGGTTGCGAGTGATCTGCACGTCGTTGTGCGCGTAGCCGACGACTGCTCCCGGGTAACGTGCGCTGGCGAACGTGCCATGCACGTGGTTGTCGGTCACGACGGTGCCGGACTTCGCATCGGCGACGATGCCCGCGGTGTACTGGTGCCCTGACAGCAGGTCCGCGTTGCGCACGGAGTTGCCTTCCAAGCGCGCACCGTTCTCGGCGAGCACAGCGATGCCAGCGACGCGCGCACTGGCCTTGTTGTGCACCGTCAGCCCATCGATGGCCAGATCGCGCACGGTTCCCCCATCGAGAACGCGGAACAGACCGCGCTCGTCAGTGGACCCGGCACCGTAAGTGATGTTCGTGAGTACGTGTCCTGCACCGTCGAAGACTCCGGAGAACAGGTCGATACCCGGAAATTCGTTCCCGCCGTAGTCGATGTCCGCTGCGAGCACGACGTGCGCGCTCTGGTAGGAATCCGGCTCGCTGTTGATCGCCGTCGCTACCGAATCGAGGTTCGCGGCGGTATGGATCTGAAGCGGGGCCTCTTCTGAGCCATCTCCGGTGACACCGGAGATCGGTCCCTCGGGGAGTGACTCGAAGGCTCCCGGGATGGGGTGACTCAGGACGGAATCCCAGCGCCACGGGCTGGAGAAGTCCCAGCCGAGCGACTCATACGTGGCTTGGACGGCAAGGTCGTCGGCTGAGGTGGCAGTGCCGTTCTTATTGAACGGACCTGGGCCTTCCGGTGCCTGACCATCTAAGAGAACGCCGTCATTCACGAGGTTGTTCTCGGTGAGGAATCCTGCCTCACGCGGGCGCGAGAACACTCGGCCCATCTCCACTTCGTCGCCCCCGCTGGCGATCTTCACTGATCCGCCGAGAACGACGTTCTCCGCGATCCGGGTGACCGGATTCAGCTGCGAGTTCGCGTTACCGGCGTACGCGGCGACCATCCCACCGAATGCACCAGCACCGGTGGTCGCGATGTCGACCCGCACGAGGTTCTTCGTGATCTCCACGCTCTTGCGCACATACCCGGCGATGCCCGCTGGATAGCGGGCACTCGTCACCGACGCATCCACACGGTTTCCGGTGATCACGGTGTCGGTGTCGGCGGTCGCAGCGATACCGCCCGCGTAGTCGTGCCCCGTCGAGAGCACGGCACCGCGGACCGCGCTGCCCTCCACTCGAGCGCCGTTGATCGCATCGACAGCGATGCCCGCCACGCGCTGTCCGTCGTCGCTCTGACCCACTACCCCGTCGAGACCGAGATCATGAATGACACCGCCGTCAAGCGCACGAACGAGGGCGAGTTCGGTGCTCGCGGAACTGGGGACGTAGACGATATCGCTGATGGTGAAGCCTGCGCCGTCGAGGACTCCCGTGAACCGGTCGATTCCAGCGAAAGCACGACCCTCGTAGGCGATGTCTGCGGTCAGCTGGTAGTACGCACCGGCATACGCATCTGCATCCGCGTTGATTGCTGACGCCATTGCGTCGAGTTCTCCCGCCGACCCGATGAGGTAGGGCACGTCAGCGGTACCATCACCGCCGACTCCCTCCAAAGGCCCAGCGGCGTAAGCCGGTACGACCGGTGCCGCGATGAGCGCGCCGACGAGGAGGACAGCAGCGGTAGGACGCAGCAAAGACTGAAATGACACGGAGTTTCCCTCGGGATGCCGATTCCGACGAGTCCGCGCCAGGAATCGGGGTGCTGGGAAAACGCGCGGACGTCATCGAACCAACCAGCACCGGATGACTCAGCCGTGACCGGAAGGTGAACGCGCGAGATCCTGCTGTTTCCTTAGAAGAAGCTCCGATGGTGTATCGCGCGCGCATCCGTCATGCGGGCACGAAGAAGCCCCCGAATCTGGAACCCAGATCGGGGGCTTTTCACTCGCTGTGCGCGAGGGGGGACTTGAACCCCCACGTCCATAAGGACACTGGCACCTGAAGCCAGCGCGTCTACCATTCCGCCACTCGCGCGAGCGTCTTGCTCCGAAGAACTCAACTTCACGAGGATATCACGCGATTTCATCCGTCAAGAACGCCACAAGAGGACTCCGGAACGGCACACGTCCAGGTCACCTGGCTACGATATGTCTACCACCGCCATGCCAGAGGAGCCCAGTGGGACTACTTGACAGCTTTGAGAAGGGTCTTGAGCGCGCCGTCAACGGTGCGTTCGCCAAGACCTTCCGCAGCGGCATCCAGCCGGTGGAGATCGCGTCCGCTCTGCGCCGCGAGGCCGACATCAAGGCCGCCGTCGTCAGCCGCGACCGCATCATCGCTCCGAACAGCTACCTGGTGCGTCTGAGCTCCGATGATCTGGATCGGATGCGCGGGCTCGGCGGCGCATTGACTGACGAACTGCATGCGCTTCTCACCAAGCACGCGAAGTCCCAGGGGTACAGCTTCGCCGGCCCGCTCTCGATCGCGCTCGAAGCCGACGAGAAGGTCGCGACCGGCACTGTGCGCGTGGGCTCCGGCACCGCCGAAGGCCGCGTCAGCTGGCAGGCAGTGGTCGACGTCGACGGGCGTCGCCACCCCATCACCAAGGCGCGGACTGTCATCGGCCGCGGCGGCGACGCCGACATCACCATTTCGGATGCCGGATCCAGCCGCAAGCACGTCGAGATCCTCTGGGACGGCGAGCGCGCCATGATGCGCGACCTCGGCTCGACCAACGGCACGAAGGTGAGCGGGGAGAAGGTGCGCGAAGCGCCGCTGCCCACTGACACCACGATCACGATCGGCCGCACAGACCTCGTGTTCCGTGTGATCGCCGTCGCGGCCAACGGAGGCGCACGATGAGTGAACTCGTCCTCCTGCTGCTGCGCATCGGCTTCCTGGTGCTGCTGTGGTTCTTCGTCTTCGGCGTCGTCTACTCTCTTCGCGCCGACCTGTTCGGCGTGAAGGTGCGAAAGCTCCCGGCCGGAGCATCCGCCGGCGCCCCCGCGGCTGCGGCCCCGACCCGCGATGCGAAACCCAAGGCCGCACCCAAGAACGGTTCCCCCGCCACGACCTCCAGCGTGTCGAAGCTCGTCATCACCTCTGGTCCGAAAGCCGGCCTCGAACTGCCCCTGGGGCACGAATCGATGACCATCGGCCGCTCGAGCGAATCCGCGCTCGTCATCCGCGACGACTACACGTCCAGTCACCATGCCCGCCTGCTGCTGGTGCGCGGCGACAACTGGGCGATCCAGGACCTCGACTCGACGAACGGAACCTTCCTCGCCGGCAAGCGCCTCGGCAGCGCTCCGGCATCGATCAGTGTCGGCGACGCCGTCAAGGTCGGCGCCACGACCTTCGAGCTGCGAGCCTGAAGCCGGCATGGTCTTCGAAGGATCCGCATCCGCGATCTCCCACACCGGGAAGGTCCGGTCCAACAACCAGGACTCCGGTTATGCCGGTGCGAACCTCTTCGTGGTCGCCGACGGCATGGGCGGTCACGCCGGTGGAGACGTGGCGTCCAGCATCGCCATCCACCAGCTCGAGCAGCTCGATCAGGCATTCGCATCGACCGATGACGCGCAGGCCGAGCTCCAGGCCTCAGTCACCACCGCGGCGGGCGACCTCATCCGCGCGGCGAAAGAGCGGCCAGAGCTCGCGGGCCTGGGCACCACGGTCAGCGCGATCGTCATGGTCGACGACCACGCCGTCATCGGTCACATCGGCGATTCGCGCATCTACCTCTACCGCGACGACGAGCTGACGCAGATCACCGCCGACCACACCTTCGTGCAGCGCCTCGTCGATTCCGGACGCATCACTCCAGAAGAAGCCAGGTACCATCCCCGCCGCTCGGTGCTCATGCGCGTGCTCAGTGACATGGACAACGACCCCGAGCTCGACCTCTTCGTCATGCCGACGCTCCCCGGCGACCGCTGGCTGCTCTGCTCGGACGGGCTCTCCGGCGTCGTCGACGAAGCACACATCCTCAAGGCGATGCGTCTGGACCTCACGCCGGGACGCACGGCCGACAACCTGCTCAAGCAGGCTCTCGACGGCGGTGCACCAGACAACGTCACCATCGTGATCGTGGAGACCGGTGGTCACCACCCGCTCTCCTCCGGCACGCCGACCATCGTCGGTGCCGCGTCCACCCCCTCGGGCGTCCTCATCCCGCCGGCGCGCGCGGTCCGCACCAGCTGGCTGCATCCGGTCCGTCAGGCCGCGAACGATCCTTCGCACTTCGAACCGGCCGCCGACTACCTCGAAGAGCTCATCGAAGAAGATCGCCGGCGCGCGAAACGTCGCCGAGCCGGATGGATCGCTGCCCTCGTCATCGTCGTGCTCGCTCTCGCGGGCGGCGGCTTCCTCGCCTACAACTGGACGCAGACCCGCTACTTCGTGGGTGCCGATGAAGACAGCGTCGTGATCTTCCAGGGCGTGCAGCAGAACATCGGACCGATCTCGCTCTCCACCGAGATCGAAGACACCGGCATCCTGCTCGCGAACCTCCCGCCGTACCAACGCGCGTCTGTCGAGCGCACGATCAATGCCCGCTCGCTTTCTGACGCGCAGGCGATCGTCGACCGTCTGCGCGCGGGTGAAGAGGCGGTCACCGGCGAGATCTCGTCGACGCCCACTCCCACGCCTCCACCTCTGGCCCCGACGCCGGTGCCGACGTCGACTCCGCAGGGCGCTGCGCACGAAACGGATGTCGAGGTGATCGGATGACCACCGACGTCGTCGCCGATACCGCTGTCGTCAAAGCGCTCAAGCGGATGCGACTGCCCCAGACTCAGCGCAACCGTGAGTTCTGGCTCCTGCTGTTCGCCTGCGCCATCAGCGGTGCAGCCCTCGCGCTGGTGCAGCTGGGCGCGCTCGGCTTCATCGACCCGTTCATCCTCTTCATCGGCGGCGGCCTCGCGGTGCTCGTCTTCGCATTGCACATCGTGCTGCGGTTCGTCGCATCTGATGCTGACCCGTTCGTTGTGCCCATCGCGACGCTCCTCACCGGTCTCGGCATCGCGATGATCTACCGCATCGACATCGCCAAGAACTACACCGGCTGGACGGCATACTCGACCAAGCAGCTCGCCTGGACGGCGATTTCGCTGGCTGGGGCCATCGTCGTCGTCATCGTGCTGCGCAACTACCGGATCCTGTTCCGGTACACCTACCTGTTCGGCCTTGCCGGCATCCTGCTGCTGCTATTGCCGTTCGTCCCGGGCCTGGGGGCCACTGGCGCGAACGCCGACGTCTGGGTCTCGATCGGCGGGATGTTCGCGTTCCAGCCCGGCGAGATCGCCAAGATCTGCCTTGCGATCTTCTTCGCGGGCTACCTCGTGCGCACCCGTGAGAGCCTGACGTCCGTCGGCAAGCGATTCCTCGGGATCACCTGGCCGCGGATGCGCGAGCTCGGCCCGGTCATCGTCGTCTGGGTCCTCTCGCTCGGAATCATCGTGTCCCAGCGCGACCTCGGCACCGGCATGCTCATCTTCGGCCTCTTCATCGCGATGCTCTACGTCGCCACCGGCAAGACCAGCTGGGTGCTCATCGGTCTCGCGATGGTCGCGGCCGGAGTGCTGGTCGCCACGCAGATCCTCGCCTACGTGCAGGGGCGTTTCACGAACTGGCTGGATGCTTTCAATCCCGAGATCATCGACGCACAGGGCGGCAGCTTCCAGCTCGTGCAGGGCATCTTCGGCCTCGCGCACGGTGGTCTCATCGGCACCGGCCTCGGCCAGGGCCGCCCGCAGATCACGCCGCTGGCGCAGAGCGACTACATCATCCCGAGCCTCGGCGAAGAGCTCGGACTCATCGGGCTGTTCGCCATTCTCTGCCTGTACATGGTCTTCGTCAGCCGCGGTCTGCGCATCGGTGTCGCAGGGCAGGATGACTTCGGCAAGCTCCTCGCAACCGGCCTGTCGTTCACGATCGCCCTGCAGGTGTTCATCATGGTCGGCGGCGTCACCCGCGTCATCCCGCTCACCGGCCTCACAACGCCGTTCCTGGCCGCCGGTGGATCGTCATTGGTCGCCAACTGGCTGATCGTCGCTCTGCTGCTGCGCATCTCCGACGGCGTGCGCCGCCAGCCTCGGGTGGTGATCGGCTGATGACGAAAGAAATGCGCCGGCTCAGCATCGTGATGCTGTTCATGTTCCTCTCGCTGTTCGTGGCGACCAGCTGGATCCAGGTCGTGCAGGCCGACAGCCTCGCGCAGTCCGAGCGCAACACGCGGTCACTGCTGGACAGCTACGAGATCCAGCGCGGGTCGATCATCGTCGATGGCATGCCGATCGCGACCTCAGTGCCGACGAACGACGAGTTCCAGTATCAGCGCGTGTACGCCGATTCGCCGATGTGGTCGGATGTGACCGGTTACTTCAACCCCGCGCTGCAGTCGTCTACCGGGATCGAGCGCGCGTTGAACGCCGAACTCTCGGGCACCGGCGCCGGCGCGTTCCTCTCCGAGATCGAACGCATCGTCTCGGGTCAGCCACAGACCGGCTTCAGCGTCGAACTGACCCTGGATGCCGCCGCTCAGCGCGCCGCGTATGAAGCGTTCGGCGAACTGGAAGGCGCGGCCGTCGCGATAGAACCGGCCACTGGTCGAGTCCTGGCGATGGTCTCCACTCCTGGCTACGACGCGAACCAGATCGCCGTCCACAGTGCGAACGAGGCCGATGCGGCGTACAACGCCCTCGACGAGCTCAAGCCGAATCCGCTCATCAACGCCGCGACGAACCAGACCAGCCCTCCCGGATCGACCTTCAAGGTCCTCGTCGCCGCTGCCGCGTACGCCACCGGAGAGTGGACGCCAGAGTCGACCCTCCCGAACCCGGCCCGATACACCCTCCCCGGCTCCACCGCACAGGTGTCGAACGCCTGGGGCGGCACGTGCGGCGATGGACCGACCGTGACGATCGCCGATGCGGTCAAGCTCAGCTGCAACATCCCGATGGCAGAGCTGGCAGTCGAACTCGGCAGCCAGGAGATCTTCAAGATGGCTGAGAAGTTCGGCTTCAATCAGGAGTTCGAGACGCCGCTGACGACGGCAGCCTCCAGCTACCCGCGCGTGCTCGACGATGCGCAGACGGCCCTGACCGGTTTCGGTCAGGGTAAGGTCACCGCCACCGCCCTTCAGGTCGCGATGATCTCTGCAGGGCTCGCCAACGACGGAGTGGTGATGAAACCCCAGCTGGTGGATGCCGTGATCGGCAACGACCTCTCGACGGTGCGCGAATACCCGAACGAGGAGTTCGGCCGTGCGACTGAGGCTGATGTTGCGGACGATGTCACGAAATCCATGGTGGCAAGCGTCAGGGATGGCGCGGCACAAGGTGCAAGAATAGACGGAATCGACGTTGCCGGTAAGACGGGAACGGCCGAGAACGACGGCGATGAGCCATACACGTTATGGTTCACCGGCTTTGCACCTGCGGACGATCCGCAGGTTGCAGTGGCGGTCGTCGTCCAGAACGGCGGCGGTATGGGACAGTCGGGATCCGGTGACACGCTCGCCGCCCCGATCGCGAAGAAGATCATTGAGGCGGTGCTTAACAGATGAGGCCGACGCAGGGTGTGTCGTTCGGTGGTCGATACGAGCTCCAGTCGCGTATTGCGATCGGTGGCATGGGTGAGGTCTGGGAAGCGACCGACCATGTCATCGGGCGAACCGTCGCCATCAAGATCCTCAAGGACGAGTACATGGGGGATCCTGGCTTCCTCGAGCGCTTCCGCGCCGAAGCCAGGCACGCCGCTCTCGTCAACCACGAGGGCATCGCGAGTGTGTTCGACTACGGCGAGGAGAACGGCAGCGCCTTCCTCGTCATGGAGCTCGTTCCGGGCGAGGCCCTCTCCACGATCATCGAGCGCGATGGCTCACTGAGCGCCGACAAGACGCTCGACATCGTCGCTCAGACGGCATCGGCATTGCAGGCGGCGCACGCCGCAGGCCTCGTGCACCGCGACATCAAGCCGGGAAACCTGCTGATCACCCCGGACGGCCGCGTCAAGATCACTGACTTCGGCATCGCCCGCATCGCCGACCAGGTGCCGCTGACGGCCACTGGTCAGGTCATGGGAACGGTGCAGTACCTCTCCCCCGAGCAGGCATCGGGTCATCCGGCATCCCCCGCGACCGACACGTACTCGCTGGGAATCGTCGCGTACGAATGCCTCGCAGGCAAGCGTCCCTTCACGGGTGAGTCGCAGGTCGCGATCGCGATGGCGCAGATCAATGAGCAGCCTCCGCCGCTGCCGCCGACCGTGCCGATCCCCGTGCAGAACCTCGTCATGGCGATGATCGCGAAGAAGCCGGCCGACCGGCCGTCATCGGCTGCGACCGTCGCACGTGCTGCGCAGGCCCTGCGCCGTGGCGACCTGAACTCCGCCGCGATCGCGGTTCCCGCCATCGCAACCGGCGGAGTCGCCGGCGATGACGCCACGCGTCTTCTCACAACCGGAGACGACGGCGCCACGCGCATCCTGCCGACGACCGCTCAGGTGCCCACCGATGAGGTCGCTGAAGAGGACGGCAAGAAGAAGCGCAGCGCGTGGACCTGGCCGTTGATCGCGTTGATCGTACTGCTGGTGCTCGTGCTGGGCGGAACGCTCTTCGCGCTTCTGAACCCTGGCAGCCCTGACGCCGATCAGACGTCCACTTCCGCGCCGGCCACGAGCGCGAAACCGTCGGCGAAGCCGACGACGAACACACCCACGCCCGAGGCGACGCGCGTCAGCGTCGACGCACTGGGCCTGGTGGGTCTCAGCTGTGACGATGCCATCGCGAAGGCCACTGCGGCTGGGCTCGCGCCAGTGTGCCAGACCGGTTCGACGGCAGCTCCCTCCGACGACAAGGTCGGCACTGTCGAGTCGGTGAACCCGCGCGGTGACCTCGAGCAGGGTGCATCCATCACGCTCACGCTCTTCGCAGACCGTGTGCAGATCGGCGCACCGCAGAACGCTCCGACCATCACGGGCGACCCCATCACGGGCACAACTGTGACGCTGAACTGGACGAACTTCACCTGCCCGAGCGGCACGGGAAATCTCAGCGGCTACAAGGTGAGCATCACGAACGCGACCTTCACCGATGGCAGCACCGCGCGCACCTTCGACCCAGGCACCCGCAGCGCGGACATCACGCTCGGCGGCGCAGGGCTACAGGCCACGGCAACGTACACCGCACTGTGCTCCGGCGGCGGCGCTGACCAGCGCGAGTCGGGTGTCTCCCCGCAGATGTCGGTCACCATCACCCCGGGTCAGCCCACTCCCGACAATGGCGGTAACGAAGAAGACGCGGGCTGACCTTACCTTTACGTAGTCCACACCATCGTCATTCCAGGGGGAAAGCACTGTGTCTGAAGAGTCGCGCATCATCGCTGAGCGATACCGCGTTGGTGAACTCATCGGCCATGGCGGAATGGCGAAGGTCTATCGCGGCTACGACATGACGCTCGGGCGCGACGTCGCCATCAAGATCCTCGACCCGGATCTCGCCCGCGATACCGCGTTCCGCACGCGCTTTCGGATGGAGGCGCAGGCTGCTTCACGCATGTCGCATCCGTCGATCGTGCGCGTTTTCGATGCGGGAGACCCGTCGACCTCCGGCAGCGCGGGCGCTGCCAGCGAGCCGTACATCATCATGGAGCTCGTCAGCGGTCGGCTTCTGAAAGACATCATCGCCGAGGGCCCCGTCCCCGCCGACGACGCGATCAGGTACGTCGACGGCATCCTCGAAGCGCTCGACTACTCGCACCGCGCCGGAGTCGTCCATCGCGACATCAAGCCCGGCAACGTCATGGTCACCGACAGGGGCCAGGTCAAGGTCATGGACTTCGGCATCGCACGCGCGGTGTCGGATTCGTCGTCGACAGTGGCCGAGACGACGCAGATCCTAGGAACAGCCGCATACTTCTCGCCTGAGCAGGCCAAGGGCGAGCCGGTGGATGCCAGGACCGATGTGTACTCGACAGGCGTGGTGCTCTACGAACTGCTCACCGGCCGTCAGCCGTTCCGCGGCGAGTCCCCGGTCGCTGTCGCGTACCAGCACGTGAGCGAAGCACCCCTGCCGCCGACCGAGGTCAATGAGGATGCACCGCGAGCACTCGATCCGATCGTGCTGCGTGCGCTGGCGAAGGATCCTTACCAGCGGTACCCGGATGCCGCGAGCTTCCGTCTCGCGCTCGACTCAGCCATGTCGGGCAAGGCGCCGACCAAGAAGGAACTCGGAGCTCTCACCAGCGAGCTCTACGGCCCGAGCCCGCGCCAGGCCCAGGAGACGGCCCGCTCGCTGCGGCAGCTCAGCACCGATACGACGATGACGCGCACGCAGTCCGGTCCGCCCGTGGCGTGGATCTGGGCGGGTGTCGCGCTGCTGGCAGTCCTGCTCGTCTCGGTCCTGCTGTGGGTGCTGATGATGCCGCGCGGCGAACAGGCACCTGCAGACGCCAGGCTCGTGCCCGACCTCGTCGATGTGTCGTACGAGCGCGCGCAGGATGAGCTGCTCGATCTGGATCTGCAGTCGGCGATCGTCTACGAGTCGAGTGCCGACGTCACGCAGGACAACGTGATCCGCACCGACCCGGTAGCGGGACAGTCTGTGAAGATCGGCCAGCGGGTGACGCTGTACGTGTCCACCGGAGCCGAAACCGTCGAGGTGCCGTCTCTCGTAGGCCTCTCCCAGGCCGCGGCCAAGCAGGCGCTCACCGACGTCGGTCTGGAGCTCGGCAGTGTGACTCCGCGGAATGATCCGGCAAGTCAGGCCGACACCGTCCTCGAGGTCACGAACGTGAAGGAGGGCGCCAAAGTCGCCCCCAAGACCGTCGTGAATCTCGTCGTCGCTAGCGGGCGGGTCACCCTTCCGGATGTGACGGGGTGGACAGTGGATGCCGCCGTCGCGAAGCTCGAAGAGCTCGGACTGAACGCGATCAAGACGGAGTCGGCGGACTGCCCGGCCACGAACCCGGCGACTGTGTCGTCGATGTCCGCGGCGCCGGGCGACGTCAACGTGCACTCCGACGTCGAGCTGCGGTACTGCACCGGCGCGTAGCCCGTGCGTTCGTGAGCGCAGCGATGGGAGAAGGATTTCCCGGGTGGAACAACCGCTGAACCCGTGAGATCCTTCTCCCATCCGCATGAGGCGCCGCGCGCGACGCCCGCGCTCAGCAGAGCGGCGAGACGGCCTCCCAGATGTGCTCGGCGGGAGCCTCGTCCTCGCGCGTCACGGATGCCTCGATGAGCCCGTAGGGGCGGTCCGCGGCGAAGAAGACCTCATTCGGGTTGTCGAGCCCGAAGGGTGCGAGGTCCACGATGAAGTGATGCTTGTTCGGCATCGACATGCGGATCTCTGCGATCTCAGGGTGACCCTCGAGCACCGCGCGACCCATGTCGAAGAGCGTGGCCTGAAGCGCAGCCGAGTAACGCGCCGCGAACTCGGCGAGCAGAATCCGCTTGACGTCTTCGTACACCGCATTGAAATCGACGTCGCGCGCGCCTTCGGTGAAGCGCCAGCGCGCAGCGATGTCGGTCGACATGATGCGGTCACTGGTCTCGGGCAGAGTTGTGTAAGGGTCCTTCGGGTACCCCTGGAAGCCGGACTCGGTGCTCTTGAGCACCGTGAGGTCCTTGAGTCCTGACACGATGTGGCGCTCGTCGCCGACGCCGACGACGAGCGCGGTGCGCACCTCCTGATTGCTGCGCACGAACGAGTGATCGTGCTCGCGACCGTCGACCTCGATGCGGTTCCAGTCGTAGCTCTCGGCAGCCCAGCGGCCGCCCTTGACCCAGTCGAACGAGCCGATGAAGTGATCTGACAGTCGCAGCAGGAACTTCTCGGGCGATCCGATCCCCTCGCGGGCGAGCGCGTAGATGGTGTTCTTCTGCGTGTCCGTGGCGACGCAGTGGCCGTTGTCGCCCTCGAGGTGCACGGCCTCGAAATCGCCGCGCAGCTGCGAGGTCACGTTGAGGTCCTCGATCTCGTGCCGGGGGCTGTCGCGGGTGATCTTGACGAGGCGCACCTCGGCCTTGCCGTACTGGTTAGGGCCAAGGACGATGCGGCTCGATGCCGTGGTTCCGGTGCCTGCCTCAGTCGGAGCAGGGGCGATCAGGGTGTCAGACATGTGCGGTACTCAACTTCCTCGGTAAGTGGAATAGGCGAACGGGCTCAGCAGAAGCGGCACGTGGTAGTGCGGCCGTTCCTCATCGACGAGGAACGTGAGCAGAGCCTCAGGGAAAAAGGTCGGGGTGTCACTGGCAGCGAAGTACGCACCGGTGTCGAAACGCAACCGGTAGATGCCTGCGTCGAGCCGCTCGGGGCCGAGCCGCTTCGCACGGCCGTCGGCATCGGTCACCGCCTCGGCGATGACCGACCACTGGCCTGCCTTCTCGGCGAACAGTTGCACTTCGATGCCGGGAGCGGGAACCCCCTGCACGGCGTCGAGCACATGCGTAGTGATGTGGGAGACAGTCATGCGGTGATGACTCCTTTCAATCGGAGCAGCGCGATCTCGCGCAGCTGCCCGGCGACGACGCGCTCTTCCTCGTCGCCGGTGTGTGTGAGACGGGTCCGAAGCGTCGTGAGGATCTCCGCGGCCGAGCGCCCAGCCGCACGGATAAGGAAAACGCGGCCGAAACGCTCCTCGTAGGCGTGATTTCCTTCTCGCAGAGCCTGCTGCACCGCGACATCCGCCGGGTCAACGCCAGCCTGCTCGGATCGCGACATCGACGCTTCGCGCGAGTCGCCGTCGGCGCGTTCGCCGATGCGCGGGTGGTGGGCGAGTGCGGCCTCGACCTCATCGCTGCGGAACGGCGACGCCACCTCCGCTGCGGATGACACGAGCGCGTCGATCGACGCGAAAGGACGTTGATCGACGATGCCCTCGCACCACCGCGTCACATCGACGCAGGGACGCAGCACCGCGATCGCCGCCTCGCGATCCGCCGTGTTGAACTCTGCAAGCTCCATCACTCTCAGCTGCCTCTCGTGCCCTGGATGCCCAGTGCCGCGCGCAGCCGCGCGACGTGACCGTTCGGGTCGACGTTGTACTCGACCGCGCTCACGCGCCCGTCGGCGTCGACGACAGCTGTCGAGCGGATGAGTCCGTCGAAGGTGCGGCCGTTCACGGTCTTCTGACCCCACGCACCCCAGACCTTCGCGACTTCGGCGTCCTCGTCGGCGAGCAGCGGAAACGCGAGCTGCTCGGCATCAGCGAACTGCGCGAGCTTCGAGGCAGGATCGGGCGAGACGCCGAGCACTGTGTATCCGGCGCCCTGAAGCGACGCCAGGTTGTCACGGAAATCGCACGCCTCGGTCGTGCAGCCCGGAGTGAATGCCGCCGGATAGAAGTAGACGATCACCGGTCCGCCGCGCAGATCCGACAGCCGCACCGTGTTGCCTGCGGCATCCGGAAGGGCGAAGTCGGGGGCGGGCTGACCCACCTCGAGTTCTTCGGACGTGTTGATCATGCGGGTGCTCCGATCTCGATCCGCGGGAGGCGCAGCAGCCGGCCGCGGGGCTGGTCCTGGTCGATGAGGCGACCGGCGAGGTACGTGGCGCGCACCACCCCGGTCAGCTCACGGCCGTCGTAGGGGGTTACGGGATGCCGGTGGGCGAGAGAGGTGGCATCCACAGCGAAGGTCTCCTCCGGTGCGAAGACGGCGAAGTCGGCTGCCGCGCCCACCGCGATGCGTCCTTTGCCGGCGAGCCCGATGCGGTCTGCGGGGGATGACGACATCAGCTCGACGATCCGGGCGAGGCGCACACCGCGGCGGCGGCCCTCGGTCCACATCAGCGGCAGGCCGAGTTGGAGCGAGGCGATCCCGCCCCACGCGACCGAGAAATCGCCGTCACCGGCGTACTTCATCTCGGGCGTCGAGGGCGAGTGGTCTGAGACGACGTAGTCGATCGTGCCGTCAAGGAGTCCGTGCCACAGCTCGTCGCGGTTGTCGTCTTCTCGGATCGGCGGGCAGCATTTGTACGCCGTCGCTCCGGCCGGGATATCCTCGGCGGCGAGGGTCAGGTAATGCGGGCAGGTCTCGACCGTGATGTCGACGCCCTCGGCCTTGGCCACGGAGAGACGTCCGATCGAGTCGCCGTTCGAGAGGTGCAGGATATGCGCGCGGGCGCCGGTGTCGATGGCTCCGCGGATGACCTCGGAGATCGCGGCATCCTCCGCCGATCGCGGACGGGATGCGAGGAAGTCTCCGTACTCGCGCCCTCCGGGCTGCACGGACTCCTCGATGATGTGGGCATCCTCTGCGTGCACCACGAGCAACGACCCGAGCTGAGCGATCGATGCCATCGCCCGCCGCATCTCGTAGATCGAGACCTCGGGGAACTCGTCGACTCCCGACGGCAGCAGAAAGCACTTGAACCCGAAGACGCCGGCCGCGTGCAGGCCCGGCAGGTCATCGAGGTTCCCTGGGACCACGCCGCCCCAGAATCCGACGTCGACGAAGACGCGGTCTTGCGCTGCGGCACGCTTGATGTTCAGCGCCTCGACCGTGACCGTCGGCGGGATGCTGTTGAGCGGCATGTCCACGATCGTCGTCACACCGCCCGCGGCCGCGGCCCTGGTGGCGGACTCGAAGCCCTCCCACTCGGTGCGGCCGGGCTCGTTGACGTGCACATGCGTGTCGACGAGGCCTGGAATGAGTACTTCGTCGTGTGCGAGCTCGACGATCTGTGCGGCATCCAGCTTCTCGTCCGCTCCCGCGATGAAGATGATCCGTCCGTCGCGCACGCCGATCTGCGCGTCGCGGAATTCGCCGTCGATCAGCGCGCGGCCACGGATGATGAGTTCGCAGCGACTCTGGATGCCGTCCAGCGAACCGGCGATCGCGGCGCCGCCGAGCAGACGTGCGGCGACCTGCTCGAGCAGGCGGCCGGCGTCAGCCATGCTGCGCTCGGAGTCGGGTTCAAGGTCGGCGAGAGCGTGCACGCCGGAGAACCCGGCGGCCCCGATCTGCGCAGCATCCAGTGCGGATCGACCGCAGACGACGTGCACCGGGATGCCGGCGGCCTGGGCCGCACGCGCGACGCCGATCGGCGTCTTGCCCATGAGGCTCTGCTCGTCGAGACTGCCCTCACCGGTGATGACGAGGTCGGCGCCCTCGAGGCGCTCGGCGAGACGCGTGAGCTCAAGGACAACATCGATGCCCGCCCTGCGCTCTGCGCCGAGCGCGATGGCCGCGAATCCGACACCGCCGGCGGCGCCAGCGCCCTTGCGTTCGGAGGCTTCGACGGCCGGGACCTTCAACCCCCCGCCGGAGCGGCCGAGCACTTCGACGAAATGCTCGAGCGCCCGGTCGAGTGACTCGACGTCATCGGCGCTCGCGCCCTTCTGCGGGCCGAACACGGCGGCGGCGCCGCTCTCCCCGAGCAACGGGTTGTCGACGTCGCTCGCGAGGACGAGTTCAGCGCCAGAGAGGCGCGGGTCCAAGCCCGACAGGTCGACGGTCTTCAGCGCGGCGAGGGCTCCGCCGCCCAGCGGCAGCTCGATACCTGCACCATCGAGCAGTCGTGCGCCGAGGCCTTGCAGCAGACCCGCGCCGCCATCGGTCGACGCGCTTCCGCCAATACCCAGGACGATGCGGCGACTGCCGGCATCCAACGCCGCTCGCACGAGCTCGCCCGTGCCGAGACTGGTCGCGCCCGTGGCATCCTTTCGTCCGCCCGGAAGAAGGTCGAGACCGGATGCCTGTGCCATCTCCACGACCGCCTCGTCACTGCGAACCGCATAGCGAGCGACGACCTGCTCACCGGTCGGGCCGGTCACGTACGCACGTCGCTCCTCGAAGCCCGCCGCGATCGCGGCATCCACGGTCCCCTCGCCGCCATCGGCGACGGGGATCTCGAGAACGTCGATCGCAGGGTCGATCCGGCGCGCACCCGAGGCCACCGCGGCGGCGACCTCAGGCGCGGTCAGCGACCCTTTGAACTTGTCGGAGGCGACGACGATGCGCATGTCAGACCTGCACCAGTGCTCGGATCGAGGTCGGCGCGTCGTCCGGGATGATCGCGAGCTCCTCGAACTCGTTGACGTTGTCGAGCTCTGTGCCCATGGCGATGTTCGTGACGCGCTCGAGGATGACTTCCACCACGACGGGAACCTGGTGCTCATCCATCAGCGACTGCGCCTCGGCGAATGCCGCACCCATGTCCTCCGGGCGCTCCACTCGAATCGCCTTGCAGCCCAGCCCTTCGGCGACCTTGACATGGTCAACACCATATCCCTGGGTCTCGGGCGAGTTGATGTTGTCAAACGCCAGCGACACTTCGAAGTCCATCTCGAACCCGCGCTGAGACTGACGGATCAGCCCCAAGTAGCTGTTGTTGACCACGACGTGCACGTAGGGCAGCTTGTGCTGTGCCCCCACGGCGAGCTCCTCAATCATGAACTGGAAGTCGTAGTCACCCGACAGAGCCACGACCAGTTCTCCCGGCTTGCCTCGAACGACGCCGAGGGCTGCCGGACCCGTCCAGCCGAGCGGGCCGGCCTGGGCTGCGTTGATCCACTTGCGCGGACCGAACACGTGCAGCAGCTGTGCGCCGGCGATCTGCGAGAGGCCGATCGTCGTGACATAGGTGACGTCCTCGCCGAAGGCGCGATTCATCTCCTCGTAGACGCGCTGCGGCTTGATCGGCACCTGGTCGAAGTGGGTCTTGCGCAGCAGGGTGCCCTTGCGCTCCTGGCACTGCCGAGCCCACTCAGAGTAGTCCGGCAGGGTGCCGGCGGCGCGGCGCTCTCGGGCGATCTCGAGGAATGCGTCGATGGCCTCGCCGGCATCCGACACGATCCCGAGGTCGGGTGCGAAGACGCGTCCGATCTGGGTCGGCTCGATGTCGACATGCACGAAAGTGCGGTTCTCGGTGTACTTGTCGATGCTGCCGGTGTGCCGGTTGGCCCAGCGGTTGCCGATGCCGAGCACGAAGTCGCTGGCCAGCAGAGTCTGGTTGCCGTAGCGGTGCGCGGTCTGCAGACCCGCCATGCCGGCGTTCAGCTCGTGCGCGTCGCTGATCGCACCCCAGCCCATCAGGGTCGGGATGACGGGGACGCCGAGCGTTTCGGCCAACTCCACGAGGCGCTCCGATGCGCCGGCGTTGATGATGCCGCCACCGGCGATCAGCACCGGGTGCGCGCTCGCGGTGAGCATGTCGATCGCTTTCTCTGCCTGACGGCGGGATGCCGCTGGCTTCGCAACGGGCAGCGGCTCGTACGTGTCGATATCGAACTCGATCTCGGTCATCTGCACGTCGATCGGGAGGTCGAGCAGCACGGGACCGGGGCGACCTGAGCGCATCAGCTGGAACGCTTTCTGGAAGGCGCCGGGAACCTGGGCGGCTTCGAGAACAGTCATCGCCATCTTGGTGACCGGCGTAGCGATCGTCTGGATGTCGACCGCCTGGAAGTCCTCTTTGTGCAGCTTCGCGACCGGCGCCTGCCCGGTGATGCAGAGGATCGGCAGCGAGTCGGCCCACGCAGCGTAGAGTCCCGTGATCATGTCGGTGCCGGCGGGGCCGGAGGTGCCGATGCAGATGCCGATGTTGCCATCGGCCGCGCGGGTGTAGCCGTCGGCCATGTGGGATGCGCCCTCGACGTGACGGGCAAGCGTATGCCGGATGCCGCCGTGGGCGCGCATCGCGGAATAGAAGGGGTTGATGGCGGCCCCTGGCAGGCCGAACGCCTCCGTGGCGCCCTCCTTCTCCAGGATGGCCACGGCGGCGTCCACCGCGCGCATGCGAGTCATTTCGTTCTCCTAGGTTCGGTGCCCGGGTTGCTTATTCGCGACCGGAGAAGGCTGCGGTCAGCTTGAACAGACCGGAATGATCGAGGCCGCCGTCGCCCTGCTGGACGGTCGAGCCGACGAGCTGTGCCACGTGCGCGCCGAGCGGGATGGTGATCCCGGCCTGGCGGGCGGCGGCGGTGATGATGCCCATGTCCTTGTTGTGCAGGGCGAGGCGGAAGCCGGGGCCGAAGTCGCGATCGAGCATCTTCTGACCCTTCTGGTCGAGGACCTTGGAGCCGGCGAGACCGCCGCCGAGGACCTTGAGCGCAGCATCCGTGTCGACACCGTACGCCTCGAGGAAGATGATCGCCTCGGCGAGTGCCTGGATATTCACGGCGACGATGAGCTGGTTGGCGGCCTTCACGGTCTGCCCTGCACCGGAGGGGCCGACGTGCACGATCGTCTTGCCGACTGCGTCGAGATACGGCAGAGCCGCGGCGAAGTCGTCGTCCGAGCCGCCGACCATGATCGACAGCACGGCGTCGATCGCACCCTGCTCGCCGCCCGACACCGGAGCATCGACGGTGCGCAGCCCCGCGGCCTGTGCCTCTTCGGCGAGCTCTTTGGCCACGTCAGGGCGGATGCTGGATGCATCGATCCACAGTGCACCCTGCTTGGCACCGGCGAGGATCCCCTCGTCGCCACGGAGGGCCGCTGCGACATCAGGGGAGTCGGGGACCATCGTGATGATGACGTCGGCGGCCTTCACGGCATCCGGGATGCTGGTGGCGCCCTTGCCGCCCGCTGTGACGAGCTCGTCGATGCGATCCTGCGTGAGGTTGTAGCCGGTGACGTCGTGTCCGGCGGAGATGAGGTTCTTGGCCATGGGCAGGCCCATGATGCCGAGGCCGATGACGGCGATGCTGGTCATGATGCTCCTTGAGTTCGTGGGGTTCGTGGTTCGCGGGCTGTCAGCGGACGTGCGCTGCGAGGATCGTGTCGAAGGCCGTTTCGATCGGCGCCTTGTACTCCAAGCCGATGTAGCCGGTGTAGCCGAGCTCGCGGCTGCGGGCGATCCAATCGCCCAGCGGCAGCTCGCCGGTGCCGGGGGCGCCGCGACCGGGATTATCAGCGATCTGGATGTGTCCGAAGCTCGAGGCGTGCTCCTCGATGACGGCCGCGACGTCATCGCCGTTCACCGCGAGGTGGTAGAAGTCGGCGAGGAGCGCGAGGTTTCCGTCGCCTGTGCAGGTGCGGACGTGCTCGATGACGTCGAGCGCCTGTGCCGCAGTGCGCAGCGGGTAGCGGTCGGCGCCGCTGACCGGCTCGACCAGCACGGTGCCGCCGATCGGTGCCACCGCGGCGGCAGCTGCGGCGAGGTTCTCGACGGCGACGGCATCCTGAGCCTGCGGGTCGACCCCGTCGATGCGGTTGCCGTAGAGGGCGTTGAATCCCTTCGTGCCGAGTGCCTCGCCGATCGCGGCGACGACGGCGAGGTTGTCGCGGAACTCCTTGCCGCGAGCGGGCCAGGAGACGAGACCGCGATCGCCACCCGGCATGTCGCCGGCGTTGAAGTTGAGGCCGCTCAGCTGCACGCCCGCGTTGCGGATCGCACCGATGAACGCGTCGACCTCGGAGTCGAGCGGCACTGACGTCGAGAACGGCCACCAGAACTCGACGGCGTCGAAACCGGCCGTCTTCGCAGCTGCGGGCCGCTCGAGCAGCGGCAGCTCGGTCAAGAGGATCGAGCAGTTCACGGTGTAAGTCATCGACGACTCCTTCGTCCGTTGGGCTTCTTTGCGTTATTCCGTAATGCGGAAGATGATTTCTACTAGATGAAAGTGTAAGAGACGTTTGCGAGAGTGTCAACGGTTCGGATGCGGGAAGGTTTTCGCGCCTTGTACCGGATGCCGGAAGGATTTCGCGGCTACGCACCAGTCGGAATGCGCGAAACCCTTCTCCCATCGCTTCGGGGGCGACCTGTTCTGCACAGATCGGCCGGCGCCGCGAGTTGTGCACAGGCCGCGGATTTCCGGGATGCCACGGCGCGCAAGTGCGTCAACATCGTGGGATGCGACACAGAGTTCCCCTTCCCCTCCGCTTGGGTGATCGGTTCTCCGTGCGCAGCGCGGAAGCCGTCGGCATCCGCCCCGGCCGGTGCAGCACCCCCGATCTGCACCGGCCGTTCCGGGGCGTTCGCTCACTCGAGAAACCCGAGACCTTCGAGGACTTCGTGCGCTGCTACGAACCTCGCCTCAGGCCCGGTCAGCGCTTCGGGGGCATGACGGCAGCTCGTGACTGGGGACTTCCCGTGCCGACACTGTGGAAGCCGACGGAGCCGCTCGACATCATCGTGCCGTCATCGCATGCCGCACCGAAGACCGCGGGTGTGCGGGGACGGCGCCTGCGCGAAGACCGCGCGAAGACCCGCATCCTCAAGGGACGGCCCGTCATCGATCCGGTTGCCGCGCTGTTCACATGTGCTGCGGATCTGACCGTTCCAGAAGCGATCATCATCATCGACGCGCTGCTGACGACAGCATCCAACTATCCGGATTTGGGGCCCGGGAGGCCGCTGGCCTCGCTCGAAGAGATAGCTGGTCGGCTTCAGGAATGGGGACGGTTCCCTGGCAGCGGAAAGATCCGCGCCGCCTTGCCGCATGCGCGCGAGCTCGTCGAATCTCCGAAGGAGACCGAAACCCGGCTGCTGCTCATCGAGAACGGGCTGCCAGAGCCCGTCGTGCAACATGAGGTCTGGGCGTACGGGCAGCTGCTCGGCCGCACCGACCTCGCATACCCGGAGTGGAAGATCGCGATCGAATACGAGGGCGACGGCCACCGCACAGACAAGAAGCAGTGGCGCACAGACATCCAGCGACAGCGCTACCTCGAGAGCGAGGGATGGGTCGTCATCCGCCTCACCCAAGCCGACCTCGAAGCGAAGGAACTGCTGATCACCAGCATCCGTCGCGCGATCGCCGCGCGGCGCGGCTGAGCCGCTTCGTCTCACCGCTCTTCGCGGTGCCATAGCGCGGCCGTTGAGTCCCTTCGCGCTGCGTCACGCGACCCTCGAGTCCGTGTCACGCCACGGCTTACGCCCGCTTACGCCCGCGCACACCCGATGCGGGAAGATTTTCCTCGGTCCAGGCGCCATCGAACCCGCGAAAACGTTCTGGCATAGCGAAATGGCGCGGCGGGCGGGGGGCGAAGCGCGGCGGGCAGGGCAACTCAGGTCAGCCGGACCTGCCGATTCACGTCCTTGTACAGCAGGTACCGGAACGGTCCTGGCCCGCCGGCATAGCAGGCCTGCGGACAGAACGCGCGCAGCCACATGAAATCGCCCGCCTCCACCTCGACCCAGTCGTCGTTGAGGCGATAGACGGCCTTGCCCTCGAGCACGAAGAGCCCGTGCTCCATCACGTGCGTCTCGGCGAACGGGATCGACCCTCCCGGCTGGAAGGTCACGATGTTCACGTGCATGTCGTGCGCGAGGTCGTCAGGGTCGACGAACCGGGTCGTCGCCCAGGCATCGTCGGTGTCGGGCATCGGGCGAGGCGCGACCTCCTGGTCACTCGTGACGAAGGATGCCGGGGCCTCGATGCCATCGACCTTCTCGTAGGCCTTGCGCACCCAGTGGAACCCGACCGGCGCCGACCCTTCGTTGCGCAACGACCACTGCTCGTCCGGTGCGAGGAACGCGTAGCCCCCCGCCTCGAGCATGTGCCGCTCCCCCGCGAGCGTCAGCGTCAGCTCTCCGGAGGTGACGAAGAGCACTCCCTCGACACCCGCTTCGGGTTCCGGCCGCGAGGAGCCGCCGCCGGGCGCGATCTCCACGATCAGCTGCGAGAATGTCGTGGCGAATCCCGCGATCGGGCGTGCGATGATCCACGAGCGCGTGCCGGTGAATCCGGGCAGGTTGCTCGTGACGATGTCGCGCAGCACGCCCTTCGGAATCACGGTGTACGCCTCTTTGACGATGGCGCGGTCGGTCAGCAACTCGTGCTGGCCGGGCAGTCCGCCGGTCGGTGTGTAATAGCTCATCAGCTCTCCATGTCTATAGTCAGGCAGCAAGCCGCGGATGCGCGAGCACAGTCAGCGCCGGAACGTCGATCCCCACCGTCACGAGGAGCTCGTCCTCACCGATCGCTCCGCACTGCACGCCGCGCAGCACGAACCACGCCAGCGCGCGGGCAGTCGCGGGCTCGTCGAGCACCGCACCGGGCGTCTTCGAGAGGTAGGCGTACAGACGTGCAGCGGCAGCCTCGAACCCCTCGCGGTAGAACGCGTAGGTGGCCAGGTAGCGAGTGGGCAGCTGGTGCGCGTGCAGGTCCCACCCCTGGAAGAACCCGCGCTCGAGCGACCGGCGCACCAGGCGTGCGTGCAGCGCCCACGCCTCGTCGGCGCTGTCGCCGATGGGGAGGATGTTCGTCGACCCGTCCGAGAGGCGGATGCCGGTGCCGGCCACCGTCAGCTGCATGACCTGTTTGGCGAGATCGGCTGCCGGATGCTCCATCGACTGGTACGCGGCGGCGATACCGAGCGAGGCGCTGTAGTCGTACGTGCCGTAGTGCAGGCTCGTGATGCGTCCGGGAGCCGCGAGTGGCAGCTGCGCCAACGGCGAGAACCCCTCAGCACCGAGCACCAGCTGCGGCGTCTCGACCTGCACCTCGAAGCGGATGCGTCCGGCATCCAGCCCATGCGCCCGCTCGAGGAGCGAGGCGACCTCGGCCATCGCCTCGACCTGCGCAACGGTCGACACCTTCGGCAGCGTCAGGGCGAGCCCGTCCGGCAGTCCACCCAGGTCCATCAGCGTTCCGAGGAACAGGTCGAGTGTGCGCAGCCCACGCTCGCGCGTGGACTGTTCGAAGCACTTGAATCGGATGCCGATGAAGGGCGGAGCCGTCCCCGCGGTGACGGCCTCATGAACGCGCTCGGCTGCGGCCGCGGCATCCTGATCCTCTGTCGCACCGCGGTCGCCGTATCCGTCCTCGAAGTCGAGACGCAGGTCCTCGATCGGTTCGCTCTCGAGTTTCGCGGCGACGCGCGAAGCGACCGACGCGATCACGTCGTCGCGAATGCCCACGCGCTCGGCGAGTGTCTCCAGCCCACCTGCGGAGGATGCCGCGGCGAGCGCCGCCTCACCCCACCGAGCCGCGAGATCAGGAGTGAACGTGTCGGCGGGCACGTACACGGTGTGCACCGGCTGCCGCGATCCGTCGTCGCCGGGGTACGCGCGCTCGAGCAGCTCGTCGGTGCCGGCCAGGCGGGACGCGATCCCCGCGCGATCGGCGTCGGTCAGCGCCGCGCTCACGCAGCGACCTCAGTGTCAGCATCCGGCTCCACGATCAGATCGTATGCGGGGAGCGTGAGGAAGTCGACGTACTCCTCATCGAGGCACAGGCGTGCGATGAGTGCGGCAGCGGGTGCGTAGTAGGCGACGAAAGTCGCCGCATCCACACTCTCGCGCAGCGCCGCGACCTCTTCGGCGAGCACGCGCTCGACGAGCTCGGGGGTGACAGTGTTGCCGGTGTCGGCGAGCACGACGCTGTTGCGCAGCTGCTGCCACACCTGCGAGCGCGAGATCTCGGCGGTCGCGGCATCTTCCATGAGGTTGTTGATCGCGACGGCGCCGTTCCCCGACAGCCACACCGCCACGTACTGCACCGCCACGGCGAGGTTGTTGCGCAGCCCCGCCTCAGTGACGCGGCCGGGAGCCGATGCCACATCCAGGAGGTCCGCGGCAGTGATCGAGACTTCCGGACGCTGCCGGTCGATCTGGTTCGGGCGGTCGCCGAGCACGGCATCGAACACCTCCCGGCAGATCGGCACGAGGTCGGGGTGCGCAACCCACGATCCGTCGAAGCCGTCGCCCGCCTCGCGACTCTTGTCCGCGCGGACCTTGTCGAAGGCGGCCGCGGTGGCCTCCGGGTCGTGGCGGTTGGGGACGAACGCTGCCATGCCGCCGATCGCGAACGCACCACGGCGGTGACAGGTCTGCACGAGCAACTCGGTGTACGCGCGCATGAACGGAGCCGTCATCGCGACATCGGCGCGATCCGGAATGACGAACTCCACGCCCCGGTCGCGGAACACCTTGATCAGGCTGAAGAGGTAGTCCCACCGCCCGGCATTGAGGCCGGAAGCGTGGTCACGCAGTTCGTAGAGGATCTCGTCCATCTCGAACGCCGCGGGGATCGTCTCGATGAGGACGGTCGCGCGGATCGTTCCGTGGGGGATGCTGAGGGTATCCTGCGCGTGGATGAAGATGTCGTTCCACAACCGGGCTTCGCGATGGCTCTCGAGCTTGGGCAGGTAGTAGTAAGGACCGTGGCCGTTGGCGATGAGCTGGCGAGCGGTGTGGAAGAAGTGCAGGCCGAAGTCGACGAGCGCGCCGGATGCCTCTCGGCCATCGACGATGACATGACGCTCAGCGAGGTGCAGACCGCGAGGGCGAGTGACGACGGTCGGGCGCTGAACGTCGGTGCGAAGTGCGTAGGCTTTGCCGGCCGGCGAGGTGTACGAGAGGGTGCCGCGGGCGGCATCGCGCAGGTTCTGGATTCCGGCGACGACGTTCTCCCAGGTGGGACCAGCCGCATCCTCGAGGTCGGCGAGCCATACCTTCGCCTGCGAGTTCAGGGCGTTGATGGCCATCTTCGGCGGAGCGGCAGGGCCGGTGATCTCGACGCGGCGGTCGTGAAGCGCAGTCGGCGCGGGCGCGACCTGCCAATCGGCGGCGCGGACTTCTACAGTTTTGGGGAGGAAGTCGAGAGTGCCGCCTGCGGCGATCTTGTCGCGACGCTCGGTGCGCGCGGTCAGCAGCTCGTGGCGGCGCTCGTCGAAGGCACGGTGCAGGCTGGCGACGAAATCCAGCGCCTCGGCGCTGAGAATGTCATCGGCGCCCTCGATGAGCGGCGCTCGGGTGACCCGGATAGAAGCGTCTGAAGTGTCTTTCGTCATTGAAGAGGATCCTTTCGCATCCTGGATTCTGAAGTCCACTATACGGAAACCATCGCACTCGCGCATCATGGAGTTCACAAAAGGGGTGCCCGTCCGCAGACGGGCACCCCTTTGGAATTCACTCAGATGGAGAAGGCGCCCCGGTTGACCGCTGCGCGCCCCTGCTTCATCACGAGCAGGATCTTGTCGTTGTCGGCGACCGTGGAGATGTCCTTGAGCGGGTCACCGGCCACCACGACGATGTCGGCGATCTTGCCGGCCTCAACGGTGCCGAGGATGTCATCCACGCCGCAGCACTCGGCGGACGTCTTCGTGCCCGCCACGATCGCCTGCATCGGGGTCATCCCGCCGTACTGCACGAGGAGCGGGAGCTCGCCGAGGTTCGCACCGTGATCGGGAACGAGCCCCGCGTCAGTGCCGACCGCGATCTTGATGCCGGCCGCAACCGACTTGGCGATCGACTCATGCGCCATCGCGTGCCATTTCGCGCTCTTCGCCGCCGCCTGCGGAGTGGCCGTGTCGGGGTGAATCGTCTCCAGCAGGGTGGGGACGAGGAACTGACCGTTCTTGACCATCTGCTGACGCAGTTCATCGTCGAGCTCATAGCCGTGCTCGACGCTGTGCACGCCGCCCTCGACCGCAGCGCGGATGCCTTCGTACCCGATCGCGTGTGCGGCGACCGGAACACCACCGTAAGCCTTGCCCTCTTCGACGACAGCGGCGACCATGTCGGTGCGGAAGCCCAGCCAGCCCGGTTCGTCGCTCATCGAGGTGACACCACCGCTGGACGCGATCTTGATGACGTCGACATGCTCGCGCAGCAGCACGCGTGCTGCCTTACGGGCCTCGTCGACCGAGTCGACCAGGTCGCCACCCACGAGGGTCGTGCCATCAATGCCCGACTTCAGATGCCAGTCGGCGTGCCCGCCGGTCTGGCTGAGCATCCGGTCTGCTACCAGCAGTCGCGGCCCCTCGATGATGCCGTATTCGACGGCGGTGCGCACGCCCGCATCGACGCCCATGAGGTCGCGGACCGTCGTGACGCCCGCTGCGAGAGTTGTCTTCAGACGCCCGATCAGCTCGAAGTACCGGAAGGATGGCGCAACCATCCCCTCCTGCATCGGCGAGCCACCGCTGGGGCCGGGGAGCGAGAGGTGCACGTGCACGTCGAAGAAGCCCGGGGTGATCGTATTCCCTCCGAGATCGACCTTGACGGGATCCTTGGAGTCATCGATCGCCGGGGCGTCGGCAGCTGCGCCCGCCCACGTGATCTTGCCGTCGTCGATGACGACCACAGCGTCCGCGACGGGGTCGCCCCCCGTGCCATCGATGAGCTGAGCATTGTGAAGGATTGTCGTAGTCATGGTTACCACTTTCCCCCCGAAGTTGACATGTCCCCTCAACCTAGTGGTACGTCCGCTCCGAGGAGACTACTGAGGCCGTTGATCTGCGCGATGGGCTACCCTGACGAATGAATATTTCCGCGATGCGGATAACTAAGTTCAATCACGTGGGGAAGGTATGGGAATGGCCGCAGGGACCACGGACGGAGTGAAGTCCGTCACACGCGTCTTCGATCTACTCGAATTGATCGCGGATGCTGGGGGCGACGTGACTCTCAGCGAGTTGTCCGCGGCCGCCGACCTGCCGCTGCCGACCATCCACCGCCTGTTGCGCACACTCGTCTCGCGGGGATACGCGCGTCAGCTGCAAAATCGCCGCTACGCACTCGGCCCACGGCTCGTCCGCCTCGGCGAAGTCGCCAACCGCAAGTTCGGGCAGATCGCGATGCCGCAGCTGAAGGAACTCGTCGAGCGCCTCGGCGAGACCGCGAACCTGGCCACGATCGACGGTGATCGAGTCGTTTACATCTCGCAGGCGCCTTCGCCGCACGCGATGCGCATGTTCACCGAGGTGGGGCGACGTTCGAGCCTGCACTCCACCAGCGTCGGCAAGGCGATGCTGGCCGACATGGATGACGCCAAAGTGCGCGAGGTCATCGGGCGCACCGGGATGCCGGCGAGCACCGAGCACACCATCACCAGCATCGACGCCCTGCTCGCCGACCTGGCAGAGACCCGCAAGCGCGGCTATGCGATCGACGACAACGAGCAGGAGATCGGCGTCCGCTGCTTCGCGGTGAGCGTCCCCGGCATGTCCATCCCCACCGCCGTCTCGGTCTCCGGGCCGGTCGCCCGCGTCTCCGGAGACTTCGGCGAGCGCGCCCTTCCCGTGCTCCAGGAGATCACTGCGGAGATCTCCGCCGCCGCCGGCGCCTGACCGAGGCCGCACGGCCCCTGCCCGGTTCGAGGGATTTCTGCCACGCCACGAGTTACGGCAGGCAAACTCGCGACCTCTTGACCGCGCCCAGCAGTCGAACTATTGTTTCCATAGATAGAAATAGTATTTCCGGATACCGGAAGTGGTGGGGTGTGCGCTTTTGCCCCAACCGGCATCGCCGGGCGCCTAGACTCGCATCATCGAATTCGGATCGGCGTTCGCTCCCGCAGCAACGCCGGATCTGAGGAGATCTACCTATGAATGACATCGCCGTCAACGTAAACGGGAACAGCCGCCCTCTCTCGGGCACCCCGACCCATACCACCGCGCTGGACTGGCTGCGCGACACCGGACTCGCCGGAGCGAAAGAGGGATGCGCCGAGGGCGAATGCGGCGCGTGTGCCGTGCTCCTTGCGGCACCGACGCCCGATGGCGGCACCGCGTGGACCTCGGTGAATTCATGCCTGGTGCCGGTGTACGCCCTTAACGGTCAGGAGATCATCACGGCTGAAGGGCTGGGCAGCCCCGAGGCGCTGCATCCCGTCCAGGAGAAGCTCGCCGAGGCCGGGGGATCGCAGTGCGGGTACTGCACGCCGGGCTTCGCCTGCAGCATGGCCGGCGAGTACTACCGTGACGGTCGCGAAGCGACGGAAGAGGGCGCTGATGAGGAGTGCCCCCTGCACGACGCCGAGCACGGTCCGAACGGTTTCGACCTGCATGCGCTGAGCGGAAACCTCTGCCGTTGCACCGGCTATCGTCCGATTCGGGATGCCGCCTACACGCTCGGCTCCCCCGCCGAGGATGACCCGATGCGCCAGCGCATGGATCAGCCGGCTCCCGCGACGGTGTCCACCGACACCACCGTCGACGGCGCCCGCTTCGTCCGCCCGCAGACACTCGCCGGCACCCTGCAACTGCTGCAGGACGAGCCCGATGCGCTGCTCGTCGCCGGATCCACCGACTGGGGCGTCGAGGTGAATATCCGCGGCTCGCGCGCGCCGTTCGTCGTGGCGATCGAGCAGCTCGAAGAGCTCCGCACCCTCACCGAGACTGACGATGTCATCGAGATCGGCGCAGCACTCCCCCTCTCTGAGATCGAACGGCGCCTCGACGGCCGCGTTCCGCTGCTCGCCCAGCTGTTCCCGCAGTTCGCCTCGCGGCTGATCCGCAACCGCGGCACCATCGGCGGCAACCTCGGCACGGGCTCCCCCATCGGGGACACCCCGCCCGCGCTTCTCGCGCTCGGTGCACGCCTCGTGCTGGCATCCGTCCGCGGCGAGCGCGAAGTCGAACTGTCGGAGTACTTCACCGGCTACCGGCAGACGGTGCGCGCGAAAGACGAGCTCATCCGCGCCATCCGCATTCCCCTGCCGTTGGCGACGACGACCGCGTTCCACAAGATCGCGAAGCGACGATTCGACGACATCTCCAGCGTCGCGATCGGTTTCGCCCTCGACATCTCCGGCGGCACGGTCACCGCTGCGAAAATCGGCCTCGGCGGCGTCGCCGCCACACCGCTGCGCGCCCTCGCGACCGAGGAGGCGCTGATCGGTCAGCCCTGGAGCATCCAGACCATCAAGCGGGCATCCGAGATCCTGCGCGCCGAGGGCACGCCGATGTCGGACCACCGCGCGAGCGCGGACTACCGCTCGCACATGCTCGGCACCTCGCTGTTGAAGCTCTACAGCACCACCGTCATCGAATCGAAGGAGGTCTCGGCATGAGCGCGCTCGCCGACCGTCCCCAGAACCCCGTCGTCGGCACGCGCGCGGTGCACGAGAGTGCAGCGCTGCACGTCACGGGCGCCGCGATGTACACCGACGACCTCGCAGGCTCCACGATGGGCGTCCTGACCGCCTGGCCAGTGCAGTCGACCAACGCACACGCGAAGGTGCGCGTCGACGTCACCGGTGCCTACGGGGTGCCCGGGGTCGTCCGCGTGCTCACCGCCGCCGACGTTCCAGGAGTCAACGACGCCGGTATCAAGCACGACGAGCCGCTGTTCCCCGATGAGGCGATGTACTACGGACACGCTCTCGTCTGGGTGCTCGGTGAGACGCAGGAGGCCGCACGTCTGGGAGCTGCCGCCGTGACGGTCGAATACGAACCGCTCCCCTCGCTGATCACAGTGCAGGATGCCGTCGATGCCGGCTCCTTCCAGGGCACCGCCCGCACGGTGCAGCGCGGAGATGCGGCATCCGCTCTTTCGTCGGCGACGCACGTCTTCGAGGGCGTGACGGAGTTCGGCGGACAGGAGCATTTCTACCTCGAGACGCAGGCATCGCTCGCGCTGCGCGACTCCGAGGGCCAGTACTTCGTGCAGTGCTCCACGCAGCATCCGTCCGAGGCGCAGGAGATCGTCGCTCACGTGCTGAACATCCCCTCCAACGAGGTCACCGTGCAGTCGCTGCGCATGGGCGGCGGGTTCGGCGGCAAGGAGATGCAGTCGCACGGGTTCGCGGCGATCGCCGCGCTCGGCGCCACGCTCACTGGACGCCCCGTGCGCCTGCGCCTGAACCGCACGCAGGACATCACGATGACCGGCAAGCGCCACCCGTTCCGAATCGAGTGGAAGGTCGGTCTGGATGACGCGGGTCACCTGCAGGCGCTGGATGCCGTGCTCACCTGCGACGGCGGGTGGAGCCTCGATCTCTCCGAGCCCGTCCTCGGTCGGGCCCTGTGCCACCTGGACAACTCGTACTGGATCCCGAACGTGCACGCGCTCGGCCGCATCGCGAAGACGAACAAGGCATCGAACACGGCATTCCGCGGATTCGGCGGACCCCAGGGCGTGTTCCTCATCGAGGACATTCTCGGCCGGGTCGCCCTCGCACTCGGGATCGACCCGATGCAGCTGCGCGAGAAGAACTTCTACCAGCCCGGTCAGTCGACCCCATACGGACAGCTCGTGAAGGATGCCGATCGCCTTGGCTCCATCTGGAATCAGCTCCGCGACGAATCGGACTTCGATGTGCGCCGGGCCGAGATCGCCGCATTCAACGAGAGCAGCGCGCACGTCAAACGGGCGCTGGCGATGACGCCGGTCAAGTTCGGCATCTCCTTCAACTTCGCCGCCTTCAACCAGGCCGGTGCCCTCGTGCACGTCTACAAGGATGGCTCGGTGCTCGTCAACCACGGCGGCACCGAGATGGGTCAGGGCCTGCACACGAAGATGCTGCAGGTCGCGGCGACCGCGCTCGGGCTCGAACTGCACCAGGTGCGTCTCGCTCCCACCCGCACCGACAAGGTGCCGAACACGTCGGCGACCGCCGCGTCTTCGGGCGCCGACCTCAACGGCGGCGCAGTGAAGAACGCGTGCGAGCAGATTCGCGAGCGGATGGCGGCAGTGGCCGGACGTCTGCTGAACGTCGACGGGCGAGATGTGCGCTTCTCTGGCGGGCTCGTGACGGCGCTCGGCAGCCCGCAGTCGATGACGTTCGCGGAGGTGGCCGAGGCCGCCTACCTGCAGCGCGTGCAGCTGTTCGCCGCGGGCTACTACCGCACCGAGGGATTGCACTGGAATCCCGAGATCATGCAGGGCTCCCCTTTCAAGTACTTCGCGTACGGGTGCGCGGCCAGCGAGGTCGAGGTCGACGAGTTCACCGGCGCGTACCGAGTGCGTCGCGTCGACATCATCCACGACGTCGGCGACTCGCTCTCGCCCATGCTTGACATCGGGCAGATCGAGGGCGCGTACGTGCAGGGGCTCGGCTGGCTGACGCTCGAAGAACTGCGCTGGGATGTATCGGACGGCCCGAACCGCGGACGCCTGCAGACCCAGTCGGCCTCGACCTACAAGCTGCCGAGCTTCTCGGAGATGCCCGAGGAGTTCAACGTCCGCCTCTACGAGAACGCCCGTGAAGACGGCGCGGTGTACGGTTCGAAGGCCGTCGGCGAGCCGCCGTTCATGCTCGCGTTCAGCGCCCGTGAGGCTCTTCGCGAGGCCGTAGCTGCGTTCGCGCCCGCAGGTCACGTGGTCGAGCTCGGTTCGCCGGCGACGCCGGAGGCGGTGTTCTGGGCGGTTCAGGCTGCCCAGGCCGCGGCATCCGCTGGTGTTCCCGAACGCGAACTCGCCCCGGCTCGCTGAGGCACGACGTGGACTGGCTCGATGCCCTGCAGCGGTTGCGCACCGAGCGCACCGCCGCCGTACTGGTGACCATGGTCACCGTGCGCGGGCATTCGCCGCGCAACGGCGGCGCCAAGATGGTCGTGTCGGCGAATGCCGCGTTCGGCACCGTCGGCGGCGGCAACCTCGAGGCGACGGCGACGCAGAAAGCGCGCGAGCTCATCGCTTTCGGTGCCGAGGAGCCCTCGCTTCTCACGCTCACCTTGAGTGACAAGGCGACGGTCGAGTACGGCGTGCAGTGCTGCGGAGGAGAGGTCACCATGCTGCTGGAACCGGTCAGGGTCGTGCCATCGGTCGCTGTGTTCGGCATCGGACACGTCGGTCTCGAACTCGCTCGCATCCTCTCGCGTCACGAGATCGACCTCTATCTCGTCGACTCGCGCGCCGAGATGCTCGTGCCCGCCCGACTGTCGGTCCTCGACGACGCTGTGGCCCGAGTGCATACCGTGCACGCACCCGTACCGGAGTCGGCGCTGGCTGATCTTCCGGAAGGCGCACACGTGCTCGTGATGACGCACGATCACGTCGAAGATCTCGCGATCGTCGACCAGGCACTGCGCACCGAGGGGCTCGGATCGATCGGCCTGATCGGCTCGGCATCGAAATGGACCCGGTTCCGCAAGAAGCTCGGTGAGCTCGGCCAGAACGAGGATGCTCTCGGCAGAGTCACCACGCCGATCGGGGTCCCTGAGGTCACCGGCAAGCAACCCGCGGTGATCGCCGTCAGCGTGGCTGCGCGCATCCTGCAGCTGATCGGCGAGGCCGCAGCCGAGGACTGACGCGCGCGCGGCGCCGCGCCGTACGCCGCGCCGCACCGCA
The DNA here is from genome assembly GCF_052266695.1 of Microbacterium zouquanmingi. NCBI lineage: Bacteria > Bacillati > Actinomycetota > Actinomycetes > Micrococcales > Microbacteriaceae > Microbacterium > Microbacterium zouquanmingi. The sequence continues at coordinate 212,907 of NZ_JBQPQZ010000006.1, forward strand.
CCGATGCGAGAAGGGTTTCGCGGGTGCCGTCGCCACCCTGGCACCGAAATCCTTCTCCTATCCCTTCGAGGGGCGTGCCCGCCGCGGAGCGTGCGCGGTGGGCTGCGGGGCTACGAGACAGGTCTCCGACCGCGCAGTCCGATAAGCGCCAGCGGCAAGGTCAGGAGCGACAGCGCCGCCGCGAACAGCAACGCGGGCGGGAACGCGAACGCCGACGCCAGTGCCCCGACCACGACCGCGCCGAGTCCGGTACCCGCGTCGAAGCCGATGTTCCAGGCAGCGCTCGCGACGACGTGATCGCGTCGCGGCACAGCCTCGAACGCGACGCCGAGCGTGAGGTTCTGCAGTGCTCCGTACGCGATGCCGACCAGCGCCATACCGAGAAGCAGGGCGGCGGTGCGCTCCTCCGCCGCCACCGACCAGGCGATCACTGCCATGCCCGCGGTCGCCGTGACGACGAACGGCCAGAGGATGCGGCGTGCTCCGACGCGGTCTGCGAGATGCCCCACACCCCAACGCGCCAGTGCCGCAAGGCCTGTCAGCAGGAGCAGTCCCACCATTGCATCGAGCGCCGAGACGCCGAACTGAGGCACGAACGTGATGAGTGCGCCGCCTGCGAGGGTGACGCCGAGCAGCACGAGCATCGGCGGCAGCAGGCCGAGGTAACGCCGCACACCGTGCCTGGCGTGTTCGGGTTCCGGATGCGGCGGCAGGGCGTCGAGTCGTCGACCAAGCGGCACGGCGAAGACGATGCCGACCAGCGGGATCGTCGCGAGCGCGAACACGACTGCAGCACCCAGGTGCTCGGCGATCCAGGGGGCGGCGGGAAGCAGCAGCACCTGGGGCGCCGCGATCCCCAGACCGAAGGCTCCGATCGCCCGGCCACGGCGTGCGGGATCGACAAGCTCGGCGACGGCACTGCTGCCGCACACCGTCAGCACGGCGAAACCCGCTCCGCGCACGGCAGCGAGCGCGAGGATCGGCAGCAGTGCGTCGGACAGAATGTGCGCGAGTGAGGGCGCACCGAGCAGGATCAGCCCGATGACGAGAACAGGCGTCCAACCGAATCGGCGTATCGCCGCGGGAACGAACAGCTGCACCAGCACGGTGAAGAGCATGAAGACGCCGGTCACTGCACCGACTCCAGCCTCATCCGCTCCCCCGCGCGCGGCCCACAGCGGCGCGACGGGCATGAGCAGCGCGTATCCGGAGAACCCGGCCACGACCATGCCAATGAGGGCGGGAATGCCCGGCTCACGCCATATCGAGTTCTGCTGCTGCATCATTCCATCCTTTCATCCGACGCAGTCGTCGGCCTGCCGCGACCTCATCGTCGGCATCCAACGCGATGCGAGAAGGTTTTCCCGACTCCGCACACCAACGAATCGGGGAAACCCTTCTCCCGTCCGCTCGAATGAAGTGACGCCGTAGCGCACGCGTGCCCGGCGCCGCACGAGGCGGTGCCGGGCACGTGGGATGACGGTGAGGCTATCCCGCGAGCAGGGCCTCGATCGGTCCGCGCACGAAGTACAGCGCGAAGCCGGCGGCGACGACCCACAGCAGCCAGTGCACCTTGCGTGCCCGTCCGGACAGTGCGTTGATGAGCGCCCACGAGACGAACCCGATGCCGATGCCGTTCGCGATCGAGTAGGTCAGCGGCATCGTGACGATCGTGAGGAAGGCAGGAAGCGCCACAGAGAACTTCGAGAAGTTGATCTCCTTGATCTGCGCCATCATCATCGCACCGACCACGACCAGCGCAGCAGAGCCGACTTCGATCGGCACGGTCAGCGTCAGCGGCGTGAAGAACATCGACAGCAGGAACAGCACGCCGACGGTGAGCGAGGCCAGGCCCGTCCGCGCCCCCTCACCGATGCCGGCGGCGCTGTCGACGTAGACGGTCGCCGACGACGATGAGGTGGCGCCACCCGCGACCGCTCCGAGGCCCTCGACGACGAACGCCGAGCGCAGGCGGGGGAATGTGCCGTCTTTGTGCGCGAGACCGGCGTTCTTCGCCAGGCCCGTCATGGTGCCCATGGCGTCGAAGAAGTTTGTGAACACGAGAGTGAACACGAGCATGGTCGCCGACAGGATGCCGATGCGGCCGAACGCTCCGAACAGATCGAACTGGCCAACCAAACCGAAGTCGGGAATGGTGAGAATCGCCGACGGCAGCTCTGGAATCGTCATGTGCCAGCCGCCGGGACCGTCTGCACTCGATCCGAGCTGGAGCATCGCCTGCGTGATGATCGCGAGGATCGTGGAGGCGACGATTCCGATCAGGATGGCGCCGGGAACCTTGCGGGCGACGAGGACGCCGATCAGCAGCAGGGCGAACAGGAAGATCAGGGTGGGCACGGAGGCGATCGACCCACCGTCGCCGAGCTGCACGGGAGGGCCACCAGGGGTGCGGTTGACGAAGCCGGAGTCCACGAACCCGATGAAGGCGATGAACAGGCCGATGCCGACCGTGATCGCGGCCTTCAACGGCTGCGGAATCGCACGGAAGATCGCGGTGCGCGCTCCGGTCGCTCCCAGCAGAACGATGATGATGCCGTTGATGATCACCAGGCCCATCGCCTCCGGCCAGGTGACGCTGCCGACGACGGCCACTGCGAGGAAGGAGTTGATGCCGAGGCCTGCGGCGAGCGCGAACGGCATCTTGGCGACGAGGCCGAAAAGAATGGTGATGACACCGGCGGTGAGGCCCGTCGCAGCGCCGATCTGCGCGCCGTCGAGGGCGAAGTTCTCGACGTCGGCGACACCGCCGAGGATGAGCGGGTTGAGGATCACGATGTAGGCCATCGTGACGAAGGTGACGATTCCGCCTCGGAGTTCGCGGGAGATCGTCGATCCCCGCTTGGTGATCTCGAAGAAGCGGTCGATTCTGCTGAGTTTCATGGCGGGGTCAGGGGTGTCCGCATCTTCGCGGACGGCGGCGGTCTGAGACATCGTTGTTCTCTCCTGCTCTGAGGGATGCTGTGCGATCGAAGTCGCTGCGGTGTCAGTACTCTGTGCGCGTGGAGAGCGTCGTCCATTCGGTGAACGGTGCGATGCGCTGCACCGGCGGCAGCGTCTCCTGTGCGACCGGCATGATGGTCCGGTCGGTGTCGTCACCTTCGAAGTAGCGATAGAAGAGAGCGTCATCGAACCCGGCGTCGGCGGCGTCGTGGCGGTTCGCTGCGAAGTAGACGCGGTCCACCCGCGCCCACAGCGACGTCGCCAAGCACATCGGGCACGGTTCGCAACTGGTGTACAGCACGGCACCGCTGAGGTCGAACGTTCCCAGCTGCGTGCACGCGTTGCGGATCGCCGATACCTCGGCGTGCGCGGAGGGGTCAAGATCCGCGGTGACGCGATTCACTCCCTCGAAGACCTGGCCGTCCGCGGAGACGACCACGGCCCCGAATGGTCCGCCGTCGTTGCGCACATTCTCCGTGGCGAGCTCGATGGCGTGGGCGAGGTACTGTGCGGCTGCGGGTTCGGTGTCACCCTGCGCGACGTACGGGGATGTCGTGATTCCGGTGGCGTCCATGGGAGCTTCCTTGCTTCATCTCGGTGTTCACAGGCCGATAGCGTGCACCTTCATGAGGCGTCGTCGGCGTGAACGACGATAACAGCGATGAGTGCGCACGTCCAGATTTTTCGGAATAACTCTTCCACGGTGCGAGAATCGCTCTCGCGCTACCGCATGTGCGGCGATATACTCCGTCTTATGGCGCACTTTCGGATTAGCGAAGCAGCAGAACTCGTCGGGGTCAGCGATGACACCGTGCGACGCTGGGTGCAGACCGGCATCCTGGGACTGGATCACGACGCCTCCGGTGTTCAGGTAGTCGACGGCGCAGAGCTCGCCGCGCACACAAAGACGACGTCCGTCGACGCCGCCGATGTCGGCCAGGTCCGCAGCAGCGCCCGCAACCGTTTCGTCGGCCTCGTCACCAAAGTCACGATCGACGGGCTGATGGCGCAGGTCGAGTTGCAGAGCGGACCCCACCGCATCGTGTCGCTGATGTCGGCCGAGGCCGCGCACGACCTGCGGTTGGAAGTCGGCTCGAAAGGCGTCGCCGTCGTGAAGGCGACCATGGTGATCCTCGAGACCGAGAAGGAAGCCTCGGCATGAGGCGCGCGGCTGCCGCAATCATGGTGGGCCTGTCGCTTGCGCTGACCGGATGCTCCGCTGGAGCAGAGCCCCCGTCCGATTCGCCGGACGGCGAGCTGACCGTTTTTGCCGCAGCATCCCTCTCTGGCGCCTTCGACCAGCTCGCCGAGGACTTCGAAGCCGCGAACCCCGGCACCGATGTGCTCCCGATCACGTACGACGGTTCCGCCGTGCTCGCCACCCAGCTCCTGGAGGGCGCCTCGGCTGATGTGTTCGCCTCGGCAGATGAGCGCAACATGGCCAAGGTCACCGACGCCGCTCTCGCCGGAGGCGCCGCGGCATTCGCCACGAACACCCTCGAGATCGCCGTGACGCCAGGCAACCCGCTCGGCGTGACGGGTCTCGACTCCCTCGCGGACAGCGAGCTGATCATCGTGCTCTGCACTGCTGAGGTTCCGTGCGGCACGGCCTCGGAGACCCTGATCGAGGCGGCAGGGATCACGATCACGCCCGCGAGCGAGGAACAGAACGTCACCGCGGTGCTCTCGAAGGTCAAGTCGGGAGAGGCGGATGCCGGGCTCGTGTACCGCACCGACATCCAGGCGGCCGGCGACGAAGTGACCGGCGTCGAGATCGCGAGCGCCGACGCTGCCGTGAACGTCTATCCGATCGTCTCGCTGGCGGATGCTCCGAACCCCGCCCTCGCGGCTGCTTTCGTCGACTACGTGCTCTCCCCCACAGGCCAGAAGGTGCTCGCGGCCTTCGGGTTCGGAGCACCATGAGCCAGCCGCGCCTTCTCCGAGCTGCGCGTTCGACGTCCAGCGGACTTCCGCTCTGGCTTCTCATTCCCGCAGCCATCGGCGCGGTGCTGCTTCTGCTGCCGTTCATCGCGCTGACCGCTCGGCTCGATTGGTCAGAGATGGCCACCGCGATCGTCTCCCCCGAAGCCCAGCAGGCGCTCGGCCTGTCGCTGCTGACAGCATCCATTGCCACGATCATCTGCGTGGTGCTCGGCATTCCGCTCGCGATGCTCATCGCTCGCAGCACCGCGGGCCCTGCCGCGGTTCTGCGCACCCTCACCACGCTCCCCCTCGTATTGCCGCCGCTGGTGGGCGGCATCGCGCTGCTCTCGCTGCTCGGCCGCAACGGCCTGCTCGGCGGCGCGCTCGACGTCGTCGGCATCCGGATCCCCTTCACGACGACCGCCGTCGTGATCGCCCAGGCGTTCGTGGCGCTGCCGTTTCTGGTGATCTCCGTCGAAGGAGCTCTGCGCACGATCGACACCGGCCATGAGCGCGTCGCCGCAAGCCTCGGAGCGAACCGGATGACGGTGTTCCGCCGTGTGACCCTGCCACTGGCCGCCCCCGGCATCCTCGCGGGAACCGTACTGTGCTTCGCGCGAGCACTCGGCGAGTTCGGCGCCACCGCACTGTTCGCCGGCAACTCCCCCGGTGTCACGCGCACCATGCCGCTCGCGATCTACACGGCCTTCAATGGCGCGGGCGTGCGCGAAGACACCGCGATCGCGCTGTCCCTCATGCTCATCCTCGTCGCAATCGCCGTGCTGGTGCTCATGCGCGGCTGGCGCCCGGGAGCACTCCGATGAGCGCTCTCACAGCCGACGTGCGCGCTCGCGTCGGTGGGTTCGCCCTCGATGCGGCCATCCGCGCAGAGCCTGGCGAGATACTCGCGATCCTCGGGCCGAATGGCGCGGGCAAGTCAACGCTGCTCGGCGCGATCGCTGGCCACGTCCGTGACGTCACCGGCGCGATCAGCCTGGGCGACATCGAGCTCCACGCCGCAGATGGACGCCGCGTGCCGCCCGAGCACCGCCGCGTTGGTCTTCTCGGTCAGCGATCGATACTGTTTCCGCACCTCTCGGTGCTCGAGAACGTCGCGTTCGGTCCGCGGTCTCAGGGCATGAGGCGATCGGATGCTCGGGCTGAAGCCGGCCGTCTGCTCGAAGAGGTTGGACTCGCGGGCTTCGAGAGCAGACGCCCATCGCAGCTGTCGGGCGGACAGCAACAGCGTGCGGCGATCGCCCGTGCACTCGCGGCAAACCCCGGGGCCCTGCTGCTCGACGAACCATTCGCGGGACTCGACGCGCAGACCGCGGCCCACGCACGCCGTCTGATCGCCGAACTGCGTGATCGCCGCGGCATCCCGATGATTCTCGTCACTCATGACGTGCTCGACGCCGTCGTACTCGCCGACCGGACCACCGTTTTGCAGGGTGGCGCGGTCATGCAGGACGGCACGACTCGCGACGTGCTGGGTCATCCTGGTTCTGCGTTCGTCGCGGCCCTCGCCGGGGTCAATCTGGTCTCAGGACGAGCCGACTTCGAGGGCCGACTCGTGCTCGACGCAGCCGAGGGACCAGCACTGCTGCTTCCCGCTGTCGAGGGCGCCCGTGAAGGCGACGAGTTGTCGGCCGCCTTCGCTCCTGGCGCGGTGCGCGTGCGCAACTCGGATGCTCCGCGCCCCGACGCGGCGATCGGGTGGACCGGGTCCGTGCAGACTCTCGAGCCGATTCCCGGGGGGATCCGGATCACGACGACGGAGCACCCGGAGATCGCTGTCGACTGCTCTTCCTCCGCAGCCGTTGAAGTCGGTCTGCGCCCAGGAGCTCGTTTGTCGTTCGCCCTGTTACCCACGGACGTCTCGGTGCGCCTCGTGCCCTGAGTGGTGCTAGCGTTCCACTCAGAGGGAGGTTTCTGCGATGTCGACTGCTGCGGATCCCGGCGAACGCGCCTTCCGTGCTGGCGCGCAGCAGATGGCTTCCTCGGGCATTCGCGACCGCCTCGATCGCCCGATGCGCGACCTGCGGATCTCTGTCACAGACCGGTGCAACTTCCGTTGCGTCTATTGCATGCCGAAAACGGTATTCGGTCGCGATTATGCATTCCTTGAACGGAATGAACTGCTCAGTTTCGAGGAGATCGAGCGGATCTGCCGAGTCTCGGCGGCTCACGGCGTCCGCAAGATCCGCCTCACCGGAGGCGAACCTCTCCTTCGAAAGGGCATCGAAGAACTCATCGAGCGTCTCGCCGCCCTCCGAACGCCAGAGGGCGTGCCGCTTGAGATCGCGCTGACGACGAACGGCTCTGCTCTGGCAACCAAGGCGGCAGCGCTGAAGGCGGCGGGGCTCACCCGCGTCACAGTGTCGATCGACTCGCTCGATGACGAGCTGTTCCAGAGCATCAACGACGTGCGCTTCCCGGTCGCGCGCGTTCTCGCGGGCATCGACGCCGCGCATGCGGCCGGGCTCGGCCCGATCAAGCTCAACATGGTCGTCAAGCGCGGAGTGAACGACGGTGAGATCGTCGACATGGCCTCGCACTTCAAGGACTCCCCCTTCACGCTGCGCTTCATCGAGTACATGGATGTCGGCACGACCAACGGCTGGTCGCTCGACGACGTGGTTCCCTCGGCAGAGGTCATCGAGCGCATAAACGCCGTCCATCCACTCGAGCAGATCGCCCCGGTCGTGACCGGGGAGGTCGCCAAGCGCTGGCGCTACCGCGACGGCGGCGGTGAGATCGGCGTGATCTCCTCTGTCACGAACGCGTTCTGCGGCACGTGCAATCGCGCCCGCATCTCGACAGAGGGCAAGCTCTTCACCTGCCTGTTTGCCGACGAGGGTCACGACCTGCGTGTCCTGCTGCGCAGCGGGGCCGATGATGACGAGCTCGCTTCAGCGATGGCATCCGTCTGGGGCGCGCGCGACGACCGCTACTCCGAGATCCGATCCGAACTCACACCGGGGCTCCGCGAGGCGCGCAACCGCATTGAGATGAGCTACATCGGCGGTTGAGTGCTCACGTGCGCTACAGCCCCGCTGATGGCTTCTCCCCCGACCTCGACGAATGAGCGGATGCCGCCGGCGAGATAGCGCGCTTCGATCCCCCGTTCGCGGAGTTCACGAACGGCTCGCCGTGCGCGCGGATCGCGTTCGCAGTACACGACCAGTTCGCCCGTGGCATCCGGCATGCGACCGCCCTCGATCTCTCCGAGCGGCAGATGGATGCTGCCGGGGATCCGGCGGGCTTCGACCTCGACGAGCTCGCGCACATCGATGAGCGCAAGGTTCTCCCCCGCCCTCAACCGCGCGAGCAGCTCCGCGGCCGAGACAGCGGTGTCATCAGCATCCGAGGTCATGCCGCAGAACAGCTCGTAGTCGATCAACTCCGTGACGGGCCGCGCGTCGGCGGGACGCGCATAGCGAATCTCTCGCGTGCTCGCGCTCAGGGCGTCGTAGACCAGGACGCGTCCGATCAGCGGTTCGCCGATTCCGGTGATGAGCTTGATCGCCTCGGTGGCGAGGAAGGACCCAACGGCCGGGCACAGGCTCGGCAGCACGCCGCCGAGTTCACAGGAGAGCGCCTCCTCGGGTGGCGGCGGCGAGGGAAACAGGTCGCGGTAAGTGGGTCCGTGACCTTCCCATGAGATTCCCACCTGCCCCTGAAACCTCAGGATTGACCCCCAGATCAGGGGTTTTTCTGCCATGGATGCCGCGTCGTTCACCAGGTAGCGGGTGGGGAAGTTGTCGCTGCCGTCGATCACCAGGTCGTAGTTCGAGAGGATCTCGGGCAAATTCGCGGCGCTGAGGCGAAGATCGTGAGTCATCACGCAGCAATCGGGGTCGATCGCGCGGACGGTGTCTGCCAACGAAACCGTCTTGCGCGAGCCGATGTCGGCGACACCGTGGCTGAGCTGGCGGTGCAGGTTGGAGAGCTCGACGGTGTCGTCATCCGCAACACCGATCGTGCCGATTCCGGCAGCGGCGAGAACAGGGACCACGGCGCTGCCGAGGCCGCCAGCGCCGACGACGAGAACTCGGGATGCTCGCAGACGCCGCTGCGCCTGTTCACCGAAACCCGGCAGCATCAGCTGTCGGCTGTAGCGTTCCAGGCGTTCGGGCTCGAGCACCGGACCCGGATCAACGAGCGGGATCATGCGTTCAGCGTACCCACCACGATCTCCCGTCGGGCGGTGTCGGGCCAGGTAATAGGATCGAGACATGTCGGACGTGTCAGTGCGCTATTTCGCGGCAGCAGCCGAAGCGGCTGGGCGCGAGCAGGAATTGCTCGCGTTCGAATCTGCCCCGACGGTGGGTGACGTGCACGACCGCCTGCTCGAGTCCTATGGGCAGCCGATGGCGCGCGTGCTGCGATCGGGGTCGTTCCTCGTCGACGGCCTGGTCACCCGCGATCACGCGCAGCCCGCAGGGCTCGCAATCGATGTTCTGCCTCAGTTCGCCGGGGGATAGGCGTGTACCCCGAGAGTGCGAAAGTGAAGATCTGGAGAATCGATGACTGACCTGACCCACCTGCGCGCCGACGGTTCGGCGCACATGGTCGACGTGACCGACAAGGCGGTCACCCGGCGCGAAGCGCGCGCTCAGGCCGTGCTCGTCACGACTGCCGAGGTCGTCTCGCGCATTGCTGACGGGTCGCTGCCGAAGGGCGAGGCACTCGGCACCGCACGGCTGGCGGGGATCATGGGCGCCAAGCAGACGTCCACCCTGATTCCGCTGTGCCATCCGCTCCCTCTGACCAAGCTCGCCGTCGACCTCGAACCGGCCGGCGACCGCGTCACGATCACCGCCACCGCCGTCACCAATGGCGTCACAGGCGTCGAGATGGAGGCGCTGACCGCCGCCAACATCGCCGCCCTCACGCTCTACGACATGATCAAGGCCGTCGACAACCGCGCCGTGATCACTGACGTGAAGGTGCTCGCGAAGTCCGGCGGCAAGAGCGGCGACTGGTCGATCGAATGAGCCGCAGCGCCCGCGTGCTCGTCGTCTCCACGCGCGCGGCGAACGGGCACTACGCCGATCGCACAGGCCCCGTGATCCGCGAGTGGCTTCTCGAGCGCGGATTCGAGACGCCCGAGCCGATCATCGTCGCGGATGCTGACGTCGCCAGCGCCCTTCTGCGGGTGTTGGCCGAGCGCCCCGACGTGCTGCTGACCACCGGAGGCACGGGCGTGTCACCGGATGACCGCACGCCCGAGGCCACTCTCGCGATCATGGATGCTGAACTCCCCGGTCTCTCGGAAGAACTGCGCCGCCGCGGCGCCGAGAAGACGCCGACGGCGCTGCTCTCGCGTGGACGCGCGGGTATCGCAGGACGCACGGTGGTGATGAACCTGCCCGGGTCAACCGGGGGAGTGCGCGACGGCCTCGAGGTGCTCGGCGGAGTGCTCGATCACCTGCTCGATCAGCTCGCCGGCGGCGATCACTGACCGGAACTACCGGCTGAGCGGATGGAGCGCGGCCGCCGCGTCGACGGCATGAGTGTCGCCGATCGACGCAAGCCAGTTCGCGAGCAGCCGATAGCCGTGCTCCGTGAGGACGCTCTCGGGGTGGAACTGCACCCCGAGAATCGGAAGGTCGCGGTGCGCGATCGCCATGACGGTTCCGGATGCTGTGCGGGCCGTGACCGCGAGCTCCGCGGGCAGCTCGGCTTCGGCGAGTGCGAGCGAGTGATACCGGCCGACGTCGACGGGAGAGGGGATGCCGTCGAACAGCACCGAGCTGTCGTGCTCCACGGCGGAGACCATTCCGTGCATGAGCTCCGGCGCCTGCGACACTTCGGTCCCGAAGGCGGCACCGATCGCCTGATGGCCGAGGCAGACGCCGAGCAGCGGCATCCGCATCGCGCCGCACAGCGCCACGATATCTACGCAGGCTCCGGCGTCTCGCGGGCGGCCGGGGCCGGGGGAGAGCAGCACGCCGTCATAGCGGGGGAGCAGGTCGGCGAAGCCGGGCGTGCCTGAGGCATCCGATTCGATCATGTCGACGAGCGCGCCGAGTTCGCGAAGATACCCGGCAAGCGTGTGCACGAAGCTGTCATGGTTGTCGACCACGAGCACCCGCACGCTCATTCCAGGTCGACCTCGTTCGGCGTGATGATCGGGCTCACCCATGGGAAGACGTAGAAGAACAGCCCGTACAGGATGGCGGCGACCGCGACGAGCAGGATCAGCACGCGCAGCCACCACGGGCCGGGAAGGATGCGCCACAGCGCTGCGTACATGTCAGTGCTCCTAGATGGACGGGGGTGCGACTTCGGCGACGGGGTCGAGCGATGCGGGCGGCCCCTCAGCACGAGGCTGGAAGCCCTCGAAGACGGCGTAGCCGACGATGCGCTCGGCGAGGGAGTAGAGGGGTGAACATGCCGTGAGCGTCATATACCGCTCGCCGGTGGCCGCTCCCGGGACCTGCGGCACGTCCAGCAACACATCGACCTTGTCGGGGGTGACGTACTCGAGCGTGCGGAAACGGTAGGTGTACCAGCCCTCCTGCGTCTCGACGACGATGGCATCGTCCAGGCGCAGCTTGTCCATGCGGTTCAGGGGAGCGCCCCACGTCGTGCGGTGGCCGGCCACAGAGAAGTTGCCGACCTGCCCCGGCATGGCGGACTGGTCGTACACCCCGAGCCATCCGTTGTCGAGGGTGACCGGACGCGAGGTGCCACCGGCGATCGCGACGTTGTAGTCGGGGCCAAAGCGCGGAATCAGCATCTGGGCGAACTTCATGCCGTGCTCCGGGTGCTGAAGCACCGGCGGCTCGTACCAGACGTCGCCATCGTCTTCTGTCGTGGCCGGTGGTGGCTCGGGGACGGGAAGCTGAGCCCACTCCTGCGAGACAGCGTGCCCCTCGCTGTTGCTCTGTGCGCCGATGATGATGTCACCGATCCACATCTGCCATGAGACGAACAGCAGCACGAGGACGCCGGCAGTCAGCAGCAGCTCACCGAGGACGCTCGTGAAGGTTGCTCGTGGCCGTGTGCGCCTACGGCGCTCGCGCCGAGTCGGCAGCGAGGCGGGTGCGGTCATAGGCGTGATCATATCCGGCGAAGTTTGCCATCACCCGAGGAAGCGGGCGGAACGGACTCTCATGGGTAGAATGACGACATGGCACGTGACCGCAAGAATGAAGAACCCGTCGTCGAACGGGCAGAGGGCGACGTCGCCCCCAACGCCGTCTGGTTCAAGCCCGTCATGCTCGGCTTCATGCTGCTGGGGCTCGCGTGGATCCTCGTCTTCTACATCTCGGGCATGCAGTTCCCGATTCCCGGCATCGGCTCGTGGAACCTCGGCATCGGCCTCGGCATCGCGCTGATCGGCTTCTTGATGACGACCCGGTGGCGATGAACGCCCCTTGATCTGCTCGAGATGCCCCTCGCTTCGGCGAGGGGCATCTTTGTGCTCTGCTCCGGAGGGTCGCGCTGCGGAAAGCTGTTCGCGCGGCTGAAGTAACCGCAGCGCGAGTCGCGAAGAGCAGCGCGAGCGCTCAGCGCGTCGACGGAAAAGTTATCCACAGGTCTGTCCACAGCCTGGGGAGAATTACACGGTTGTTATTCACAAGGGTGGAGAAGTCTGTTAACAACTTCTGACCGGGCAGTTAAGCCGTGATGATCAGCGGTGGGATGAACGCGACCACCAGGATCAGTACGACAACGACCGCGATGAGCAGAAGGATCTGCCACCTGCGCTGGGCGCGGCGTCGGGTGCGCGTGTAGATGAACGCGATCAGCGCGCCCACGATCGCCCCGCCGAGGTGCGCCTGCCAGGCGATGCCGCCGACGAAGAAGCCGAAGGCGAAGTTCACGCCGAGCACGATGAGGATTCCGGTGACGTTCGCACCGATGTGCCGGCCGATGATCAGGAGCGCTGCGAGTAGGCCGAAAATCGATCCGGATGCTCCGACAGTTGCTGTGTTCGGGGCCAGCAGGGCGACCATGACAGATCCGCCGAGCCCGCTGATCAGATAGAGGGCGAGATAACGGACGCGGCCGAGCATCGGTTCGAGATTCTGACCGAGCATCCACAGCGCGAGCATGTTCAGCGCCAGGTGGATGAAACCGCCGTGCACGAAGATCGCCGTGAGCAGACGCCACGGCTCGAACGGCATCCCCGACAGACTCGGGTACAGATAGGCCGCATGAAAGAGGAGGGCGCTGGAGATCTGGTCACCGAGGCCCGGGATGAGCTGAACCAGCCCGATGAAAGAGGTGATGGCGAGAAGCGCGTAGGTGACGACGGGCTTGCCGCTGCGCGTTGCCATGGTGAGCGAGCCAGCGGACCGGCGTCCCCACTGGCGCTGCGCGCGCTTCTGCGCGGGTGTGCGGTTCTGCTGCTGCTGCTTCATGCACTCCGGGCAGATGACGCCGACCGCAGCCTGCGTCTGGCATTCGGGGCAGATCGTGCGCATGCAGCGCTGGCAGAGCACGAAGCTCTGGCGATCCGGATGGCGGTAGCAGAAGTTGTCGCGGTTGCTCGCGAATTCAGAAGACGTCATCCGGATCGGCCAGAGAGTGCGGAATCAGACCGCGACGATGTCGACCGACTGCAGGACGACGTCCTCGACCGGACGGTCACCGGCAGCGGTGGGAACGGCGGCAATGGCGTCGACGATCTTCTTGGACGCGTCGTCTGCGACCTCACCGAAGATCGTGTGCTTGCCCTGCAGCCACGGCGTCGGGTCAGTGGTGATGAAGAACTGTGAGCCGTTCGTGCCCTCTGCCTTGCCCGTGATGGCATTGCGGCGAAGGCCTGCGTTTGCCATGGCGAGGATGTAGGGCTCGTTGAAGTTGAGGTCCATGTTGATCTCGTCGTCGAAGTTGTAACCGGGGCCGCCGACGCCCTGACCGAGCGGGTCGCCGCCCTGGATCATGAAGTTCGGGATGATGCGGTGGAAGATGACGTCCTTGTAGAGAGCGCCCTCACCCGGCTTGCCCGTGGCGGGGTGGGTCCAGTCCTGGGTTCCGTCGGAGAGGCCGACGAAGTTCTTGACGGTCTTCGGGGCCTGGTCGCCGAAGAGGTTGACGACGATGTCGCCATGGTTGGTGTGGATGGTGGCAACGTGTGAGTGCTGAGGCATGCACATATTCTTTCAGAGGTTCGTATGAGATGGCCGATTCTCCCCTTGCATCCAGCCTTGTCTGGCAAGATAGTGAACCCGTACTCCCCATCGACAGGAGAACATTGTGAGCCTCACCCGCAAGCGGAAAAAGGAACTGCGCCGTCTGCAGAACGACGCGACCGAGCTTTGGGAACACCAGCAGGAGCTCGTCGGCCACGCGGCCGGGATCGCACGTGAGGCCGGTCGCCAGCTCGGCAACGTCGGCCGCGAGCAGGTCTTCCCGATCGTCCAGGACGCCTACAAGCGCAATGTGGCCCCGACTGTCGATCGCGGCGTCAGGATCGGTCGCCACGTCGTGGATGACAAGGTCGTCCCGCTCGTCGGCGGTGTCGTCGGCAGTGCGCTCTCTGCGTGGGATGTCGCGAACGCCAAGCGCCAGGGACTGACCGTCACCAATGGTCGCATCATCAAGAAGAAGCAGGGCCCGGGCCTCGGATCGATCATCGCGATCGTGCTCGGCGCAGCGGCAGCCGCCGGCGTTCTCTACGCAGCGTGGCAGGCACTGCGCGCAGATGACGAGCTCTGGGTCGCAGACGACCCGCTTTCTGCACCTGACGCGTGAGCCTCGACCGCGTTCGAGATGCCGCGGCCACCCGTGGCCTCGACATCGAGATCCGCGAGCGGCCTGAAGCCGGTAGCCTCCATGAGGCTGCCGGGCTTCTCGGCATCTCGGCATCCGGCATCGTGAAGACCCTTGTGGTCAAGCGCCGCGATGACACCTACCTGTTCGCGCTGATCCCTGGCGGTCGCTCGATCTCGTGGCCGAAGCTGCGCGCACTCGTCGGAGCGAACAAGCTGCGTCTTCCCGAGCCGGAACTCGCCCTGGCCGCAACCGGTTTTGAGCGCGGCACGATCGTTCCGATCGGCAGCTCGACCGACTGGCCGATCTACGCCGACGAGTCGATCGTCGGCCAGCGCATCGCGATGGGGGCCGGAGCACACGGATACAGTCTGTTCGTGGATGCCGACGCGCTCATCGTGGCGTATGGGGCGACCGTCGCTGACATCTCGGTTCCGGAGTAGTCATTTCGGCTCCCGAGTAGTCAGAGAATCCCGGCCATTCGCAGCGCGATGTCGACGAGCTTGACTCGTTGCAGGCTGGCCAGCTCGGGCACGATGAACCACCCCGCCATGTCGGTCGAGCCATTCTCCTCGAAGCGGAGCCTGCCACCGGTGATCGCTGCGCGATAGACGATGCGCAGGGTGTGCAGCGGAGCATCCGATGCCGGCGACCGACGGGTGGCGGGGATCACCCGCGAGTGGACGCCGAGCAGCTCGAGCACCCGCGCAGAGTAGCCGGTCTCTTCGCGAACCTCTCGGCGCACGGCGTCTTCGGGGTCTTCGCCTGGCTCGAGGCCACCGCCGGGCATCGTCCACGCGACACGACGGCCGCCGGTCCAGCGCGCAAGCAGGACGCGGCCGTCATCATCGGTGATGACTGCGTACGCAGCGACACGCAGATCCATGCCCTCACACTACTGGCAGGTCGCGGAACTCCTGACTAGATTACATACCGCGCGGTCGGTATGATGAAGATGTCGTGCACTGCCGCATGACCACAGGGAGGTCGGATGCTGATCCGTGGAGCCGTGCTGGAGACTTCCGGCACCCCGTCCCCATTTGCCAAGTCTCGCCCGTTCACGATCGGCGAGATCGAACTCGATCTACCATCGCACGGGGAACTGCTCGTGCGCATCGAGACGGCGGGCATCTGCCACTCCGACCTCAGCGTCGTCGACGGCAATCGGCCACGCCCACTGCCCATGCTTCTGGGGCACGAAGCCGCTGGCATCGTCGAAGAGATCGGCCCCGGCGGCTCAGATATCGCCGTCGGCACGCGCGTCGTGATGACATTTCTTCCGCGGTGCGGTACCTGCGAGAACTGTCAGACCGACGGGCGGCTCCCGTGCATCCCCGGCTCTGCCGCGAACAATGCCGGCACTCTCTTGAGCGGCGGGATCCGCTTGCGTCGGCCGAGCGGCGAAAGCGTGCATCACCACCTCGGCGTCAGCGCCTTCGCCACGCATGCCGTCGTGAGCCGCAGCTCGGTCGTCGCCGTCGCCCCTGATGTGCCGGCATCGATCGCCGCGCTGCTCGGCTGCGCCGTGCTGACCGGCGGGGGAGCAGTCGTCAATGCTGCCCGTCCCGCACCGAACGACCGAGTGATCGTCGTGGGGCTCGGCGGTGTCGGCATGGCGGCTCTGCTGGTCGCCATCGCGCTCGGCCATGAGGTGATCGGTGTGGATGCTGTGCCGGCCAAGGTCGCTCTCGCCCGCGAACTCGGCGCTGCCGCCGCGTTCGAACCTGCCGACGCTGCCGCGGCCGGATTGCTTGCCCCCGTCGTGATCGAAGCCGCCGGCTCCGCTCGGGCGTTCGAGACGGCGCTGGCGCTCACTGCCCCCGGCGGCACGACCGTGACCGTCGGGCTGCCGGCACCGGATGCCACGGCGACTGTCTCTCCACTCCTGCTGACCGCTCAGGCGCGCACGATCATCGGCAGCTATCTCGGCTCGGCCGTTCCTGAGCGCGACATCCCACGCTACGTCGAACTCTGGCGCGCAGGCCGGCTTCCGCTGGAGCGACTCGTCTCCTCGCACATCCAGCTCGACGATCTCCCCGAGGGCATGGACCGCCTCGCCTCGGGCACCGAGCTGCGTCAGCTGCTCATCCTCTGACCCCCGAACCGACCACCACCGAACCGACCCCACCGAAAGGACCCTCGATGACTCGAACCGCCATCGTGACCGGAGCCGCCCGCGGCATCGGCGCCGCCACTGCCATTCGTCTCGCTGCCGACGGCAACGCCGTTGCCGTTCTCGACCTGGATGAAGCAACCTGCGCTGTGACGGTCAAGACCGTCACAGCTGCCGGGGGGCGCGCAATCGCCGTCGGCGCAGACGTTGCTGATGCTGACGCGGTCGCCGCAGCCGTCGATCGCATCGCAGACGAGCTCGGCGCACCGACGATTCTGGTGAACAATGCCGGAATCATCCGCGACAACCTGCTGTTCAGGATGACCGAGAACGACTGGGACAGCGTGATCTCCGTGCACCTTCGCGGCGCCTTCCTGATGAGTCGCGCCGTGCAGAAGCACCAGGTCGATGCCGGTTGGGGTCGCGTCGTGAACCTCTCCAGCACGTCTGCGCTCGGCAACCGAGGCCAGGCGAACTATGCCGCCGCAAAAGCGGGCATGCAGGGCTTCACCAAGACGCTCGCGTTCGAACTCGGCCGCTACGGCGTGACCGCCAATGCGATCGCCCCGGGATTCATCGTCACCGATATGACCAGGTCCACCGCCGACCGTCTCGGGGTGGAGTTCGACGACTTCATCGAGCACATGGCGAAAGAGGTCGCTGTGGGACGCGCGGGTCACCCCGAGGACATCGCTGCCGCGGCCTCGTTCTTCTGCTCTGAGGAGGCTGGTTTCGTCTCGGGTCAGGTGCTCTACGTCGCAGGAGGGCCGACCTCATGAGCATCGTCGCCGCGACACCGGCTGCTCTTACCGAAGCGATCGGTCAGAGTGCCACCGGAGAATGGTTCACCATCGATCAGGCGCGCATCCAGGCATTCGCGGATGCCACCGAGGACTGGCAGTGGATTCATCTGGATGCGCAGCGCGCAGCATCCGGCCCGTTCGGTGCGACGATCGCACACGGCTACCTCACCCTTTCGCTGCTTCCTCGCCTCACCGATGGGCTTCTGCAGGTCGATGGCGCGTCAATGGTCGTGAACTACGGCATGGACAAGGTGCGTTTTCTGCAGCCGGTGACGGCGGGGTCTCGGGTTCGCGCCTCCACCGAGATCACCGCAGCCGAGAGCGGACCGCAGGGCTGGCGGATCGGCATGCGCACCACGGTCGAGATCGAAGGCGCTGAGCGGCCGGCACTGGTCGCGGAGACCATCGCGCTGTTCATCCCCGCGTAAGCAGACGCGAAAGAGGCGCGACCGGCGGGGTCGCGCCTCTTTCTTGTGCCGCGTCACATGCGTTCGAGCACCATGGCCATGCCCTGTCCGCCGCCGACGCACATCGTCTCGAGGCCGTATCGGCCACCTGTGGCGGCCAGGCCGTTGATCAGCGTCGACGTGATGCGCGCCCCGGTCATGCCGAAGGGATGGCCCACCGCGATCGCGCCGCCATTCACATTCAGGCGCTCCTCGTCGATACCGAGCTCGCGCGCCGAAGGAATCACCTGTGCGGCGAATGCCTCATTGATCTCCACGAGATCGATGTCGCTCACCTCAAGCCCTGCCAAGGCGAGCGCGCGCCGGGAGGAATCCACGGGACCGAGCCCCATGATCTCCGGCGACAGCCCGCTGACGCCCGTCGAAACGATTCGGGCGAGCGGCTGGAGCCCCAGCTCATTGACCACGCGGTCCGAGACGATCACCACGGCTGCCGCTCCGTCGTTCAGTGGGCAGCAGTTTCCGGCCGTGACCGTGCCGTCGGGGCGGAACACGGGCTGCAGCCCCGAAAGCGACTCTTCCGTCACGCCCGAACGCGGCCCGTCATCTGCTGAGATGACCGTGCCGTCGGCCAGGGTCACCGGGGTGATGTCCTGCGCCCAGAAGCCACTGGCGATGGCCGCCTCCGCGCGCTGCTGCGAGCGCGCGGCGAAAGCATCCTGTTCTGCGCGGGTGATGCCGTGCACCTGCGCGACGTTCTCGGCGGTCTGCCCCATCGCGATGTATGGATCTGGAAGCATCCCCCCGGTTCGCGGATCGGTCCAGACCGGAGCATCCGCCTGCGATCGCTCCGACGAACGGCCCTGCGCCGCGCCGAACACGGGGTTCTCGATCACGTTTCCTGGCGAGGCATCTGCCGCGCCAGACGCGTAACGACTGACCATCTCGACGCCGGCCGAGACGAAGATGTCTCCCTCGCCGGCCTTGATCGCGTGGAACGCCATGCGGGTGGTCTGCAACGACGACGAGCAGTACCGATTGACAGTGGTGCCCGGCACGCTGTCGAGCCCCAGCAGCACCGAGACGATGCGGGCGATGTTGAATCCCTGCTCTCCGGCCGGCTGACCGGTGCCGAGCAGCAGGTCATCGATGCGCGACGGGTCAAGACCCGGCACCTTGTCGAGGGCGGCCTGCACCATCCGGGCGGTGAGGTCGTCACCCCGCAGTGACGTGAGCGACCCCTTTCCGGCGCGGCCGATCGGGGAACGGGCAGTGGCGACGATGTATGCCTCGGTCATGAGGTCTCCTGAGGTTGGGTGTGATCAGACGAAAGCGGGGATGCCGGTGATGGCGCGGCCGACGATAAGGGAGTTCATGTCGTACGTGCCCTCGAAGGTGTAGACGGCCTCGGCGTCGGCGAAGTAGCGCGCGACGCCATGGTCGAGCTGGATACCGTTTCCGCCGCAGATCTCGCGGCTGCGGGCGACGACCTCGCGCATGCGCTTGGTCACGAAGGCCTTCGCCATCGCCGAGTGGTGATCGCGCTGTTCGCCCTCATCCTGCAGTTGCGAGACGCGCATGCACATCGCGATGGATGCCGTGATGTCGGCCAGCGAATCGGCAAGCTTCTGCTGCACGAGCTGGAAGGAGGCGATCGACTTTCCGAATTGGATCCGGTTCTTCGCGTAGTCGAGGGATGCTTCGTAGGCGCCGACGGCGACGCCGAGCGCCTGCCAGGCGACATCGCCACGCGTCAGGCGGAGCACTACGGCGAGATCGCGGAATCCGTTGATGTTCTGCAGCCGGTCGCTTTCGGCGACCACGACGTTCTCGAGCACGATGTCGGCGTTCTCCACCGCACGCAGCGACTGCTTGCGCTCGATCTTCGTGCCGGTGAATCCGATCGCCGGGGTGCGGACGAGGAAGCCCTTGACCTGATCGTCGGCGACATCGCGCGCCCAGATGACGACGAGGTCTGCGAAGGCGCCGTTCCCGATCCAGCGCTTCGCGCCGTTGAGCACCCACTCGTCTCCGCGGCGCTCTGCGGTGGTCTCAAGACCCCTGGCGGTGTCGGAGCCGTGGCCGGGCTCGGTGAGGCCGAAGGCTGCGACGAGCTCCCCTGCGGCGAGCGTGGGCAGCCACTGCGCCTTCTGCTCTTCCGATCCGCCGACCCAGATCGAGGTCATCGCGAGGCCGCTGTGCACACCGATGAAGGTCGCGGTGGAGGGGTCGGCACGCGAGATCTCCATCGCGACCCAACCGCGGAACACCGCGCTGTTCTCGTACTGCGCTGTTTCAGGGAACGCGTGGCCGTAGAGACCGAGTTCGGCGATCCGCGGCACCAGATGGCGTGGGCTCTCCGCACGCTCCCAGTGGTCGTCGGCGAACGGCCGCACTTCCGTATCGAGGAACTCGCGGATTCCGCGCAGTGCTCGCTGCTCCGTGTCGGTGAGACGACTCTGGAACTCATAGAAGTCGGCAGCCAACAGGTCAGCGGGTGCGGCATCCGTCAGGGCGGATGGGGCGAGGGTGGACGTCATCGTTTCTCCGATCGTCAGTGATCACCATCGAGTATGCATCAAATCCAGAAACGTTGCACAACAAATCTCGAAACGTTGCACGCGGCGATCTCAGCGCGGGTAGAGTTCTCGCATGACCAGCACCACGACAGCCCCCGAAGCGACGGATGCGACGATCGCCGACGTCGGCCTGTCGACCGCCCCCTCGTGGCTGTCCGAGCGCCTGACCGCCCACGCGGATGCCGCACGCGCCTTCGACGCCGCGCGCGCGAGCTTAATCGCCGGTCACCGCATCGATATGGGCGGACTTGCCGCTTCGCTCGGGATCGAGCGCACCTCGCTGTTCCGCTGGGTCGGAAACCGCGACGCACTGCTCAGCGAGGTACTGTGGTCGCTGGCGGTGCCCACTCTCGCGCAGGCAGAGCATGCCACCGCACAGCTCAGCGGCGGCGAGCGCATCGCGGCGATCCTCACTCACTTCGTCGACGATCTGATCACTGCGGACTATTTCCGTGAGTTCCTGCGTCGTGAGCCCGCCCGCGCACTGCGCCTGCTCACGACCAAGGAATCTCCGATCCAGCGCCGTTACGTTGCGACGGCCGAGTGGCTGATCCGTCGCGAACTCGGCGACGAGCCGCTCGATGGAGCCATCGATCCCGCAGGGCTGGCGTATCTGCTGGTGCGGATGTCCGAGTCATTCACCTACGCCGACCTGATCTCGGGGGATCAGCCCAGCGCTGCGCGCGCTCGCATCGCCTTCGCACTTCTGCTGCGCGTCGACGGCTGAGCCGCCCCGCCGACACTGCTCAAGGAGGAGCCCATGGCCGCATTCCGTGTGCGCGAACCGTTCACGACCCGGTGGAGTGACAATGACCAGTACGGTCACATCAACAACACCATCTACTACCAGGCGATGGATACCGCGGTGAATGCCTGGATGATCCGCGCGGGCGGCCTTGACCCGGCGGGCTCAGCGATCGCGCTGTGCGCGGCGTCCTCGTGCGAGTTCCACGCCTCCGCGTCGTACCCCGATCCGCTCGAGGTCGGCATCGGCGTCGAGCGCCTCGGAACCACCAGCATCACCTGGTCGCTGGGCATCTTCCTCGGTGAAGAGCAGATCGCGACGGGGCGCTTCGTGCATGTCTTCGTGGATGCCGAGAGCAGGCGGCCGGCGGCAATCCCGGCATCCATTCGCAAAGCGATCGAGGACCAGATCCTCTGAGAGATCTGCGCAACAAACCGACCATCCGGTATGGTTAGGTGACGGCTCACCGCAGAGTCGCAGGAAGGTGGGCGCAGATGCCTGAAGTTCCCGGGCTCGACGTGACGGCACTGACCGCGTGGCTGACTGCCACCCATCCTGAGATCGACGTGCCAGCCGCATTGCATGCTGCCGTGATCGCCGGTGGGCGCAGCAACCTGACCTACTCCGTCGACGGGGCTGCGATCCCGCTGATTCTGCGCAGGCCGCCGCTCGGACACGTGCTCTCCAGTGCTCATGACATGGGCCGCGAGCACCGGGTGATCTCAGCTCTCGCCGGCACCCCGATCCCGGTTCCGGTCGCCATCGACATCGTCGACGACACCGACGGCACCATCACCGGCACGCCCTTCTTCCTGATGAAGCGCGCACCGGGCCGCGTGCTGTCATCGCGCACGCAGAACAGCGAGTACACCGCCTCGGGACTCCACCAGCTCAGCATTCGACTGGTGGAGCATCTCGCGGATCTGCACGCGGTCGACCCCGCGGCGGTGGGCCTGGGCGACTTCGGCCGCCCGGATGGTTACCTCACCAGGCAGCTCTCGACCTGGCGCCGACAGCTCGACGCCTCCCGGTCTCGCGAGACACCCAACCTCGACCGTCTGCAGGACAGTCTCGTCCAGGACATCCCCCAGACCTCGTGGAGCGGCATCGTGCACGGCGACTACCGCCTCGACAATGCCCTCGTGGACGGGCCGAGTGACCATCCGCGCATCTCCGCGATCCTCGATTGGGAGATGGCAACCCTGGGCGACCCGCTCGTCGACCTCGGCATCTTCGCGCTGTACTGGGACCTCGCCGACCTTCCCGGTGGCGGCAGTGCCGTACCGAGCGCCGTCGACCAGAACGCGGGATACCCGAGCTTCGATGAGCTCGCCGACGCGTACGCCGCGCACGCCGGCATCGTGCTGCCCAGCCTCAACTGGTACCGCGCATTCGCCGCATACAAGCTCGCCGTCATCCTGGAGGGCATCCACTACCGTTACCGCGCCGGCGACACCGTCGGCGACGGATTCGAACGAATGGGCGGACTCGTCGAGCCGCTCGCACAGAAAGGACTGCGGGTGCACTGATGGACTTCGCCCCTGATACACGAACCTCCGAGATCACCGCGCAAGTGCGCGCGTTCATCGACGAAGAGGTCATCCCCGCGGAGCCCGTGCTCGAGCACCAGCTCGCGGCGACTCCCGATGAGTGGTCGTTCCGCCCGATCGTTCGCGAACTGCAGCAGAAGGCGCGCGAACGCGGACTGTGGAACCTGTTTCTGCCCGGCGACCCCGCAGTGACGGGCGCCGCCGGGCTCACCAACCTGCAATATGCGGCGGTCGCCGAGCTCACCGGGTGGAGCCCCAAGCTCGCACCGGTCGCCCTCAACTGCGCAGCCCCTGACACCGGAAACATGGAGGTGGTGAACGAGTTCGGCACGCCAGAGCAGAAGCAGCAGTGGCTGACGCCGCTGCTGAACGCCGAGATCCGCAGTGCGTTCTGCATGACCGAACCGGATGCCGCCTCCAGCGACGCCACGAACATCGGCACCAGCATCCGGCGCGTAGGAGACGAGTACGTCATCGACGGTCGGAAGTGGTGGTCGACGGGCGCCATGAACCCGGATGCCGCGATCTTCATCGTCATGGGCAAGACCGATCCGAACGCAGATCGCCACCGTCAGCAGTCGATGATCCTCGTCCCCAGAGACACCCCTGGCGTGCGCATCACCCGTCCACTGACTGTCTTCGGGTACGACGATCGTGACCACGGCGGCCACGCCGAAGTGGAGTTCACCGGCGTCCGGGTACCGGCGTCGAACCTGATCGCCGGAGAGGGCGATGGATTCGCCATCGCGCAGGCGCGACTGGGCCCAGGCCGCATCCACCACTGCATGCGCGCCATCGGCATGGGGGAGCGGGCGCTGTCGCTGCTGACCGCCCGGGCCAACTCCCGGCACACGTTCGGGTGCACGCTTGCCGAACAGGGCGTGATTCGGGAGTGGGCAGCGGAAGCCCGCATCCAGCTCGAGGCGCTGCGACTGCTGGTGCTGAAGACCGCGTGGCTGATGGACACCGTCGGAAACCGCAAGGCGATGACCGAGATCCAGGCCATCAAGATCGCCGTTCCCCGCGCGATCCAGACGATCATCGACCGGGCCATTCAGGTGCACGGCGGTGCGGGTGTCTCCAGCGATACCCCACTCGCCGAACTGTACGCCGGGATTCGCTCGCTGCGGATCGCCGACGGACCAGACGAAGTGCATCTCTCGAGCCTCGGCCGCGCGCAGCTGCGCCTCTGACATCTACCCACCGACATCCACGTCAAAGGAGACATGATGACCCACACCCCAGACCCCGCCGTTGATGGACCGGGCTTCCCGACGCTCTCGGTCGCCTCGATCCTCGCCGAATCAGCCGTTCGGCACGCTGACCGTCCGGCCATGCACTTCGCCGGCACAACCACCACCTACAGCCAGCTGTGGGACCAGACCCGGGCGTACGCCGGAGCACTGCGTGCAAGGGGCGTCGGCAAGGGCGACCGCGTCGCGCTGCTGATCCCCAACGTGCCGGATTTTGCCCGCGCCTATTACGCGGTGCTGTCGCTCGGGGCGATCGCCGTGCCGGTGCACCTGCTGTTCAAGGCCGAGGAGATCGCGTACGTGCTGCGGGATTCCGAGGCGGATCTGCTGATCGTCGCAGCACCCCTGCTCGGCGAGGCAGTCCCTGCCGCACACGAAGCCCAGGTCCCATTGACGACGGTGCTGCTCCCCCCGGATGCCGGAGTCGAGCTTCCTCGTCTGGAGGTGGAAGCCGCGGCATCCGAACCGATCGCCCGTCACGTGGCGACGGGAGCGCTGGATGCCGCGACGATCCTCTACACGAGCGGAACGACTGGCACCCCGAAGGGCGCCGTCGGCAGCCACCTCTCGATCGTCGAGCAGGTGCACACGACCCTCATCGACGCGTTCGACCTGCGCGCCTCCGACGTCGTCTTCGGCGGTCTTCCGCTGTTCCACACGTTCGGCCAGACCGCGGTGATGAACATGGCCTTCCGGGTGGGGGCATCGGTCATCCTGCTGCCGCGCTTCGATCCGGACGAGGCCCTGGCGCTGATGGTGGCGCAGCAGGCAACGGTGTTCACGGCGGTGCCGACGATGTACGTCGGGATGCTGGAGGCTGCCCGCCGCTCTACTGACAGGCCGCCGCTGCGCTATGCGGTCTCGGGAGGCGCAGCGCTGCCGGTGGCAGTTCTCGAATCCTTCCACGATGCCTATGACGCCGATGTTCATGAGGGCTACGGGCTCACCGAGACTGCGCCGACTGTGTCGTCGAACCCGCTCGGAACGCCGATCCGTCCCGGAACAGTCGGCCGCACGCTGTGGGGTGTCGATGTCGCCATCGCCGACCCGGAGGTCGATGACTGGATCGTCCTCGACGAAGAGCCCGGCGCACTCGGCGAGATCGTCGTCCGCGGCCACAACCTCTTCAAGGGATACCTCGGGCGCGCGGATGCCTCCGCGGCAGCCGTTGTCGACGGCTGGTTCCGCACCGGCGATCTCGGCACCTACGTCGATGGCGTCCTGACGGTCATCGACCGCAAGAAGGACATGATCGTGCGCTCGGGCTACAACGTGTACCCCACCGAGGTCGAGGCCGTGCTCGCCCGCCACCCCGGAATCGCCGTCGCCGCCGTCTTCGGCGTTGCCGACGACGTCAAGGGCCAGGAGGTGCACGCGGCCGTCGTCGCCCTCGACGGTGCAGAGCTCGACGCCGAAGAGGTCATCTCCTTCGTTCGCGATCGGATCGCGGCCTACAAGTACCCCCGCGTGATCCACCTGGTCAGCGAGCTGCCCCTTGGCAGCAGCGGCAAGGTTCTCAAGCGCGAACTGGTGGAGCAGTTCTCCGCTGTGTGAGCACTGAGATGCCGAAAGAGGCGGCCCGGATCTGATCCGGACCGCCTCTTCTGTGCTACCGGTCAGGACCCGGGCACCCCTTCAGCGGTGAGCTTCACGGGTGACTGATCGACCACGGTGATCTCGCCGCCCTCGACCATGTAGGTTGAGCCGACGTAGTCCTGCACGCCCTGATCGACCATGCTGATTCCGACGCCGAGATAGGCGGCGTGGTTGTCGCTGCTGAACGAGAGCGGGAGGATGCCGTTGCCGACGAGATCGCCCGAGCGCACAGCATCCACCAACGACGCGCGCGTCGGGTTCTCACCCGCGGCGGCGAGCGCCTCTGCGAACAGGTAGGCAACGCTCATACCGTAGATGGTGTTGCCGTCGAAAGGTGCACCATCGTTGTACTCGTCGTTGATCTGTGTGAACAGCGTGACCCACTCGCTGTCACCGTCGAGTGCGGGCAGGTAGTTCGTTCCGACGAATCCCTGCAGGAGCTTGGGCCCGACCTCTTCACCGAGGTATCCGATCAGTGTCGGGTAGTCCGCGCCAGAGGACGAGGAGAACCACTGCGGGAACCAGCCCAGCTGCGCGGCGGTGCCCACGGCGAGCGCGGTGAACCCGTTGATCGTGCCGAGGATGTTGATCTCGCAGCCGGCCGCCTGCATCGCGCCGATCTGCGCGGTGACGTCCTGGTTCGAGGTCGAATAGCGCTCGACGTGCGCGAGGCCGCCCTCGCCGAGAGCGAGCTCGGCGCCGACGATCATCTCATCGCCGAAGTCGTCGTCCTGCCCGAGCAAGCAGACCACCTTGTCGGGATACTCGTCCGCGGCGTACTGCGCGAGGGCAGCGCCCTCGACGACATAGTCGGCATTGAACCCGAACGTGAAGGGGTACTTCTCGGGCTGGTTCCAGTTGGTGGAGCCGGAGGCGACGAAGAGGTCGGGCACCTCGTTCTGGTTGAGGAAGTCGAGCACGGCGTTGTGCGGCGCCGTGCCGAGACCGTTGACGATCGCGAAGACCTCGTCCTCCTGCACGAGTTCTCGCACGACGTTGAGGGTGGTGGCCGGGTTGTACCCGTCATCCTTGACGATGTACTCGATCTCGCGCCCGTTCACACCGCCCTTCTCATTCAGGTAGGCGAAGTACGCCGTGGCTGCGGCCGAGATCGACGCGTAGCCTGCGGCAGCGGGTCCGGTGAGCGGGGTGTGCGTGCCGATCGTGACGGTGTCGTCTGTGACACCGGGAGTCGCGACATCAGTCCCGGTCTGAGCGGGTGTGCTGCAGCTGGCGAGCGCGATCGTCAGGGCTGAGGCCGTGACGAGGGTCGCGATCCGCCGCAGCGGGGAGTGCTGTGACATGGTCCACCTCTTTCGTTGATACGGGTTTTGCTGAACGGATGCGGAGGCTTGCGAGCCCTCCTGGACGGGCGAGGATCGTGATGATGAGCAGTACGCCGAACACGAGCACCGGCAGGTTTCCGGCGAGACGCTGAGCCAGCTCTGACGGCAACGGGAGAGCTGCGGTCGCGGCGCCGATGGCCCACGGCAGCATCACGACGAGGACGGCACCGATTGCCGCGCCGCCGATGCTGCCGAGTCCGCCGAGGACGGCGGCGACCAGCAGGAGGAGCGAGAACGCCAGGGTGTAGGCGCCGGGGCTCACCGACTGGGTGATGAAGCAGAGCACCGCACCGCCTGCCCCTGCGGCGAGGGCGCTGACGGTGAAGGCGCTGACCTTGACCCGGCCAGCGGCCACGCCGTTGAGGCGGGCAGCGGTCTCATCGTCGCGGACAGAGCGCATCCGCAGTCCGAGGGCGCCGGCGCGCAGCAGCGCGAGGGTCGTGACGACGACGCCTGCGACGAGGATGGCCACCCAGGCCTGCCACTGCTCCAGCGCGATGATCATGCGCAGGGCCTCGGGCACTCCGTCATATGCGATCTGCAGGCCCTGGTCTCCTCGGAAGACTCCGGAGAACACCGCGGTGACCGCGGGGACGGCGATGACGAGCGCGAGAGTGACACCGGCGAGATAGGGGCCGTGCAGGCGTGCTGCGGCGAGCCCCAGCAGCAGCCCGAGGAGACCAGCGGCGATGACTGCGACGAGGAACGACACCACGAACCGCACGGCACCATCGATGCCGACTTCGGTCATGGCGTTGGAGGTCAGGGCATAGCCATAGCCGCCGGTGGCCATGAGGGCTGCGTGTCCGAGTGAAAGCTGTCCGCTCTGACCGACCAGCAGCGTGAGGCCGGCAACGGTGCAGAACGTCGCAGCGATGGTGGCGAGTTGGAAGTTGCGATACGGATCCAGCAGGAACGTGCCGCCGATGGCGAGCAGGGTGAGGATCACGCCGAAGATGATCGTCCGGCGAGGTCCCCCGAGCCCTGGCAGTATGCGAGTCATGCGGTACGCGCCTCTCGAAGGGAGAACACTCCGCCTGGTCGCAGCAGCAGCACCGCGACCAGCAGCAGGAGCACGCCGATCGGCGCGGCTGTAGCGCCGAGGTAACCGGTGATCAGGGTCATGAGAACTCCGACGACGAGTCCGCCGAGCATCGCGCCGGCCGGAGAATCAAGACCGCCGACGACCGCCACGGCGAATGCGTAGACGAAGAGCATGTCGGTGGAGTGCGGGTTGAGACCGAGCTCCGTGGGAACCAGCAGGATCGCGGCGAGCGCCGCGACTGCGCTCGAGAGCATCCACCCGATCGTCACCATCCGGTTCACCCGCACGCCAAGCACGCGGGAGACTTCGGGAGAGAAAGCGGATGCGCGCAGCTGCAGGCCGAGGGAGGTGCGCGTGAACAGAATGGCAAGACCCGCCATCACCACGAGTGCAACCGCGAGGATGAACAGATCGTTCGGCGACAGCAGCGGCACACCGCCGACGATGATGGGCGCGTCGTCGAACGGCGCGGTCATCGGCCGGTACTGCGGACCGAACAGGATGCCGAGCAGCGACTGCAGCACCAGTACGAGGCCGATCGCGACGATGACTCCCGTGAGGGGATTGGCCTGCGGAGCGAAGCGCATCACCCCGCGTTCCACGACGAGACCGACGACGGCGCCAGCGATCAGTCCTGCGCCAAGGCCCGCGAAGTAGTTGCCGGTGAGTCCGCTCACCGCGAAGGCGACGTAGGTGGCGACTAGTGCCATCGCACCCTGGGCGAAGTTGATGATGCGCGCTGCCCGCCAGATCAGCACGAGCGACAGCGCGAACAGCGCGAAGATCGCTCCGCGGGCAAGACCGGTGGCGACGAGAAAGGCGAGACGATCCATCAGAACCCCAGGTAGGCGTGTCGTATGGCGGCGTCGCCGGCGAGTTCGGATGCCGGAGCATCCGCCACCAGGCGACCAAGGTCGAGCACTGCACCTCGATCGGCGATCGAGAGCGCGCTGGTCACGTTCTGCTCAGCGAGCAGGACCGTGATGCCGTACTGCACGGCCGCGTCGCGGAGCGTGGCCATCAGCTGCGCGACCACGAGCGGAGCGAGTCCGAGCGACGGTTCGTCGAGAGCGAGCACCCGCGGCTGCGAGATGAGGGCGCGGCCGAGAGCCAGCATCTGGCGCTCCCCGCCGGAGAGCTGGTGACCGTCGGCAGTGCGACGCCTGGCGAGCGGCTCGAACAGCTCGAAGATGTCGGCGATCGCCCGCTCTCTGGCGGCACCCCGGTGACGCCAGAGAGCACCGAGCCGCAGGTTCTCCTCGACGGTCAGTTCGCCGACGACGCTCTGACCTTCCGGTACGAGCGCCACACCGCGGCGGGCGCGGTCCTCCGTGCGCAGAGCGCCGAGGTCTTCTCCGTCGAGCGAGATGGATCCGGATGCCGCCGGCACGAGCCCTGCGAGCGTGCGAAGCAACGTGGTCTTTCCCGCGCCGTTCGCGCCGAGCAGGGCCACGATCTCACCTGCCTGCAGATCGATGCTGACCTGCTGCAGGACCGGCGCGCCGCCGTAGCCGACCGTGAGGTCGCTGATCGTGAGAGCCGCGCCGTTCATGCTGACAGCTCCTCTGCCGCGGCATCCGCCGCTTTCACGCCGAGGTAGGCCTCTTCGACGCGCGGGTCACCTCGGACTTCGGCGGGAGAGCCGCAGGCGATCATCCGGCCGAAGTCGAGCACCACGATGCGATCGGCGATGCCCATGACGAAGTCGACGTGGTGCTCGACGAGGAGCACCGCGCACCCGGCATCCGCCACCTGACGCACGGTGGCGCCCAGCGACTGGATGTCTTCTGCTCCCAGGCCTCCGGCCGGCTCATCCAGCAGCAGCATCGACGGCCCCGTGACAAGAGCCCTGGCGAGGGCTGTGCGCTTGCGGTCGGGGTAGGCGAGAGAGTCGACCGGGCGATCTGCGAGGGCGGTCAGGTCCAGGGCGTCGAGCTGTGCATCGACGGCGTCGTCGGCGTCCTTTCGCCCTGCGACCGGCACCCGCACGTTCTCGCGCACGCTCAGCCCCCTGAAGAGCCCGAGGCCCTGAAGCGTGCGGGCGAGCCCTCTGGCCGTGAGACCGGCTGTGCGCCGCGGCACCGGCCGACCGTCGAGCGTGATCTGACCGCGGGTGCGCACCAGTGCGCAGATCGCGTTGAACACCGTGGTCTTGCCCGCGCCGTTCGGTCCGATCAGTGCGACGACTTCTCCTGGACGCACGGTGAAAGAGACGTCGTCGACGGCGGTCAGACCGCCGAACGTCACCGTGAGATGGCTCACGTCGAGCCTGGCGGGCTGGGCCCCAGGCTGCAGGCTTTGGGTATTCATCGGCACCTCTTCGTGTCGCTGGTGTGATCACCATACATCAGAAACCGACCGGGCGGTATGTTCTTGTTGCAGAAATGTACTGTTCGCGTGGACCGGCTGCGTCAGCGGTGCGGGATGCCAGCGATCATGCCGCCGTCGACGACGAACTCCGCGCCGTTCGTGAACGCAGAGGCATCGCTTGCCAGGAAGACGATGGTGCCGACGAGGTCCTCCGGCTGGCCGGGGCGACCGAGGGGGATGTCGAGGTGCGCGGGGTCGATGCGGCTCGTCATCGAGGTGTTGATGAACCCGGGGTGGACCGAGTTCACCCTGATGCCGAACTGCCCGAGCTCGACGGCGAGCGATGCAGACAGTCCTCGTACGCCGAACTTCGCCGCGGTGTAGCCGTGGAGGCCGGGGCTGCCGCGCATTCCCTCCACGGAGGAGATGTTGATGATCGACCCACGACCGTGCTCTTTCATCACGGGCACCACGGCGCGGCATCCGAAGAAGGTGCCGGTCAGGTTCACCGCGATCACCGCGTTCCACTTCTCGGTCGTGAAGTGCTCGATGGGTGCGGCGTTGGCGATGCCGGCATTGTTCACCAGCACGTCGACGGTGCCGAAGGCCTGCACGGCAGAGGCTGCGGCGCTCTCCCACTGCGCTTCGTCCGTGACGTCGAGCGGAACGAACACGGCGCGGTCTTCGAGCTCTGCCGCGAGTTCTCGCCCGGCATCCTCAAGAATGTCGGCGATGACGACGCGCGCACCCGCAGCATGCAGTCCGCGGACGTACGCCTCACCGATCCCGCGCGCCCCACCGGTGACGAGGGCGACCCGACCGCCGAGGTCGGTCACTCGGTCACCTGAATGACCACGCGACCCACGGTCGTGCCCGTCGCGAGCTTCGTGATCGCGGCCGGTGCGTCATCGAAGGCGACGACGTGATCAACGACGGGCGCGATCTTTCCCTCGTCGAAGAGTCGGATGAGCTCGTCATGCGCAGCATCCACGAGGTGCGGCATCCGCTCTTGGTACAGCCCCCAGTAGAGGCCGAGCACGGCGTAGTTCTTCACGAGGGCGTGACTCACGGTGAGCTGCGGGATCTCGCCGCTCGCGAAACCGATCACCACGATGCGGCCCTCGAAAGCGACAGCGCGTGTGGACGCGGTGAATGCCGCGCCACCGACCGGGTCGAAGACGACATCGGCGCCGTGACCCTCGGTGATGCGCTTGACCTCACTGGCGATGTCGCCGCCGCGCAGGATGACATGCTCTGCTCCCGCAGCGCGCGCGACCTCGGCCTTCTCCTCAGATCCGACGACGCCGATCACGCGTGCGCCGGCGGCGACGCCGAGCTGTACGGTGGCAGCGCCCACCCCGCCTGCGGCGGCGTGCACGAGAAGCCATTCGCCCGCCTTCAGCTCTGCCCGGCGATGCAGGGCGAACCACGCGGTCTGGTAGGCGATGTTGAGTCCGGATGCCGCGACGAAGTCGAAGCTGTCCGGAATGGGGTGGACGGATGCTGCATCCACCGCCGCGTATTCGGCGAGCACTCCGATCTTGCCGGCGACAACCCTGTCGCCGATCTGGAAGGCTGTGACTCCGGCTCCGACAGCGGCGACCGTGCCACTGCACTCGACCCCCGGAATGAAGGGGAGCTCTGGCTTCACCTGGTATTCGCCTCGGGCGAGCAGCACATCCGGGAAGTTCGCTGCGACCGCGGCGACGCGGATGAGCACCTCTGCGTCGGTCGGCACCGGAGTGGGAAGACTCTGCTGCGTCAGCGCGTCTTGCGGTTCACCGAGCTGGGTGACCTGCCAGGCGCGCATGGACTGTGGGACTTCAGTGTGGGATGGCATCCGTTCTCCTCAGACTCGTCAGGAACAGGTCGGTGATCTGCTCAGCGATGAGCGTCTTTCCCTCCGGGCCCTCCGCGGAGTACCAGTGCGAGAGGTAGTGCAGGTCGCTGAAGAAGTGTGCGGCGAGCAGCGCGGTGGGGATGTCGCTGCGGTAGATGCCGTCGCGCTGTCCGCGCTCGATGAGGGCCGCGAACTCGTCGTGGTACGCGCGACGGCGACGGGTCACCTCCTGCTGGCGCGGCTCGGAGAGCATGTGCATGCTGCGGAAGAACACGGCACCAGCGCTGATGTGATCGATCGACGTCTCGAGAACGTCGACGCACACGGCACGCAGCACCTCGTCGACCTCTCCGCCACCCGCGATGATCTTGTCGAGGTGCTCCTTCTGCAGTGAGAGCAGGGAGTCGTAGATACCGAAGAGCAGATCGTCCTTCGACTCGAAGTAGTGGTACATGGCACCCTTGGTGACGCCAGCGGCCTCGACGATCTGCTGAACACTGGTGTTCGCATAGCCCTTGGTCGAGAACAGCTCGACCGCAGCGCGCATGACGTCTTCTGAGACGTGTGAATCCTTCATACCCTCATCTTTCCGCGAAACACGATTGTCCGTGGTGCGTGCGTGCCGACTCTCACAGTGGACGGATGCTGGCTCCGCCATCGATGGACAGCGTCTGACCGGTCATCCATGCCGCGTCCTCAGAGAGCAGGAAGGCGACCGGGCCGGCGACGTCTGCGGGCTCACCGAGCCGCGCGAGCGGATAGCCGGCGGCGACTTCGCTCTCGCGCCCGTCGTACAGCGCCTTGGCGAAGGCCGTCTTGATCACGGCGGGAGCGACGGCGTTGACCCGGATCTTCGGGGCGACTTCGTAGGCGAGCTGAATCGTGAGGTTGATGAGCGCGGCTTTGGAGATGCCGTAGAACGCGATCCCAGGACTCGCGCTGAGACCCGCGACCGAGGCGATGTTCACGATGCTGCGCGTGAGCCCAGCGGCGAGCGCCGTACGCGACCAGTCAAGGGCCGCGACGACGTTGACCTCGAGGATCTTGCGCGCAGCGTCTGCGTCGACATCGACGATCGGACCGTAGACGGGGTTGATCCCGGTGTTGTTCACCAGGTGGTCGAGGCGGCCGTGGTGCGAGGCGATGTGCGCGAAGACCGCGGCGCGGTGCTCAGCGTCGTCGGCTCGTCCGGCAATGCCTGTTGCGGCGGTTCCGAGTTCAGCGACTGCGGCATCGAGCGCCTCCTGCTTGCGGCCGGTGATGACGACCGAGCCGCCTTCAAAGACGATCCGCTCGGCGATCGCGAAGCCTATTCCTCGGCTCGCGCCGGTGATCAGCGAAACGGTGCCGTCGAAGCGTGTTGCGGGCATGGCGCCTCCTTGCGCTGTTGTCCATACCGTCTAGTCGGTTTGGACAACAGTAGCACGCGGGTCAGCGCCCCATCGCGTCGAGTGCCGTCTCCAGCCGCGCGATCGTGCCGTCGACGTCAGCGAGCTTGTCGAGGCCGAAGAGGCCCAGGCGGAAGGTCGAGAAACCGGCCGGCTCATCGCAGTGCAACGGCACACCGGCCGCGATCTGCAACCCCTGCTCCTTGAACGCCGCGCCCGACTTCAGCGCGGGGTCGTCGGTGTGCACGACGACGACACCGGGGGCTGCGCAGTTGGATGCCGCAACCGACGCCAGCCCGCGCGACGCCAGCAGCTCGCGCACGCGCGTGCCGAGTTCGATCTGCGCGTCACGCAGGGCTTCGAAGCCACGGTCACGCGTCTCGATCATGGCACCGAGGTTGCGCAGCAGCGCATCCGTCGGCATGGTCGCGTGATACGCCGCACGTCCCGCGCGGTATTCGTCGGCGATCGACAGCCACTTGGCGAGATCCATCGCGAAGCTGGTCGATGCTCGAGTGATCACGGCATCCCGACCCGCCTCGCTGAGCATGACGTACCCGGCGCACGGCGTTCCGCTCCACCCCTTCTGCGGTGCGCTGAGCAGCACGTCGACGCCAAGCGCCTTCATGTCGACCCACATCGCACCGGAGGCGATGCAGTCCAGCACCAGCAGAGCGCCGACCTCGTGCGTCGCCTCAGCGAGAGTGCGGATGTAGTCGTCGGGCAGGATCATTCCCGCAGCGGTCTCGACGTGCGGCGCGAAGACGACCTCCGGCTGGCGAGCGCGGATCGCTGCGACGACGCTCTCGATCGGTGCGGGAGTCCAGGCCGACTGCACGTCGTCGCTCTCGGGGTGTGCGGTGAGCACCGTGACGTCGTCGCTGATGCCGCCGGCATCCAGAATCTGTGACCACCGGAAGGAGAACAGGCCATTGCGCACCACGAGCGTACGTCGTCCGGTCGCGAGCTGGCGCGCCACGGCTTCCATCGCGTAGGTGCCGCCGCCGGGGACGATCGCCGACGTATGCGCGTTGTACGCCTCTTCCAGAATGCTCAGGATCTGGGGCATCGCCTCGACGAATCGGGCGGACATGTGGTTGAGGGAACGATCTGTGAAGACCACCGAGTACTCGAGAAGACCACCAGGATCGACGTCATCGTGCGGAAGTGCGCTCATGCGCCCCAGCATCCCACACCACAGTGAGCGTGGGTCAGTCTCGTATCAGCCGACCGGAGTGATCTCGACGGGCTCGCCGAGGTCGTAGTAGGTCTGCCGTGTCGTATCACTGATGCCCATCATCTGGATCGTCGCTTCGCTGCCAGTAGGCGTCCAGTCGGCTTCGAACCACACCGAGTACTGAGAAATCGGGATCTCGTTCCATGAGAACCCCGCACTGCTGGTGATCCGATGCGACGAAGAGACGGTACCGTCTCCCAACGGGAAATCCTCGACCGGCCCGACAACCCAGGTTGGGCTCGAACCGATCATCTCTGCCGCCATCGATGGGTCCGAGAAGACCCTGTACAGCTCACCGGCGACCCCCGCCATCTGCTCTTCGAGATCTTCGGAGGTCACATCACCTCTGATCCACCCGGCTCCGCGGTCGATCCACATCGAGTCATCGATGAACGTCATGTGCACATCGCCTTCGGAGGTTGTCAGAGTGCCCTGAAACTCGAATCGCGGCGTGTAACGGAAGACGATCTCACCGGTTCCCGTGCCTCCCGCGATTGACTCCCGGCCGCTGCCGTAGCTAGACAGCGCCGTCTGCACGCAGGCACCCAGACCCTGACCGTCCAACGTGGCTCCTGGTGTGAGGTCGAGCGTCGTGCATTCCACAGGAGACGCCCAGGCCACATCGGCTGCGCTCGCGGTCGGCTGCGCTGCTTCAGTGCCGTTCACAGGCTTCTCGTCGGGTTCCGGTGCGGAGCATGCGGTGACCAGAGCGAGAGAACCGACGGTGAGGACAGTTGCGGCGATCCTGCGAATCATGCGGCGACCGGCGCGAGTGTTCGAGAAAGTCATTCACACAGGATCCCATAGTGGGTGGTGGCGTTCTGGTCAGAAATCAAGAAGCACTCGGCCCGACTGATTCGTAGGCTCGGATCACCATTGAGAAGGAGAACCCGATGACCGAGAAGAACTTCACCGACGAAGAACGCGACGCGATGAAAGCCAAGCTGGTCGAGAGCAAGACGAAGCGCTCGCGCGCGAAGAAGAGTCCAGAAGAGGCGCGCACCGAGGGTGCGGCAGAGATTCAGGCGAAGCTCGCGGACATGCCGGACGAAGATCGGATGCTGGGCGAGAAGCTCACTGCGATGGTGACCGAGAACGCGCCTCACCTGATCCCGAAGACCTATTACGGCATGCCCGCGTGGGCGAACGAGGCGGGCAAAGTGGTCTGCTTCTTCAAGCCGAAGTCCAAGTTCAAGGTGCGCTACGCGACCTTCGAGTTCGACACCGCCGCCCAGCTCGACGATGGCAACGTGTGGCCGACGGCGTACGCCGTGACAACGCTGACCGATGCCGATCTGACCTTCCTCGCCGAGCAAGTGCGTCACGCGGCACGCTGATTTGAGGTCGAGCGGTCAGCGTGACACTGTGGAGAGGATGCTTCTTATCTCTACGTGCGCCCCGATCTGGGATGGTGACACTCTCTGACCTCCGCCGGCTCGACTGAGCCGAGAAGGTCACCACACGCTGCGCATATCGATGCGCAGTCAGGCAGGACGAGCCTGATTCGTCCCCCACGCATCGATGAGGGCATCGACCTCTGGCGCATCGCGCGCGACTCGCAGACACTCGATCTGAACTCCTCCTACGCCTACGTTCTGTACGCCAGGGATTTCGCCTCGACGTGCCGGATCGCCCTCGTGGACGAGCATCCGGCCGGCTTCGTTCTGGGCTACCGGCGTCCTGCCGACCCCTCCTGCCTTTTCGTCTGGCAGGTCGCCGTCGACGCCCGGTTCCGCGGGTTGGGCCTCGCCGGGCGGATGCTCGATTCACTGATTCACGACTCCGGCGAGACCGCCGTGCGGACTCTGCAGACGACCATCACCGACGACAACGTCGCCTCGCAGCGCACTTTCCGCAGCCTCGCGAACCGCTGGGGCAATGCGCCGATGACCGTCACTCCCCTTTTCGAGACCGCGCATCTGAGCCTTGAGGGGCCGGATGCCGATCTCCACGATCCTGAACGGCTGTACGAGATCGGTCCGCCGATGTAGCCGTCGCCATCCGCCCGACCTCGGGCGGCGTGCACTCCCCGCACGACGACAACAAGGAGGAGAACCACCCCAAATGAATATCTTCACCCAGCTGGAATCCGAAGTCCGCAGCTACTCGCGCTCGTGGCCGGTCGTGTTCGACCGGGCCGTCGGCAGCATGATGTACGACGAGTCGGGCGCCGAGTACCTGGACTTCTTCTCAGGTGCCGGAGCGCTCAACTACGGACACAACAATCCTGAGCTGAAGAAGGTCCTCATCGACTATCTGGCCGATGACCGTGTCATGCACTCGCTCGATATGTTCACCACGGCCCGACGTGACTTCCTCGAGGCGTTCGACGAGGTGCTGCTCGAGCCCCGCGGCCTCGACTACAAGGTCGTTTTCCCTGGCCCCGGTGGCGCCAACGCCGTCGAGGCCGCGCTGAAGCTCGCGCGCAAGGTCACCGGTCGCGAATCGGTCATCAACTTCACGAATGCCTTCCACGGCATGACGCTCGGTGCGCTCTCCGTCACTGGAAACTCGCTCAAGCGGGGCGGAGCAGGTGTGCCGCTCGTCCACGCGACACCGATGCCTTTCGACGACTACTTCGACGGCGACTACCCGGACTTCTTCTACTTCGAGCGCCTGCTCGAAGACTCCGGCAGCGGCCTGAACACACCCGCAGCCGTCATCGTCGAGACGGTGCAGGGCGAGGGCGGGATCAACGCCGCGCGTGCCGAATGGCTTCGTCAGCTGGCAGCACTCTGCAAGAAGCACGAAGTGCTGCTCATCGTCGATGACGTGCAGATGGGCTGTGGCCGCACCGGGGACTTCTTCAGCTTCGAAGAGGCCGGCATCGTCCCCGACATCGTATGCCTGTCGAAGTCGATCAGTGGTTATGGCATCCCCATGGCGCTGACCCTGATCAAGCCGGAACTCGACATCTGGCAGCCCGGCGAGCACAATGGCACCTTCCGCGGAATCGGTCCCGCGTTCGCGACCGGCGCCGCGGCACTGCGCCGCTACTGGTCCGATGACGCGCTGCGCGACGCGACGATCACCAAGGGCGCACGCGTCGAGGGCTGGTTCAACATGATCGCCGCCCGCTACCCGCAGCACGAGCTGTTCGCGAAGGGACGCGGGCTTGCCCGCGGACTGCAGTTCCCCTCGGGTGAGCTGGCGGATGCCGTCTGCAGGGCCGCGTTCGAGCGCGGGCTGCTCATGGAGACCTCAGGGCCAGAGGGCGAGGTCATGAAGATCCTTCCCGCGCTCACCATCACCGATGCCGAGCTCGCTCGAGGACTGCGCATCATCGACGAGTCCGTGTGTGCGGTACTCGGGGAACCGGACCCGGATGCCGCGGCGCACGCCAACCTGACCATCGAAAACGACATCGAAGACAAGGAGAACACCCCCGCATGATCGTCCGCACACTCGACGAGATCACCGACACCGACGCCGACATCAAGACCGAGAACTGGCGCAGCAAGCGCATCGTGCTCGCGAAGGAGAAGGTGGGCTTCTCGGTGCACGAGACCACGCTCTACGCGGGAACCGTGAGCCGGTTCTGGTACGCGAACCACATCGAGGCCGTGTTCGTCGTGGCCGGTGAGGGAGAGATCACCGAACTCGCCAACGGCAAGACGCACCAGCTCGCACCCGGCTCGCTGTACCTGCTGAACGACCACGACAAGCACGAGGTGCGTCCGCGCACCGAGATGCGGGTCGTGTGTGTGTTCAACCCGCCGGTCACCGGGCGCGAGGTGCACGACGAGAACGGCGTGTACCCGCTGGTGACCGAACCGGCCTGAGCCACCGCACGCACTACCCACCACCGCACAAGAGACAGGAGAACGAAGCATGACAACCACGACGTCCGCAGAGGACCTGTTCCCGACCCGACTGGCCACACCGAGTGATTTCATCGCTCGCACGCAGCCCGCTGTGTGGGGTTCTGACGGCGACGGCCCCTTCGAGGAGGCCGAGCTGGAAGCTCATGAGCGGCGCGGATACACAATGATCGACGATTTCATCTCCGGCGATGACGTTGCGCTGTACACGAGTGAGCTCGATCGACTTGCCGCGGATCAAGCGTTACAGGATGACCCTCGGATGATCACCGAACGCACCACCGGCACGGTGCGCTCGGTGTTCGAGGTGGAGAAGCTGAGCGGCGTGCTCGACGCCCTCGCCCGTGACCCGAAGGTGCTTGATCGGGCCCGGCAGATCGTCGGGTCAGAGGTGTACCTGCATCAGACCCGCATCAATTACATGCCGACCTTCACGGGCACCGGCTTCTACTGGCACTCGGACTTCGAGACCTGGCATGCCGAAGACGGGATGCCGCTGCCGCGGGCGGTGAGTCTGTCGATCGCACTGACCGACAACTATCCATTCAACGGCGGGCTCATGGTGATGCCTGGTTCGCACCGCACGTTCGTGCCGGCTGTGGGCAAGACGCCCGACAACAACCATGAGCAGTCGCTGCAGGCGCAGGAGGCAGGTGTGCCCAGTCACGCCGCCATCACTGCGCTGGCCGAGAAGTACGGGATCGATCAGTTCACGGGAGCCGCAGGGTCTGCACTGTGGTTCGACTCGAACATCATGCACGGTTCGGGAAACAACATCACCCCGTACGCGCGATCGAATGTGTTCATGGTGTTCAACAGCGTCGAGAACGCGCTGGTGGATCCGTTCGCCGCGAAGTCTCCCCGCCCGGAGCACATCGCCAACCGCGATTTCACGCCGCTGCGCTGACGGAGCCTCGCCCCCGCCTTCGCCCCCGCCCTCGCCCCCGCCCTCGCAAACCTGCAAAACCACGCCGAGACGGCGTCGATTCGCTGCAGTCTCGGCGTGGTTTTGCAGGTTTGGTGGAATCGAGGGGCAGCGGATGGGGTAGTGTCTTTCGCATGACAACCCGTTGGTATGCGTATTTCGAGTCGGCTCTGGAGGGGCCGGTGCAGAAGTAGCGCCCACCAACCTTCAGAGCCGACAAGCCAGAGCATTTGCTCTGGCTTTCGCCGTTTCGGCGGGCTCTGCATCGGGGGTCCGTCTCCGACAGAGGACAGGACCCATGAGCACCATCACAGCCACCGAATCCACCGCAGACCTGCACGTCGCCGAATTCACCACTCTCCCCACTCCGGGCGACATCGCAGCTGAGCTGTCGATCGGCGATGAGCGTTCTGCTCTTGTCGCTCGCACGCGCGATGAAGTGCGCGCGATCATGGCGGGGGAGGATGATCGCCTGCTCGTCGTCGTCGGTCCCTGCTCGATCCACGACACCGCGGCGGGTCTCGAGTACGCCGGCAAGCTCGTGCGGGAGGCCGAGGCACACCGCGATGATCTGCTGATCGTGATGCGCACCTACTTCGAGAAGCCACGAACGACGATCGGCTGGAAGGGTCTCATCAACGACCCGCACCTCGACGGCAGCCATGACATCGAGACCGGACTGCGCATGGCACGCGGATTCCTGCGTGACGTCACAGCCCTCGGGATGCCGTGTGCAACGGAGTTCCTCGAACCGATCAGCCCGCAGTACACCGCCGACCTCATCACGTGGGGCGCCATCGGCGCACGCACCACCGAGAGCCAGATCCACCGCCAGCTAGCATCTGGCCTGTCGATGCCGATCGGTTTCAAGAACGGCACCGACGGCGGGCTTCAGGTGGCGCTGGATGCCGCATCCGCAGCATCCGCTCCGCAGGCGTTCCTCGGGATCGGTGAGGACGGGCGGGCGAGTCTGGTGGCGACGACGGGCAACCCCGACACGTCGATCATCCTGCGCGGAGGCGCCGATGGCCCCAACTACGACGCATCACACGTGGCAGAGGCATCGCGCCGGTTGGGTGCCGCAATGCTCACTCCTCGCGTGATTGTCGACGCGAGCCACGCCAACAGCGGCAAGGACCACGTGCGGCAGGCCGTCGTGGCCCGCGAGCTGGGGGAGCAGATTGCTGCTGACGGTGCGGCAATCGCCGGCGTCATGCTCGAGAGCAACCTCGTCGCCGGAGCACAGAAGCTTGACATCGCGGCTGGACGCACACGCCTGACCCACGGACAGAGTGTGACGGATGCCTGCATGGGATGGGATGCCACGACCGCAGCCCTCGCCGAACTGGCCGACGGAGTGCGCCGGCGCCGCGCGTGACTCCCCCGTGCAAGGAGTCGCTCAGGTCGCAAAATAAGCCGCTTAGGCGCGCTCAAAGCGGCCGTTTTCGCGACCTGGGCGGGCGACGCGGAGCACACCCGAGTTGTTAACAGGAGTTGTTAACATGTGGAAACTGCAGAACCCCCGGAATCTGGACGATTCCGGGGGTTCATCTGTGGAGCCTAGGAGATTCGAACTCCTGACATCCTGCTTGCAAAGCAGGCGCTCTACCAACTGAGCTAAGGCCCCTTGCGGTATTCAATTTTAGTGTAAAACGTGGGGCTACCAGGACTTGAACCTGGGACCTCTTCATTATCAGTGAAGCGCTCTAACCGCCTGAGCTATAGCCCCGTCAACCTCCAAGACTTTACCTGAGATTTTCAGAAAATCCGAATCGGCGCCGTTTAGTCTCCCGCGCGCAGGACGACACTCCCGGCCGACACCGACGCGTCGATCACGAACCGCGATTGGCTCGAGGTGTCGAGCCGGTTATCCAGCGATCCAGCGCTGACTTCCTGGTCCACGCGGTACGCGTCATCCGGCACCGTCAGATCAAGAGATCCAGCACTGACATCGATTGATACCGAGCTCGGCGTCGTGTCGATCAGCTCGGCCACGATCTTGCCGGCGGAGACCGTGAAGTCGGCCTCGGTCACTCCGGCAAGTGCCATGTCTGCGCGCCCCGCGCTGACGCCGGCATCCAGCGATTTCGCCGATCCGTCGATCTTGAGCGCACCAGCGCCCACCTCGATGTCGACTTCGTCGTACGCTCCGTCGATATCGAGGCTTCCAGCGCTGAGTGTGAACTCCGCATCCAGGCGCCCGTCATTCAGACTCTCCGGCAGCGTCAAGATGACGGTCTCTTCGGAGAGCCAGTCGTCGCCGAACCAATCGAGGTCGAACCACCCCCCGAATCCGCGATCCGGGCTGCGGACGACGAGCTCGTCGTCGTCCCGTTCCAGCGTCCAGTCGCTGCGGCCTTTGCCGTCGACCTCGAGCGTCGCCTCGTCGACGTCGCCGAACCGGGCGGTGACGTCGCTGCCGGCGACATCCACTCTCAGGCTCCCGACGCCGTCGACGCTGACGCTCTGGCTCTGCGCACCGGCACCTCTCGGATGCGCGGCTTCCCGCAGGTCGTGAGTCGCAGCGAAGGCGGCAGTTCCACCCGCACCGAGCAGCACGACTCCGCCGAAGACCGCGAGCGCGATCGCTGTGGCGCGCCCGCCTGAACCGCGCGGCTCACGGCCCAGGGGAGTCGGGGGAACCTCGTGCCCACCCTGCAGATTCCGCTGGTCGTCGTTCATCGTCCTGATCCTGTCTGAATGTCATTTCCGGCAGGCGATCCGCCACCGGTGTTCTCGATGTGTGCAAGAGCTGCGAGCACTCGTCTGTTGCCTGATTCGTCCTGCTCGAAGCCGAGCTTCTGGAAGATCGCGGTGATGTTCTTCTCGACGCTCGCGGCCGAGAGGAACAGCAGGCTCGCAATCGCCTGGTTCGACTTCCCCTCGGCGATGAGGGAAAGCACCGTGCGCTCGCGCTCGGTGAGCTGCAGCATCCGATCGTCACGATTGCGACGCGTGAGCAGCTGGGCCACGACTTCTGGGTCGAGCACCGACGCGCCCTCTGCGATCCGCTCCACCGACGCGAGGAACTCCGAGACATCTGCCACACGATCCTTCAGTAGATATCCGAGCGGCCCGCCCTGCGCAGCGATCAGATCGCTGGCGTACCGCTCCTCGACGTACTGCGAGAGCACGAGCAGCGGCAGGGAAGGATGAGTCTTGCGCAGGCCGAGCGCCGCCCGGATCCCCTCATCGGTGAACGTCGGCGGGAGCCGCACGTCCAGAATGCAGAGCTCGGGATTCGTGTTCTGCACTGCCTCGGTGATTCCCATGGTGTCGGGGAGCGCTGCGACCACATCGTGCCCGGCGTCTTCGAGAAGCCTGACGAGGCCTTCGCGCAGCAGGACGGAATCTTCACAGATCAGGATGCGCATGGCACGCTCACTTCCAGTGCTGTCGGACCACCCTGGGGGCTGTCGATGCGAATGTCGCCACCCGCCCCGAGGACCCTGTTCGAGATTCCGTCGAGACCGCCGCCGGGCTGCACCTGTGCGCCGCCCACGCCGTTGTCTTCGACGCGCGCCCACAGTGTGCCGCCGTCGCGCAGTCGCACGACCACTCGGCACTCGCTCGCGCGAGAGTGCTTGGCAGCGTTCGTCAGCGACTCGGCGATCGAGAAGTAGACCGCAGCCTCGGCATCCCTGCTGCACCTTCCGTCCATGCGCACGTCGAGGTGCACGGGAATGTGTGATCTGCTGGCCAAGGCCGACAGGGCGGCATCCAGTCCTCGATCATCGAGAACAGAAGCATGGATGCCGCGGGCAAGTTGTCGCAGCTCAGTGATCGCCGCTTTCGTGGATGTGTGCGCTTCTGAGATCAGTGCCTTCGCGGCATCCGGGTCGGCGTCGATCTTCTGCTGCGCAAGTCCCAGAGTCATGCCGACGGAGACGAGCCTCGGCTGAACGCCGTCGTGCAGATCGCGCTCGATGCGGGTGCGCTCGACATCTGCCGCGCGCACCGCGCCCTCACGCTGAGCGGAGGTGGTCCGCACCCGCTCGACGAGTTCCGCCTTGTGACTGGGGATGACGAGGGATCGTGCGATGGTCCGATCCAGCAGAGCGAGTCCGATGATGCCGGCTGCTGCAGCGAGAACGCCGAGGATGCCGAGAACTGTTGCCCACCCCGCGGTGACGAGGTTTCCGAAGGGACCGGCGACCTCGTCACGGGCGAACAGCGGCGTGAAGGCGAAGATCGCCGACCACACCAGGCCCCAGAACAGTCTGAGCACGAGGGCGCCGAAGACGCAGGCGATGACGAAGCTCGCGACCGCGCGCCACATGCGTCCATCGATGCTCTGGCGTCCGAGTGAACGGATCCATCCGCCGAACCCGGGGGACTGTCGACGACGGTGCTGGAGGTCGGGAACGTCGAGACCGTAGAGCCCGCGCACGCGGACCACCTCGAACCATCCGACGCCGTACAGGGCGTAGACGAGGCCAACCAGGAACAACGCTCCGATCCCGAAGGCGAAGAGCAGACCGGCACCAGCGCCGAGCAGACCGGAGAGGATGCCGATGACACCGCCGCCGATGACGCCGAGGGCAGCCAGATGTAGGACGGTGAAGAACACGCGCAGCGGCGTCGCAGAACGCTGCGGAGCCGGCGATGCGGCTGGCTCTGCGGCGGGCGCGGTGGCCGGTGCTGGGGGGACAGGCGGAGTGGTCATGTCTCAAAGGTAGGCCGCCAACCGCAACGCGCGACACCGAGCCAACCGGATCATCGCGTTCGGGTTTTCCCTACTCGTCAAGGTCACCTTTCCCGCGAGCCATCGGCGAAGATGGGACCGTGAGCGAATCGCATCCGCAGGAACCGCACGGTGCAGGCATAGGCCAAAAGCTGAACTGGCTTCGCGCCGGCGTGCTCGGCGCCAATGACGGCATCGTCTCGGTGGCATCCCTCGTCGTCGGTGTCGCCGGCGCGACCACCGACAATTCCGCGCTGCTGGTCGCCGGCATCGCCGGTCTCGTCGGCGGCGCCATCTCGATGGCCCTCGGCGAGTACGTCTCAGTGAGCAGTCAGCGCGACACCGAGCGTGCACTGATCGAGAAGGAGCGCGAAGAGCTGCGCACCATGCCGGCCGAAGAGCTCGACGAACTCACCGATCTTTACC
Source organism: Microbacterium zouquanmingi (assembly GCF_052266695.1). Classification (NCBI taxonomy): domain Bacteria; kingdom Bacillati; phylum Actinomycetota; class Actinomycetes; order Micrococcales; family Microbacteriaceae; genus Microbacterium; species Microbacterium zouquanmingi. Next base: position 257,591 of record NZ_JBQPQZ010000006.1, read on the forward strand.
GGCAGCGCGGACTCAGCGAAGACACCGCCCGGCAGGTCGCCATCGAACTCACCGAGCACGATGCGCTATCCGCGCACCTCGAGGTAGAACTCGGCATCGATCAGGACGACCTCGTCAACCCCTGGCACGCCGCACTCTCATCCGCAGTCTCCTTCACCATCGGTGCACTGCTGCCGCTGCTGGCGATACTGCTTCCACCGGTTCAGTGGCGGGTACCGGTGACATTCGTCGCCGTGCTCATCGCCCTCGCTGCGACAGGAGCTGTCGCAGCCCGCGTCGGAGGCGCCTCCCCTGTGCGAGCCGCCGCAAGGCTGGTGATCGGAGGAGCGCTCGCGCTGGTCGCCACCTGGGGGATCGGCACGCTTCTCGGAACCACCGGGATCGTCTGACGTCGCCTCGACGACGAATGGCGGATGCCGAAGCACCCGCCATTCGTACGAGAAAGTCCGCTAGTTGGACATGAAGCCGACGAGCAGTCCGCCGGTGACCTTCACTGCGAGGTTGTAGATTCCGGCGACGACTGCGCCGAGAACCGTGAAGACGATCAGGTTCAGGATCGACACGACAGCGGCGAACGCCATCACCTGGGGAAGCCCCAGCAGCGACGCGAGCGAAACCGAACCGTCCGTGATGTTCCCCACGAAGGAGTCCGCCTGCGTGATGAGGTTCGTCGCCTGCAGCACGAGGTAGATCAGGAAGAACGAGACCATGGTCACGATCGCCAGCGCGACCGCAGCCAGGAACGAGAGCTTGACCGCCGACCAGAAGTCGACATAGACCAGGCGCAGGCGGACCTGCTTGCCACCGGTCTTGCGTGTGGACTTCTTCGCGAGCTTGTCAGCTACTGTGCTCATTCGTCGTTACTTTCCTCGATGGTCTCAGTCGTTTCGGGGGCCGGTGCCGACTCGGGGGCGTCGTTCGCTGACTCCGCACCCGCCTCATCTTCTTCGAGGCCTCGCTCTTCGTTGCGAGCAATCGCGAGGATCCGGTCCTTCTCGGACGTTCGGGCGAACAGGACACCCATGGTGTCTCGACCCTTCGCTGGCACCTCGGCCACGGCAGAGCGTACCACCTTGCCGCTGGAGAGAACCACCAAGACCTCGTCGCTCTCGTCGACGATCAGACCACCCGCGAGGACCCCGCGGTCATCGTTGAGCTTCGCGACCTTGATGCCGTATCCGCCGCGGTTCTGCACGCGGTACTCGTCGACGATCGTGCGCTTGGCGTAGCCGCCGTCGGTGACGGTGAACACGAACTGGCCGGGAGTGGCAACGGATGCTGAGAGCAGACGGTCTTCGCCCTTGAACTTCATTCCGGTGACACCCGCTGTCGCTCGGCCCATCGGACGCAGCGCCGTATCGGTCGCCTGGAAGCGCACCGACATGCCCTTGCTGCTGATGAGCAGGATGTCGTCGGAGGCGTCCACGATCATCGCGCTGACCAGCTCGTCCTCCTCGCGGAGACGGATGGCGATGACGCCGCCCTGACGGTTGGTGTCGTACTCGCTCAGGCGCGTCTTCTTCACCAGACCCTCACGGGTCGCTAGGACGAGGTAATCCGCGACGTCGTAATCACGCATCGCGAGGATCTGCGCGATGCCCTCGTCGGGCTGGAGCGCCAATAGGTTGGCGACGTGCGTGCCCTTGGCATCGCGACCGGCCTCTGGCACCTCGTACGTCTTCGTGCGGTAGACGCGGCCCTTGTCGGTGAAGACGAGCAGCCAGTGATGCGTCGTGGTGACGAAGAAGTGCTCGACGATGTCATCTGCGCGCAGCTGCGCACCCTTGACACCCTTGCCGCCGCGGTGCTGTGAGCGGTAGTTGTCGCTGCGCGTGCGCTTGATGTAGCCATCGCGCGTGACAGTGACGACCATCTCTTCTTCAGCGATGAGGTCTTCCATCGAGACATCGCTGTCGAAGCCCTGCAGGATGTGCGTACGACGCTCGTCACCGAAGCGGTCGACGATCCCCTCGAGCTCTTCGCGGATGATGCCGCGCTGGCGAGACTCGTTGGCGATGATGTCCTTGTAGTCGGTGATCTTCGCTTCGAGCTCGGTGGCCTCGTCGACGATTTTCTGGCGCTCGAGAGCGGCAAGGCGGCGAAGCTGCATCTGCAGAATCGCATCGGCCTGGACCTCATCGATGTCGAGGAGTGTCTGCAGGCCCCCGTTCGCCTCTTGCGGCGTGGGCGAGCGGCGAATCAACGCGATGACCTCGTCCAGCGCGTCGAGCGCCTTCAGGTACGCACGCAGAATGTGCATGCGCTCTTCAGCCTTACGCAGGCGGAAGATCGTGCGGCGCACGATCACGTCGATCTGGTGCGTGATCCAGTGCGAGACGAAGCCGTCCAGCGCGAGGGTGCGCGGAACACCATCGACGATCGCGAGCATGTTCGCGCCGAAGTTGTCCTGCAGCTGCGTGTGCTTGTACAGGTTGTTGAGGACGACCTTGGCGACAGCATCCCGCTTGAGGACGACCACGAGACGCTGACCGGTGCGGTCACTGGTCTCGTCACGGATGTCGGCGATGCCGGTGATCTTGCCGTCGCGGGCCAGGTCACCGATCTTCACCGCGAGGTTGTCGGGGTTGACCTGATAGGGGAGCTCGGTGATGACCAGGCACGTGCGGCCCTGGATCTCTTCGACGCCGACCACCGCGCGCATCGTGATCGAGCCGCGACCGGTGCGGTACGCCTCGTGGATTCCCTTGGAACCCAGGATCTGGGCTCCGGTGGGGAAGTCCGGGCCTGGAATGCGCTTGATCAGGCCCTCGAGGAGCTCTTCCCGCGGAAGCTCGGGGTTGTCCAGCGCCCAGAGCGCAGCATCCGCCACCTCACGCAGGTTGTGCGGGGGGATGTTCGTCGCCATACCGACAGCGATACCGACCGAGCCGTTGACCAGCAGGTTCGGGAAGCGCGCCGGGAGGACAGTCGGCTCCTGGGTCTGACCGTCGTAGTTGTCCTGGAAGTCGACGGTCTCCTCTTCGATGTCGCGCACCATCTCGAGCGCGAGCGGAGCCATCTTCGTCTCGGTGTAACGCGGGGCCGCAGCACCCATGTTTCCGGGGGAACCGAAGTTTCCCTGTCCGAGTGCGAGCGGGTACCGCAGCGACCACGGCTGCACGAGACGGACGAGGGCGTCGTAGATCGCCGAGTCACCGTGCGGGTGGTATTGACCCATGACTTCACCGACGACGCGGGCGCACTTCGAGAAGGACTTGTCGGGGCGGAAGCCGCCGTCGTACATGCCGAAGATCACACGGCGGTGCACGGGCTTGAGACCATCGCGGACATCCGGCAGCGCACGACCGACGATGACGGCCATCGCGTAGTCGAGATAGCTGCGCTGCATCTCGGACTGCAGGTCGACCTGGTCGATCTTGCCGTGTTCGTGAACCGGCTCGGGGCGTTCTTCGTCAGTCATGTGTTTCTTTCGTTTGCTGAGCTTGTCGAAGCATCCGGTCGCAGTGAATGCCTGAGCATCAGATGTCGAGGAAGCGAACGTCCTTGGCGTTGCGCTGGATGAAGCCACGTCGAGACTCGACGTCCTCACCCATCAGCACGCTGAAGATCTCGTCCGCGGAGGCTGCGTCTTCGATGGTCACCTGGCGAAGAGTTCGCGTGCTGTGATCCATCGTGGTCTCCCACAGCTCCTTGGCGTTCATCTCACCCAGACCCTTGTAGCGCTGCACGCCGGAGTCCTTGGGAAGGCGCTTGCCGTTCTCGAGACCGTGCTTCATCAGTGCGTCGCGCTCAGCATCCGAGTACACGTACTCGTGCGGCTGGTTCGTCCACTTCAGTCGGTACAGCGGCGGCATGGCCAGGTATACGAAGCCCGCTTCGATGAGCCCGCGCATGTAGCGGAACAACAGCGTCAGCAGCAGTGTCGTGATGTGCTGGCCGTCGACGTCAGCATCCGCCATCAGAACGATCTTGTGATAGCGGGCCTTCTCGATGTCGAAGTCCTCGCCGATACCAGTGCCGAAGGCCTGGATCATCGCCTGGACTTCTTTGTTCGCCAGCGCCTTGTCAAGGCGCGCGCGCTCGACGTTGAGGATCTTGCCTCGAAGCGCCAGGATCGCCTGCGTGTGCGGATCGCGTCCCTGCACAGCGGAGCCGCCGGCCGAGTCACCCTCGACGAGGAAGATCTCGCTGATCGAGGGGTCCTTGCTCGTGCAGTCCTTGAGTTTGTCGGGCATGGCAGCCGACTCGAAGACGCTTTTGCGACGAGCGGTCTCACGAGCCTTGCGCGCTGCCATTCGCGCGGTCGCCGCGTCGATCGCCTTTCGGATCACGCTCTTGGCCAGGGTGGGGTTGCGATCGAACCAGTCACCGAGCTGATCGCCGACGACCTTCTGCACGAAGGCCTTCGCTTCGGTGTTGCCGAGCTTGGTCTTCGTCTGCCCCTCGAACTGCGGCTCGCCGAGCTTGATAGAGATGACAGCGGTCAAACCTTCACGTACGTCGTCGCCGGAGAGGTTGTCGTCCTTCTCCTTGAGAAGGTTGTTCGCGCGGGCATACTTGTTGACCAGGGTGGTCAGCGCGGCGCGGAATCCCTCTTCGTGCGTCCCGCCCTCATGAGTGTTGATCGTGTTCGCGTAGGTGAAGACGTTCTCGGTATATCCGGTCGTCCACTGCATCGCCACTTCGAGCGAGATCTTGCGAGTCGTGTCTTCGGCTTCGAAATCGATGATCTCGTCGTGCACTGTTTCGGCACGACGCACGCGGTTGAGGTACTCGACGTAGTCGACAAGACCGCGCTCGTAGAAGAAGACGTCACCGCGCTGCCTGGTGACAGTGGTGCCCTCTTCTTCGATTTCGTACGTGGATCCTTCGCGCTCGTCGTGGAGCTCGATGCGCAGACCCTTGTTCAGGAAAGCCATCTGCTGGAAGCGGGTGCGCAGCACGTCGTATTCGAACTCGACGGACTCGGTGAAGATCGCAGGGTCCGGCCAGAACGTGATCTCGGTCCCGGTCTGGTCGGTCGGCTCGCCCTTTTCAAGCTTCTGCAGCGGGGTTCCGCCATTGCCGAAGCTGTGGTGCCAGGCGAAGCCCTTCTGCTTCACCGTGACGTTGAAGCGGGTGGACAACGCGTTGACGACCGAGGAGCCGACGCCGTGCAGGCCACCCGAGACCGCGTACGCGCCGCCGCCGAACTTTCCGCCGGCGTGCAGGATCGTGAGCACCACCTCGACGGTCGACTTGTTCGGATCGGAAGAGTGCGGGTCTGTGGGGATGCCGCGGCCATTGTCGACGACGCGGATGCCGCCGTCAGCGAGCATCGTCACGATGATGGTGTCGGCGTAACCGGCCAGCGCCTCATCAACGGAGTTGTCGACGATCTCGTACACGAGGTGGTGGAGCCCTCGAGGACCGGTCGAGCCGATGTACATACCTGGCCGCTTGCGAACGGCCTCAAGGCCTTCGAGGATCTGAATCTGATCGGCGCCGTAGTCACCAGATGGCTTCGCCGCGGCATTCGTCGACGAGGTTTCTCCGGGTGTGGATTCAGGCTCGTCAGCAGTATTTTCAGGCGTCATCAGAGGGCATTCTCCACATCGATATCTCGAAAGCCCAGTCTACCCTCATCAGAGCGTTTCACGTCGCTGGGCGCCCGTGTGTGGCCCTGAAATCGATCCGGACCCCGTTCGCGGTGTCCTACCCGTAGGTATCGCGCGGGCCCCGCCCTGGGACGGCTCTGGGACCCCATTTCCAAGAAGGAACGTCCGGGCCGATGAAACGGAGGTTGTCGACACCCGCGTGCGGATAACGTCTTCCGATCTCAGTGAGGATGGTCGCCCGCATAAATTGCAGGTTCTTCGCCCACGCCGTCGAGTCGCACTTCACCGTCAGCATCCCGTTCTCCAGAGATACGGGTTCGGAGTGTTTTGCGGTGTCGCTTCCGGCGAGATCTGCCCACTGACGGACGAGATCTTCGCGGGCGAGAGTGATCTCCCACCCTGAATCACGACTGAGCTTGTCGAGCACAGCGCCCAGTGCGCCGGGATCGCGCCCGGGCGTGAATGGAGCGTTGTCGTCGTCATCGCGGATGCGACGCTTGCGCTTCCAGCTCTTCGAACTCGGCTTCAGTCCGCGCAGGCGCAGATAAGTTCCGATGGTCTCGGGGACTTCGGCATCGGTCATGATGCATCCCCCTCATCGGTATCGACTGCCCGGTCATCGGTATCGACTGCCCGGTCATCGCTGATCGTACCCGCGTCAATCCGCACGACATGCCGGTGCAGCGGTTCGGGAATGTCCGCCTCGACTGCAGCGGTGACGATGACCTGCTCGTATCCCGCGGTGAGACTGGCCAATCGCTGGCGACGATCGGCGTCGAGTTCGGCGAAGACATCGTCGAGGATGAGCACCGGATCACCTGCCGGCGACTCGGCGCGCAGAAGCTCAGCGGATGCCAGGCGCAGAGAAAGTGCGACTGACCAGGATTCACCGTGCGAGGCATAACCCTTGACCGGAAGATCGCGCACGCGCATCAGAAGATCATCGCGGTGCGGTCCGACGAGGGTAAGACCGCGGTCGAGTTCCTGCTGCCGCTTGGCGAGAAGAGCCGCACGGAACATCTCGGCGAGTTTGGTGCGCTGGGTCTGCGGCAGTGAATCGACCTCGCCCTCTTCGGGGTCTGCCCCACTCACCGACAACGCCCATTCGAGTTCAGGACTGTGATCTGCACCGGCGATCGCGGAGTATGCCGCGGCCAGCGGATGCTGCAGATCGGATGCCAGGCGCAGACGCGCATCGATGATCTCAGAGCCGAGCGCGATGAGCTTGTCGTCCCAGACTTCGAGCGTCGTGAGCGCTTCGCCTCGGATGCCGCGCGCCCTGGCGGATTTCAGCAGCGCAGTGCGCTGCTTGAGCACCCGGTCGTAATCGGCGAGCACCCCGGTCATGCGCGGAGTGCGCTGAATCAGGAGCTGATCGGCGAATTTCCTGCGTGAAGACGGGTCGCCGCGCACGATCTGGAGGTCTTCCGGGGCGAAGAGCACCACATGCGCGTAGCGCGGAAGTTCATTCGTCTTCGATGGCGAACCGTTGATCCGCGCCTTGTTCGAACCCTGTCGATTGATCTGGACCTCGACGAGGACCCGGCGATCGCCGACCGAGAGTCTGGCGCGAATGACAGCGAACTCGTGACCGTCTCGCACCATCGGTGCATCCGATGAGACCCGATGCGAGCCGAGTGTCGCAAGGAACACGATCGCCTCGGCCAGATTCGTCTTGCCCTGACCATTTCGTCCGACGAGAACATTCGGACCCGGAAGCAGAGCAAGATCTGCGGTCGCGTAATTGCGGAAATCAACCAAGTTCAGGTGCTCCACGATCACGGAGTCAGCCTACCTTCGGGCTCTGACAACGCGACGCTGCGGTCCCTGATGCTTCGACAGGCTCAGTGATCGAAGGGTCAGCGAAGCAGCAGGTTCGGCTGGAGGAGGTACTTGTACGAGTCAAGACCCGCCTGGTCAACCGAGGTCTGGCTCGTGATGAGCACCGGGCTCAGCTTGTTCGCATTGTCACTGGAGGTGAATGTCACGCGGACGAACTCGCTCTTGACCGCACTCAGAGCTTCGGTCAGGTACTGCGGGTTCAGTCCGAGCGTCACTTCGTCGCCACCGGAAAGGTGAGCGTCGACGGATTCAGATGCACGAGCGTGCTCGCTGCCCGAAGCATCCATCGTCACGTTGTCGGAGCTGAACGTGAAACGCAAGGGAGCTGCGCGGTCAAGCACCAGCGCAACACGGCGCACGGCTTCGATGAGATCCGCGGTGTTCACAACCGCGTAGTGGTCGGTCTGCTCGGGGAACAGCCGGCGCACAGGCGGGAAGTTTCCCTTGATCAGCAGCGACGTCACGGTCTTGTTGCCCGCGGTGAAGGCGATGATCTCGCGGTCACCGGTTCCGGAGAACGCGATCTGGATCGTGCCGGCATGCCCGAAGGTCTTGCCGACTTCGGTCAGCGTGCGAGCGGGAACGAGCGCGGTCTGCTCGGATGCTTCGCCATCCCACGGAACATCCCGCAGTGAAACGCGATAGCGGTCGGTGGCGACCAGGCTCAGGTTCTGGCCCGAGACCTCGAGCTGCACACCGGTGAGCACAGGAGTCACGTCGTCGCGGGATGCTGCGAAACCGACCTGTGCGATTGCCGTTGCGAACTCGTCAGCGGGAACGACACCGGAAGATCCGGAGACCTCGGGAATCGAGGGATATTCCTCCACTGGCATGGCTGCCAGCATGAACCGCGCAGATCCACACGTCACGGAGATCCCGCCGTCTTCTTCGACGGCGATCTCGATCGGAGCGTTCGGAAGCCGGCTTGCGATGTCGGAGAGTAGACGACCGTGCACCAGGATCGTGCCCGGTGTGTCGACTGTCGCGTCGATCGTCGTGCGAGCGGATGCCTCGTAGTCGAATGCCGAGAGCGTCAGTCCGTTTGCGCCTGCCTCGATGAGAACACCGGCAAGAATCGGCTGCGGATTGCGCTGTGGCAACAGCTTGACGACGAAGGACACAGCCTCGCTGAATACATCGCGGTTGACCTGGAACCTCACTGGCGCTCCCTCGTCGTGAATTACAAGACCTGAGGGACATCGGCTCACCTCAGGGGTTCCCATCGTATCCCCACAGCGCGATCGCGCCATACGCCCAAGTTTTCACATCTTCGAGGTGATCGGATGTCAGCCCTAGAGGATTAACTTCTTAACATTGTTAACAGCTGTGGATACTGTGGATAACTCGGTGGATATCAATCGCGAGTAAGGAACTACACACGTGTGAGTTGTGGAATTCCTGAGGAAACCGCGTGAATACGGGTCTGGCGCAGCATCCGCTCAAACCAGAGTTATCCACAGGTTCTGGGGATTCGCACACATTCGTCCCGAACCTGAGGCACATTCATCCACAAGTTATCCACATGTGCAAAGGGGCATTTTGAGGGGTGATTCCCCGCGCGTCAAACTCAGCGGCGACCGAGCTGCGTGGTGATTTCAGTCACCTGGTTGTAGATCGAGCGTCGTTCCTTCATGAGGTCGCTGATCTTCTTGTACGCGTACATGACCGTCGTGTGGTCGCGGTTGCCGAAGAGCTGGCCGATCTTCGGCAGGGACAGGTTCGTACGTTCGCGGCACAGATACATCGCGATCTGACGAGCAGTGGCGATCTGCTGTGAGCGGCTGGATCCGTAGAGGTCATCGACCGTGAGCTTGAAGTACTGCGCCGTCGCCGTGATGATGTCGGTCGGCGAGATGATGTTGTCTTCGGCCGTGTCGACGATGTCGCGGAGAACGGTTTGCGCGAGAGAGATGTCGAGCGCGGAGCGGTTGAGACTGGCAAAGGCGGAGACGCGGATGAGCGCGCCCTCGAGCTCGCGGATGTTCGACGAGACGATCGTCGCGATGTACTCGAGTACTTCATCGGGAATGTGTAGTGCTTCGCTCTGCGCCTTCTTACGGAGGATCGCGATGCGAGTCTCGAGGTCAGGCGCCTGCACATCGGTGATCAGGCCCCACTCGAAGCGGCTGCGCATGCGGTCTTCGAAACCGGTGAGGTGCTTGGGTGCGACATCACTGGTGATCACGATCTGCTTGTTGTGATCGTGCAGGGTGTTGAACGTGTGGAAGAAGGTCTCCTGCGTCTCGGCGCGACCCTGCAAGAACTGGATGTCATCGATCAGAAGGATGTCGACATCGCGGTAGCGGGCCTGGAAAGCAGAGCCGCGGTTGTTCGCGATCGAGTTGATGAAGTCGTTGGTGAATTCTTCGCTCGAGACGTACCGCACCTTTACCCCGGTGTAGAGCGATTGCGCGTAATCACCGATGGCGTGCAGCAGGTGAGTCTTGCCGAGGCCGGAGTCGCCGTAGATGAACAGCGGGTTGTACGCCTTCGCGGGTGCTTCGGCGACAGCGACCGCTGCCGCGTGGGCAAAGCGGTTCGACTGTCCGATGACGAAATTGTCGAACGTGTATTTCGGGTTCAGCCGTGACTCGTGACGCAGCGGGGTCGGCAGTTCGTTGCTGATGTCTGTTCGGGGTGCTTCTGGTCGACCGAAGTCGGCAACGGCGATGGGGGCAGTGGGCTGCTCGGCGAGTTCGTGATTGACGACGACTCGGAAGGAGGTGACATCTTCTCCGAGCTGGGCGAGCGCTTCCATGATCGGCACCCGCAGGCGCTTGTTGATCTGTGCGGCGGTCAGATCATTGGGGACGTCGAGATAGAGCGTCGCGCTCATGACGCCGGCGGGAACGGCGAGGCTCAAGAACCCCTGCAGCTGCGGGGTGACGCGCTCATCCTGATCGAGGAGCTCTGTGACCTCTGCCCAGATAGGAACGTCGGGCTGGGCAGGAGAGGACATGGTGCTCCAGGCGGGTGTTGTCGGAGGAGCAGTGAAACGTGCATTCCCCCTGTGGATAACTTCGGATGCCACGGTAGTCATCCGCGCCGTTATCAGCAACCTGCCTGTGGAAAACCGGGGGTGTGTCTTGCACGCCGCGTGTGTCGAGGTTGTGGATAATTGGCTTGCAGGCAGATGCACAGGCCTGAGCCCTCGCGCGGAGAATTTGCTCTCTGCGCTGTCAAGACGTACCCTTAATCGGTTGACTTATGCCCGGATCTGGGCAGTTCCCCAATGTCTCCGGTCGTACTCATCCGGTGACAGCCATTCCCGGAGTGATTCCATGACCAAGCGTACTTTCCAGCCCAACAACCGTCGTCGTGCCAAGAAGCACGGCTTCCGCGCCCGCATGCGCACTCGCGCCGGCCGCGGCATCCTTGCGGCTCGCCGTGCGAAGGGCCGCACCGAGCTCTCGGCTTAAGCTTCGTGCTCGCCCGTCCGTTCCGACTGACGCGAGGCACTGACTACAAGTCGGTCGTCCGTCGCGGTGTCCGGTGCGGGGGCGCCCGGGTCGTCACCTCGATGTTGACGACCGGTGAAGCACGTGAACCCCGGTTCGGGTTCATCATCAGCAAGCAGGTGGGTACCGCTGTGATCCGCAACACCGTGCGCCGACGGCTGAAGGCCGTGTGCGCAGAAGCGATCGCAGAAGTACCGCAGGGCACGGACGTCGTCATCCGTGCCCTTCCCGCGTCTGCAACCGCATCCTTCAGCGAGCTGAGATCAGATGTGACGCGCTGCCTCGGCAGGCTTGGCCGACAGACGGATGCCGCATGAGCGCACTGCCTTCGTATGCAATGGGCTCTGCTCACCTCCACGGTGGCGACCTCGCGCGCGGCATCCCGTTGGTCCCACGCAATCTGGTCCTCGGTTTCCTCACCGCATATCGCACCGTGATTTCACCGATCTACGGAGATGTGTGTGCCTACTATCCGTCGTGCTCGGCTTACGCTGTAGGAGCGGTTCAGCAGCACGGCGCGATCAAGGGAGCTCTGCTCTCGGCATGGCGCATCCTGCGCTGCAACCCCTGGACCAAGGGCGGCGTTGATGACGTTCGCCCCCACGACCATTTCCGATACGACCTGACCCCCCGAGGTTTCGTCGTACCTTCCCGAAAGGACTGATCAGTGGGTCTTGACCTTCTGCTCGCCTCAGCGACGCCGACACCTAACACCGGGGGCGGCGGATTCGATCTGCTCGGCACCATTCTCTGGCCGCTCAAGTGGGCGGTTGAGCTCATCCTCGTCGCCTGGCACTGGCTGTTCACCGCGGTGGGGCTTCCCGCGGCATCCGGCATCACGTGGATCCTTTCGATCATCGGCCTCGTCATCGTCGTTCGCGCGTCGGTGTTCCCTCTCTTCGTGCGGCAGATCAAGAGCCAGCGCAAGATGATGGAGATCGCGCCGGAGATGAAGAAGATCCAGGCGAAGTACAAAGGCAAGAAAGACCAGCTCTCTCGGGAGGCCATGAGCCGCGAGACGATGGGCCTGTACAAGAAGCACGGCACCTCGCCGATGTCGAGCTGTCTGCCGCTCATCGTGCAGATGCCGATCTTCTTCGCGCTGTTCAGTGTGCTCAACGACGTCACGAAGCACGCGACGCAGGGTCTCGGTGGCGTAGGACTGCTCAGCGCCGAACTCACCCAGGAGTTCTACGACGCGACGATCTTCGGCTCTGTCTCGCTGCACGGCACGCTCGGCCAGGCCGTCGAAACGCAGAACACGGTCGCGATCGTGCTGCTGGTGATCCTCGTCGTCCTCATGATCGGTTCGCAGTTCTTCACGCAGCTGCAGATTATCTCGAAGAACCTGTCGCCCGAGGCCAAGACCGGCCAGGCGTACCAGATGCAGAAGATCATGCTCTACGTGCTGCCGCTGGGCTTCATCTTCTCGGGTGTCTTCTTCCCGCTGGGTGTCGTCGTGTACTGGTTCATCTCGAACCTGTGGACCATGGCTCAGCAGTTCCTCGTCATCCGTGAGATGCCTACCCCGGGTTCTGAAGCCGCGAAGGCACGCGAAGAGCGTCTGGCTCGCAAGGGCAAGGCAATCGACGCCTCGGGCAAGGTTGTTCCGATGGCGGCGTACGAGGCAGAACAGCAGCGGATGCTGGAAGAAGCAGAGAAGGCGAAGCAGGAGGCGTACAAGCGCCAGCAGCCTGTGAGTAAGAAGCGCGCGAAGAAGAAGGGCTCGAACTGATGGCCACTGACAACGTGACTGAACGCCCTGAGCAGACCGCTGATCAGCTGGAGCACGAAGGCGATGTCGCCGCGGACTTCATCGAAGAGCTTCTCGACATCGCAGACATCGACGGCGATCTGAACCTCGACGTGCGACAGGGTCGTGCGTACGTGTCGGTTGAATCCGAGGATGAGAGCATCTCGGTGCTCTCGAACCCCGACACCGTGCAGGCACTGCAGGAGATCACCCGCCTCGCAGTGCAGAGCAAGACCGGTGCGTTCTCACGGTTGATCCTCGACGTTGGCGGATCTCGTGACGCTCGTCGTCGTCAGCTCGAGAAGCTAGTCGACGCTGCAGTGATCAAGCTTGATGAGGGTGCATCGCAGGCATCCCTGCCCGCAATGTCGAGCTACGAGCGCAAGCTCGTGCACGATGTCGTCGCTGACCGCGACCTCGTTTCGGAATCATACGGCGAGGGTCCGGACCGCCACACGGTCATCCGTCGTCGTTGATGTTTCACGTGAAACATTCATGACTGTTGAGGTTGAGCCCGAGGCTGCACACGCACTGTTCGGTGATCGCATCGAACTGGCACGATCGTTCACTGCCGCGCTTGCTGCTCAGGGTGAAGAGCGCGGTCTGATCGGCCCGCTCGAACTCCCACGTTTGTGGACCCGTCATGTGCTGAACAGCGCGATTTCCGCTCCCCTCTTCCATGGTTCTGCTGCGGACATCGGTTCAGGTGCGGGACTCCCAGGCATCGTCCTGGCCATCGCACGCCCGGACGTGTCGTGGACGTTGGTGGAGCCGATGGAGCGTCGTGTCATCTGGCTCAATGAGCAGGTGGCCGAACTCGATCTGCAGAACGTCACGGTGTTGAGGTCACGCGCGGAAGATGTGCCGCCGACTCAGTTCGACGTCGTGACGGCTCGTGCTGTGAGTGCGCTGCGCACTTTGGTGCCTTGGACAGCGCCGCTCGTGCGCGATGGCGGAGAACTCGTCCTCCTCAAGGGCAAGAATGCGGATGCTGAGATCACTGCAGCAGCAAAGCAGATCAAGAAGTACCGACTGAGCGACGTGCGTGTCGAGGTGCTCGGCGAGGACACTCTGTCGGAGTCGACACGAGTCATTCGAGCAACCGTACGTGGCTGATCCCGTACACGGTCGCTACACAAGTGAAGAGCCAATGTTTCACGTGAAACATTCGGGCGACAATCGCTAGCTCGCACGAGTTCTGCACAGGCTGGCCACTACGTGGATCTCCCTGTCGGAAGACCCCAGTAGAGTGGAACGCGGCCATCGAGAGGAGTGGATGTTTCACGTGAAACAATCCGAGAAGCAAGCACCGAACGATGCATTCGGGATGGATACGCCGCTCGCGAGAGAGATCGCTGATCTGTCGGCCCGTCGTCGCAATCTCGAAGATGTGAAGGTCAGTTTCACCGGAGAGACCCGTATTCTCACGGTGTCGAACCAGAAGGGTGGCGTCGGAAAGACGACGACCGCCGTGAACATCGCTTCGGCGCTGGCTTCACTGGGCGCCAAGGTGATGGTGATCGATCTGGATCCCCAAGGAAACGCGTCGACCGCGCTCGGTGTTCCGCACAATGCTGAGACCCAGAGCATCTACGACGTGCTGATCAATGAGGTTCCGCTCGCTGACGTTCTGCAGCAGAGTCCGGAATCTGAAAACCTCGTGTGTGCGCCCAGCACGATTCACCTCGCGGGTGCAGAGATCGAACTCGTCTCGCAGGTGGCGAGAGAGCATCGCCTCCGCGGAGCACTGGATCAGTATCTCGCTGAGCACCCCATTGACTTCATCATCATCGATTGCCCGCCATCGCTCGGACTGTTGACGATCAACGCGTTCGCCGCGGCAACCGAGGTTTTCATCCCGATTCAGTGCGAGTACTACGCGCTGGAAGGATTGAGCCAGCTGCTCGGCAGTATCCAGATGATTCAGAAGCACCTCAACCCCGCACTGCATCTGTCAACCATCCTGCTGACGATGTACGACGGACGGACCCGTCTCGCGCAGCAGGTCGCCGATGAAGTACGCAATCACTTCCCAGAGCAGGTGTTGAACACGGTTATTCCGCGTTCTGTCCGTGTGTCTGAGGCACCCAGTTTCGGCCAGACGGTGATCACCTACGACGGAGCATCCGCCGGAGCGATCGCGTATCGCGAGGCCGCTGTAGAAATCGCGTCCAAAAAGACGCAGAGCAAGGAGAACTGATGGCGAAGCGCACCGGATTGGGCCGCGGAATCGGCGCCCTTATCCCTACAAGTGATCAGGCGACCCGGCCTGTCGACGTGTTCTTCCCTGGGGCGACGATCACCGCGGATGCAGCGAAGCCGGCGAGCACCGCTCCCGCGGCTGATTCTGAGCCTGACCTCGAAGTGGTTCCCGGCATCCATCTGATTCAGGTTGATCCGAACGCGATTGTCCCGAACCCGCGTCAGCCGCGAACGCACTTCGATGAGAACGAACTCGCAGAGCTGGTGCACAGTGTGCGTGAGTTCGGAGTTCTGCAGCCTGTTGTTGTTCGAAAGAACTCTGAGGGTGAGTACGAACTGATCATGGGGGAGCGGCGCACCCGCGCTGCTCGCGAGGCTGGACTCGAGATGATCCCTGCGATCGTTCGCGAGACCGACGACGAAGATCTCCTCCGTGACGCGCTCCTCGAGAACCTGCACCGATCCGAGCTGAACCCGCTGGAAGAAGCATCCGCCTATCAGCAGCTTCTCGAAGACTTTGGCATCACACAGGAGCAGTTGGCCACACGCATCGGCCGTTCGCGTCCGCAGATCAGCAACACGATCCGTCTGTTGAAGCTCCCTGTGCCCGTTCAGCAGCGCGTTGCGGCGGGTGTCCTCTCCGCGGGGCACGCTCGCGCTCTGCTCTCACTCAACGATGCCGAGCAGATGCAGAGGCTCGCCGACAAGGTGGTGAACGAGGACCTCTCGGTTCGCGCGACTGAGGAGGCCGCCAAGACGCTGCCGGCCGCCGGTTCTAAGAAGGTCAAGCCGCAGCCGGGAGCACGTCGTGCGTATCTCGATGAGGTCGCCGGCAAGCTCGGTGACCGTCTGAATACCCGAGTGAAGATCACTCTGGGCGCACGAAAAGGCCAGGTCGCGATCGAATTCGCGTCGATCCAGGACCTCAACCGGATCCTCAGCGATCTCGGTGAAGAACAGTACGGATCCTGACGCGATTCAGATTTGTCTCGCCCTGATGCGCGACGACTCCTAGAGTGGGCTCAAACGAGGGGGACACATGTCTGATGGAAGCCGCACGCCCGGACGTTTCAGCGCACGAGTAATCGGAATCAGCATCGCGGCCGCTCTGGGCGGCTTCCTGTTCGGCTTTGACACTGCGGTCATCAACGGAGCCGTGGATGCTCTGGCGGGCGCCTTCTCGCTCGGACCCGGACTTCAAGGCTTCGCTGTCTCCTCAGCTCTGATCGGCTGCGCCGTCGGTGCGTGGTTTGCGGGAAGTCTCGCGAACAAGCTCGGTCGCATCCCCGTCATGATCATCGCGGCGGTTCTCTTCCTGGTCTCCGCGATCGGATCAGGTCTCGCTTTCAGTGTGGTCGACCTCATCATCTGGCGTGTGATCGGCGGACTTGGGGTGGGCGCGGCATCCGTCATCGCCCCTGCGTACATCGCCGAAGTCTCGCCGGCGAAAATCCGCGGCAGACTCGGGTCCCTCCAGCAGCTCGCCATCGTCACCGGTATCTTCACCGCGCTGCTCTCCAACGCGCTTCTCGCGACCATCGCCGGTGGCGCAGCGAACATGCTGTGGTTCGGCATCGACGCCTGGCGCTGGATGTTCATGGTCGAGGCGATCCCGGCGATCGTCTACGGCGTGATGGCGATCAGGCTCCCGGAATCTCCACGGTTCCTGGTCGCCAGAGGCCAGATCGACAAGGCATCGCAGGTCCTCTACGACTTCACGGGTGAGTCAGACGTCAACCTCAAAATCGAAGAGATCCGCAAGACGCTGAATGTCGAGCAGAAAGAGTCACTCAAGGACCTTCGTGGTGACAAATTCGGCCTGAAGCCCATTGTGTGGGTGGGCATTCTGCTGAGCGTCTTCCAGCAGTTCGTTGGCATCAACGTGATCTTCTACTACTCGACCACACTCTGGCTTTCGGTTGGATTCGACGAATCGAGTGCCCTGATGACCTCTGTCATCACCTCGATCACGAACATCGTGGTGACGATCATCGCGATCCTCCTCGTCGACAAGGTTGGCCGGCGCCCGATGCTGCTCACCGGATCGATCGGCATGGCAGTGACCCTAGGCATGATGTCCGTGGCCTTCTCGTTCGGCACCCTGCAGGACGGCAACGTCGTCCTCCCGCAGCCGTGGTCACTGATCGCCCTCATCTGCGCCAACGGATTTGTGGTGTTCTTCGGCGCCACCTGGGGTCCGCTGGTCTGGGTGCTGCTGGGGGAGATGTTCCCGAACAGCATCCGCGCCGGTGCTCTGGCAGTCGCCGCCGCCGCTCAGTGGGTGGCGAACTTCTTCATCTCGACGACGTTCCCGGCCTTTGCCGAGATCGGGCTGACCTTCGCCTACGGGTTCTACGCGTTCTTCGCGATCGTGTCGTTCTTCTTCGTGTACTTCCAGGTACCAGAGACTAAGGGTCGAGAGCTCGAAACCATGACGGATGTTGTGAATCTGCCGCGCCGCGGAGGCAAAAAGCACGCGTAGGCTTGAGGTATGTCTGAAGCTGTTCCGCGCCGCGCGAGTCTTGAAGTCCTGCGGGCAGAAGCTTCTGACGAACGCGCGGTCCTCATTCAGGAGCGGCTACTGAACGGCGAGGATCCATGGGAATTCATGGAGGATCTCCCCACCGTCGACGAGCTGGTCGTCTTCTTGCTGCGCGCCGAGAACATTGCGGCGAACAACGGCGTACGACCGAACTCAGCCCGCAACTACCGCGTCATGCGCCAGATCGCACTGGAGTATCCCGAGCTGACACCCGCCGTCTGGCGACTGCTCGATGAGGGTGCGCGGTACCGCCTCTGGGACGCGTCGATCGCTGACGCCTCGTAGCGAGGCGCGAGGCATGACGCCCCTCGCGTAACAAAACGACAAAACCACGCCGAGACCACATCGTTTCGATGTGGTCTCGGCGTGGTTTTGCAGGTTCGCGAGCGGAATCAGCCGATGTACGCGGCGAGATCCTGCTCAAGAGCGGGCTTCGGCTTGGCGCCGATGATGGTCGTCTTGACCTCGCCGCCCTGGAAGACCTTCATCGCCGGGATCGACGTGATCTGGTACTTCATCGCAAGCTCGGGGTTCTCATCGACGTTGAGCTTCATGATGGTGATCTTGTCGGGGTGCTCAGCCTGGATCTGGTCGAGAACCGGTGCGACCATGCGACATGGTCCACACCACTCGGCCCAGAAGTCCACGAGAACGGGGCCCTCAGCCTGCAGGACGTCCTGTTCGAACGTTGCCTGGCTCGTTACCTTGGCAGTCATCTGATTCTCCTGCTTCTTATCTGTCGAAATTATTCAAGTTCTCCCTCTGCAACAGCAGAGAGGTCTATCGTGTTCCCGTCAGGCAATGACCGCAGCGGCCTCGGCTGCCGGAACCTCCACCGAGGCATCCTCAAAATCCGCGAGGTAGTGCTCAGCGTCGAGGGCAGCGACCGTTCCGGAGCCTGCAGCGGTGATGGCCTGGCGGTAGGTAGGGTCGATGACGTCACCCGCGGCGAAGATGCCGGGCACCGAGGTGCGCGAGGAGCGGCCGTCGACCCAGATCGTGCCCTCAGCGGTGAGCTGGAGCTTGTCGTGCACGAGGTGCGTGCGCGGGTCGTTGCCAATCGCGACGAAGACGCCGTCGAGGGCGAGCTCGCGCGAAGAACCGTCGACCGTCGAACGCAGCGTCACGCCAGAGACCGAATCGCCACCGGTGATCTCGGCGACCTCGCTGTTCCAGATGAACTCGATCTTTTCGTTGGCGAAGGCACGCTCCTGCATGATCTTCGAGGCGCGAAGCGTGTCCTTGCGGTGGATCACGTAGACCTTGGAGGCGAAGCGGGTGAGGAATGTGGCCTCTTCCATCGCCGAGTCGCCGCCGCCGACGACCGCGATCGTCTTCTCACGGAAGAAGAAGCCGTCGCACGTGGCGCACCACGAGACGCCGTACCCGGAGAGACGTTCCTCGCCCTCGATGCCGAGCTTGCGGTACGCCGAACCGGTCGCGTAGATGATCGACTGCGCTTCGTGTTCTGCGCCGCTGCCGAGAACGATCTTCTTGACCGGCCCGTCCACAGAGAGTGACGTGACGTCGTCGTAGACGACCTCGGTGCCGAACTTCTCGGCCTGCTCCTGGAACTTCGCCATCAGCTCAGGACCCTGGATGCCGTCGGGGAAGCCCGGGTAGTTCTCGACATCGGTGGTGTTCATCAGCTCGCCACCGATCTCGACCGAGCTCGCGATGAGCAGGGGCTCGAGATTCGCGCGGGCCGCGTAGATGGCCGCGGTGAATCCGGCGGGGCCGGAGCCGATGATGATGACCTTGCGCATGTGCTCTCTCTTCTCGCCGTTGCAGACGCTCACTGCTTCAAACCAATGGTAGCGGCGTGGCATTCCCGCGCAGGGATGCGCAGACTATGGCGCGATGGGGGTCTGGGCCGCGGCATCCGATTCTTTTGTCTTACGACGACGGACGACGGTGCGGATAACACCCAGGACAAGCAGAATCGCGATGACGCCACCGAGAATGATGAGCCCGATGCTCTCCCATTCCGCGCGCACTGTCACGCTCGCGGTCTGGTCTTCGCCGATGTGCACCCCGGTGGGCGAGGTGAGAGTGAAATGAACGTCGAGCTCGCCGCTTCCGACGCGTGCTTCGACTGGAACCTTGACTCGTGTATTGCTGGCCGGCTGCGCGGTCACCTCGGTGCGCGGTCGCACGTCGAGCCGGGCATCCGATGGGCGGGAGTCGAGGATGACGTTCACCGGCCAGGGCAGATCGTTGCGCACCCAGACCGGCAGCGGAGCGGCGGAGGTGAACAGCTGGATTGGGCTCGGCTGCTGCACCCCCACGGCATTCAGGGTCGCAACGGTTGCCATCCGGTGGCTCGTGACGGCGGCCGGGAAGTTCGAGGCAGCACCCACACCGATCAGGTGCAGGATGCTGAGCCGCTCCGGCGACAGCAGCACGTCAGGGTCGTCGAGGATCGATGCGAATTCTGTCAGCCGGCCCTCGTCAGAGAGGAGGCCCGACAGCGCGGTGGTGCGTTGGTCGCCCGGCTCACCCGCGATGGTGCTGAGCGCGGGTGAGCCGGCGCGCAGATCGTCCATCGTCGTCGGCTGCGCGATCACAGAGACCGACAGAATCGTCTCGCGCAGCGAATCAGATGTGCGGGTCTCATCACGGTCGAGACCAACGAGAAGCGATGTGCCAGCGGCGGCATAGGTGAGCTGGGCGATCCCGGCAGTGATGTCGTTCTCGCGAGACGCGTCGTCGCGCGTCGCGGCAGCATCGGAGAACGAGGCGGATGCTGCGGCATCCGCAGCCATCACCTGATGACCGTCGACATCGATGAGTGCGGATGCTGTGGCGGCCAGAGACGTCGACGGCAGAACTGTCGTCGCGTCGGCGGCGAGATAGGTGTCGAACGTCGACAGATCGGCGGTCTGCACGTCCCCAAGCGGCCAGAGAATTCCGGGAGTTGCGCCGGCGATCGCGGTGAGCTCTTCGTAGGTGGGAAGTTCGGGTTCGTTCGGTGTGGGGGAGGGCGAGGGGGATGCCGACGCAGAAGGCGTGGGCGTCGCGGCGTCGCTCGTCGGTGCGAAGTTCGCCGGGTCGAGGTACGAGTCCAGCGTCAGTGGCTGGAGCAGCGTGGGTAGCTCCGCGCGAGCCTGCACGGTGGCATCCGCATCACCGGGCTGCAGCGCGAAGCGCTCGTTGGAGAGCGATTCGAGTCGCGTGAGCCAGGTGATCGCACTCGTGGGAGCCGCGGTGCCGAGCACTCGGATGGCCGCGGGAATGAGGGGGTCGATCGCCAGCACCGCGGAGGTTCCGGCCACGCCATCCAGTTGCGCGGTCAGCGCGCCATCGGGAGCGGTCAGCGCGGTGAGCTCGTCGGCAGTGAGTAGCGCGCCATCCTTCGGAGTCGTGGTGATCGGCACGAGAACGGTGATCTGTCGTGAGCTGTCGGCGTTGACGATGAGCACACTGCTTGCGATGGCGTCGGACGACAGACCGGTCGTGGACAGTGATCCTCGCAACGGGTACACACCGGGGGCGAGGTCACCGACGGTGCTTGCGGGCGCACTGACGGGCACGGTGATGTTCTCGGACTCCGGCACCGGAAGCGAGTCGTCTGTGCCGAGCGGCGTGAAACTCCCCGCCGCTTCGCCGCTGTCGAGCCACGCCGTCAGCGCCTCGGAACTCGAGAGCGCAGTGCGGTTCAGCTCGACGGTGACCCGACCGGCGGTGAGAGCCTCATCGGTGTCATTCTGCACCGACGCGATAACGGTCACGGGCGCGCCGGGCTGGACCACCCCGTGCACTCCTGCGCGCAGAGAGAGCTGGATCGTGCTGTCATCTGCCGCGTCATTCGCGTCATTCGCGTCATTCGCGTCATTTGCGGAGGCGACTGCTGCGGTGGGGGAGGCGAGATGAGGCGCGGCGACGAGACCGAAGGCGAGCGCGAAGACGACAGCGACGCGTGCGCCGCGGTGCGCGCGCTCATGTCTGCCGGTTCGGGGGCTGATCAAGTCTCTGGTCTTCCTCGGGCGCCGGGGGTGGCGGATCCGTGAGTTGTGACCCCGCAATTCTAGGTGCGCGCCTTCAGGGTTGCCTGAAGGCGCGTAGAGTGACGGCCGTGTCCGACGCGCTCCCGCCCATCCCTGATCCCGCTCTCATCTCGGCATTGGCCGCAGATCTGGACGGGGCCGACTTCCGCTCTGAACCCCTTCGGATGCTGTGGGGCGAAGAAGCCGATGACGCTCTCGGCCGCGGCGTGCGCGAGCCGCTGCTGCGCGCTGTCGACGGTGACGAGAGCGCCCTGGCAACGCTCGGGCGGCTGCTCATACTCGGGATGCCGCAGCCGACTGCCCTCGTCTCGGAGGCGCTGGTACGGCTGGGAGTGGACGGTCTTGTCGCTCTGGGACTTGCGCGCCTGTCAGAGGCAGACGTCGTTCCCACGGCGCTGATCAGGCCCCAGTCCTTCGTCGACGCTGATGGCATCGGCGAGTGGTGGATCGCCAGCGATCTCGACGAACTGGCACTGGGTTCCGAGCTGCCTGCCGATCACGTGCTGGGGGTGGGTGGAGCATCCCGAACCCTTGCCGAACTCGTCGTTCCCGCACCCGTCTCACGGGCGTTGGATCTCGGAACCGGCTGCGGAATCCAGGCGCTGCTGGTCGCCCGGCACGCTGGTGAGGTCGTCGCGACAGATGTGTCTGAGCGTGCTCTGGCGTTCGCGGCACTGAATGCGCGACTGAACGGGGTGGGGAACATCACGTTCCGGCAGGGGAGCATGTTCGAGCCGGTCGCCGGCGAGGCCTTCGATCTGATCGTGTCGAATCCGCCGTTCGTGATCACTCCGCGCGTGGACGGGGTCACCGCGTATGAGTATCGCGATGGAGGGCTGATCGGCGATGCGCTCGTCGAGCAGTTCGTGCGCTCAGCCGCATCGCACCTGCTGCCCGGCGGCGTTGCGCAGCTGCTGGGCAACTGGGAGTCATCCGGAGAAACCGGTCTCTCCCGTCTCGAATCGTGGATCGCGCCCGAGCTCGACGCTTGGGTCATCGAGCGTGAAGAGCTCACTCCGCTGGGGTACGCGGAACTGTGGATCCGCGATGGCGGTACGACGCCGCGCGATGAGGCATTCGGGCGAATGCTGGAAGCCTGGCTCGACGACTTCACCGCCCGCGGGGTCACCGCCATCGGGTTCGGGTACGTGCTGCTGAGGCGCGGTCCCGCAGGTCACGAGCCGCTCCGCCGTTTCGAGAAACTGTCACAGCCGCTCTCCGGCACGGGGCGGGCGCTGCGCGACGGTCTTTCCGCTCATGACATTTTGGCTGAGGGGTTGCCGCAGACCCTGGTCACGGCATCCGATGTCACCGAGGCGCGGCACTACATGCCCGGCGATGATGACCCGAGCGTGATCGAACTTCGTCAGGGCGGCGGGTTCGGCCGGACGATCTCGGTGGATTCTGCGCTCGCCGGATTCGTCGGCGCGTGCGATGGCGACCTCACCGTCGCGCAGATCGTTGCGGCGTTGGCTGATCTGTTCGAGGTGTCGCTCGCTGACCTGTGGGCAGAGCTCGAGCCGCGCATCCGCGACCTCGTGCGCGACGGCTTCCTGGTGCCGGAGGTTCGGTGAACGGCCGGGAATGCCGCGGGTATGCATGCGGTTGCATGAAGCTATGAAGGCTTTCGGATTCCTCTCGTTCGGGCATTACGCCGATGTGCCGGGTTCCGGCACGCGCACAGCCGGCGAGATGCTGCATCAGCACATCGACCTCGCGGTCGGCGCCGATGAGATCGGCGTGAACGGCGCGTACATGCGCGTGCACCACTTCGCCCGCCAGGCGGCGTCTCCTATGCCGCTGCTGGCCGCGGTGGCCGCGAAGACCGAGCGCATCGAAGTCGGCACCGGTGTGATCGACATGCGCTACGAGAACCCGCTGCAGTTTGCCGAAGAGGCAGCTGCCCTCGACCTCATCGCCCGCGGGCGCATCGCACTGGGTGTGAGCCGCGGCTCACCCGAGACCGCGCTGCGCGGTTACGAGGCGTTCGGGTACGTCGGTTCTGAAGACCCGCGCGGGGCTGATATCGCTCGTGACAAGTTCGAGCTGTTCCTCGAGGCGATCGACGGCGCAGGCGTCGTGCAGGGTGATCCTCAGCAGGTCGGCGAGGGCCGGTACCTTGCCGTTGAACCGCGCTCCGAGACTCTGCGCGACCACATCTGGTGGGGCTCGGGGTCCCGCGCGAGCGCGGAGGAGACCGGCCGCAAAGGCCTGAACCTGATGAGCTCGACGCTGCTCACCGAGGCGACAGGGGCGGAGTTCCACGTGCTGCAGCGTGAGCAGATCGATATGTACCGGGCGGCCTACAAGGATGCCGGTCACACGAGGACTCCGCGGGTCTCGGTCAGCCGCAGCGTCTTCCCGTTGATCAACGACATGGACCGGGCCTACTTCGGGCTTCGCAGCGCCGAGAATGGCGACCAGATCGGCATCATCGACGGGATGCGCTCCACGTTCGGCAAGACCTACGCCGCTGAACCCGATGCGCTGATCTCGCAGCTGAAGCAGGACGAAGCGGTCATGGCCGCTGACACGCTGATGCTCACGATCCCCACGCAACTGGGTGTTGCTTATTGTGTACATATCTTGGAGTCGTTCGCGAAGCATGTAGCCCCCTCGCTTGGCTGGAAGCCAAACTGGGAGGGCCCGGTCGAGGGATACGCGATCTGAGCGCGATTCCTCGACCCACGCACACATTGTCGAGGGCTGGCTAGGATGGGCTGAGATCGCAGCCTAGGCGTGCTCATGGCACGACAAGAGGCCGTGGAGCTTTCGCCTCCCCGCCTCTTGCCGATCGAAACCTCAGTGAGTGGTGGATACCACCTGGATGGGAACGAAAGCCCTTGGGACTGCTGACGGTTTAGTTGACTCGTCTTGTTTGGGGTTTTCA
>NZ_JBQPQZ010000007.1:0-82294 GCF_052266695.1 Microbacterium zouquanmingi
GAAATCCTCACAGCGTTGGAGTCAACTAAACCGTCAGCAGTCCCAGGCGTCGTTCGTGCCGGTTGGATTAGTGTTAGCAGCTCTGAGGTGCGCACTTACTGCCGGACATCTCATTCGGTGTGCAGATGACGGCGTCCACCGGACGCCTGCGAGAAGGGATGCCCGTGGCAGGTTCAGACGACTGATGCGATGCCCTGTACTTCCCGTACGGCCGGCGCAAGTTCGGAGGGGTGCACTGCCGACTGCAGCAGGGGCACGATGGAGATCATTGGTGCGAGGCCGAGGACGAGATGGACGAAGAGCACTGAGCCCAAGCTGGTTGCCGCAAAGTCACCGATCCAGGTGGTCCAGTGGCGACTAAGACGAGCAGCACGACAGCGAGCATAGTTGAATCAACGGATCGGGAGACAAGATGGACAGAGCAGAACTGAAGGCCGAGATCGACGACCTGATGCGCCAATATGACGCCGGTGAGATTGACGGCGAGACCTACTCGAAGAGGATGATGGAGTTGACCGCCTCCGCACAAGAATGATGCTCCCGCCGCAGAGGTTGCAGAGCGACCCCGGCGGTACCCGATCATTGTGACAAACCGCTGGGGGACACCTCGTAGCTCGCTGGCAAAGGAGAAGATGGATGGAAGCGACGCTGGAGCCCAGGCTTGTCATGAAGGGTGAGCCGGGCAAACCTTTTGTCGAAGGCGAGTTCTTCGTCGCGGCCTATCAGCGGGGATATCGATGGGGACGAGATGAGGTGCGGCGACTCCTCGACGACATAAAGGCGAATGCGTCAGCCGCGGAAAAGCGTCGGGAACTCCCGAGCGACTACTTTCTGCAGCCGGTCGTGGTGCTTCGACGCGGCGACGACTGGGAACTCGTCGATGGCCAGCAACGGCTCACGACCCTGTTCCTCATCACTAAATACGTGGCGACGAAGTTCTCAGACGCCGAGGTCGCGTACTCTCTCACCTACGAAACGCGAGACGGCAGTCGGGCGTATCTTGACGACCTTGACCCGTCTCGTCGCGACGAAAACATCGATTTCCACCATATTGCGACGGCGTACGACGCCATCGTCGAGTGGTTCGGCGAGCAAAGCAGCGCAGGGCAGGCAGCTATCGATGTCCATTCCGCGCTCTCCAAGTGGGTGTACGTCGTCTGGTATGAAGCGCCCGCCGGCACGGATCCGAACGATCTTTTCATCCGCTTGAATCGAGATCGCATCCCGCTTACGGACTCTGAGCTCATCAAGGCGTTGGTGCTGTCGAACAGTGGAGCCGAAGGGGGCCAGTCCAGCAGACAGCAGGAGATCGCGGCTCAATGGGACAGCTTTGAGCGCGACCTGCGGAACGAACATTTTTGGGCGTTCCTGACTGGCTCAACAACAAAGCGGTCGACGCACATCGATTTCCTGTTCGAGAGTATGACTCCGAACGCGGGCCTGAAGACGCGACCGCGATATTGGACGTTCGGCAAGGTGCTCGATCGAGTCGCTAAGGCCGGTGTCCCGGTGTTCTGGGACGATGTTGTGGCGCGCCATGGTCTGCTCACCGGCTGGTTCAACGACCGTGAGCTGTACCATCGCGTCGGCTATCTGGTTGCGACGGGCGTCTCTATTTCGGAGCTCATCGAGGCATCACAGGCACAAATGCACAGTGCGTTTCGCGAGTATCTCCAGGTGCGGACGCGAAACCACCTCGGCCTGACAGCCGGCGGTGTCTCGTTGCTCCGTTATGACCACCCGAAGGACGCTGAAAAGTGCACACGAGTCTTGCTGCTCATGAACGTCCAGACCGTTCTCGGGAGCTCTGACCCCGGCAGCAGATTCTCGTTCTTTGCCTATGCCGCTCAGGGGTGGTCATTGGAGCACATTCATGCTCAGAACTCGGACGACCTTAAGACCGAGAAGGAGCGCAGGGATTGGATCGAGGCCCATCTGGCGAAGATCAACCGCACGGACTGGAATGCTGCTGCGCGTAGTCCTGTCGATGTTGTTGTGGCGAAGATGGAGGGCCACCTTTCGATGCCACCAACTCGAACTGACGACACCGGATTTCGAGAGATCCTCGATCGGGTTTTCGCGCTCTTCAGCGTCGAGGGCGCCGACTCGGGTGGCGATGAGATCCATGGGCTGAAGAACCTCGCACTGCTCCAGCGCGACTTCAACAGCAAACTCAACAATGCCGTCTTCGCGCTGAAGCGTGAACGTATCCTCGAGCTCGACGGTCAAGGTGCGTACATCCTGCCCTGCACTCGCAATGTGTTCCTGAAGTACTACACCGCCGACGCGGATCAGCAGCTGTCGCTCTGGGGCCCGCAGGACCAGGACGCCTACTACGACAGGCTCGTCGACATCGTCGGAGACTTCCTGGAACCTGACGTGGCTCCAATAACAGGAGGTGAAGTATGAAGGGCTATCCGACAACATTCCTTGGCCTCTTCGACGTCCCGGTCAGCGATCGCCCTGCAATCCTGAAGGTCGAGATTCCCATCATCCAGCGCGACTTCGCGCAGGGCCGGGAGGACGACGAGACGACTATCATTCGTGAGCGCTTCCTCGACGCTCTCATCCGAGCAGTTACCTTCGATGAAGATATGGGTCTGGACTTCATCTACGGTGATGTCCGGTCGGGCGTTCTCCGCCCCCTGGACGGGCAACAGCGCCTGACGACTCTGTTTCTGCTTCACTGGTATGTCGCTTCGCTTGCGCGAACTCTCGATCCGCAGGCGGCGTGGCTTAAGTTCTCGTACGCCACACGGCCGACGGCGCGAAGCTTCACTGCGGCACTCTCCAGACACCCGTATCCAGGCGGAGCGCAGACTCCGTCCGCCTGGATCACCGACCAGCCGTGGTATGTGTATCCCTGGCGACAGGATCCGACGATCGCCTCGATGCTCGTCATCCTCGACGCCATCCACGAGCGGTTCGACGCTTCGCAGTGCGACTTCGGTGCTGTCTGGCAGCGCCTCGAGACCCGGACCACCGATTCGTCGCCGGGAGCGATCTGGTTCCTGTTCCTTCCCATTACCGATATGGATTATGGGGAGGATCTTTATATCAAGATGAACTCCCGCGGGAAGCCGCTGACATCGTTTGAGGTTTTTAAAGCCGACTTCGAGGCGATCATCAAGGATGCCGATCGGGCACGGCACGGACATCTCGTGGAGAGCATCGACGGGGCGTGGGCGGACATTCTGTGGGAGTACGAGAAGCGGTACGGCGGCGACAAGACCGTCGATGACGAGTTCATGCGGTACCTCGCGTTCATCATTGAAATCTGCGAGTGGCGCGACGGTTCCGTGAACAGAAAATGGCGGGATAAGGACTCCGGCCGGCTCTTGCCGCTGGAGGAGCGCGCACGGCTCGCACTCGCAGA
Organism: Microbacterium zouquanmingi; assembly: GCF_052266695.1. Taxonomy (NCBI): domain Bacteria; kingdom Bacillati; phylum Actinomycetota; class Actinomycetes; order Micrococcales; family Microbacteriaceae; genus Microbacterium; species Microbacterium zouquanmingi. Next base: position 3,377 of record NZ_JBQPQZ010000007.1, read on the forward strand.
CCCCGCGAATGAACACAGCGAACGGAACCGCGAATTCTTCTTCCACGCCTTCGACACCTGGGTCGGCGTGGACCCAGCGTCGGTGTTCCGTGAACTGTTCGCGGTGGGCGCCGACCAAGAGGGGTCGTTGCCACTCTTCTCAGCCTCGAACGATCTGTTCGGAGCTTGCATCACCAGGTACGGAAACGACTTCTCCGCACAGGAAACGCTACTCCTCTTCGCGGTGATTCTCGCTAGACAAGCAGGTGATCTGCTCACTGCGAGCGACGTGAATCGGCGCCTTCGGTCGCTACGTAACATTACGGCGGCCTTTCTCGACCGCGATCGGTACATGTCGGAGTACGTCGCTTCGACCGAAAAGCTGATGCTCCACGGCACCATCGAAGGGCTCGCAGGCTTCCGCGACTACTGGGTCGCGGATGAGGCGCTCAAGTGGGAGCTGATGGATTCTCACCCTGAAACTGCCTCGGCGATCCATGAACTTGAAGACAACTCGCTCGTTAGAGGTCGCATCCAAGCGTTCGACCTGGACCCGGGATCGATCTCGTCACGGGCACGCGCATTCAGCGAGCTAAGCGGGGGGCCGATCCGCGATCTGCTTGGCGCGGCGCTCTTGACCATGGGCGACTATTCCCGTGATGTGAAGTGGGGCGGAACGATTCGGCAGCTAGGCAACTCGCAAAAGGACGACTCCTGGATGGACTTGCTCACTACGGGCAAGCGTGCCGACCTTGCGTTCATTCGCGATCCACTCACCTCCCTTCTCGACGACTACTCGACCAGGCACGGCGCCGAGTCGGCAACATCGAGAGCGGCACTCGAAACGATCCGAGCGGAATGGCTCTCCGAGCGGGAGGAACGGTCGTACTTCGATTGGCGCTACTACCTCTCTCGGTACGAGGGAGCACGCAGTTCAGTCGGCGACGGCTACTTCCACAACGAGTCCTACAACGCCGCGACCGGTGGCTTCACCTATCAGGGCCTCCGCATTCTCTACGGCGGCTCCTACGTCTCCCATTTCAGCGACGCGCTCCTGCGAGCTGCCTGGGTTCACGGCACGCTCGGACCGATCGCGGACGAACCTCGCTGGTTCCGACAGTCCGACCCGGGCTTGACACTCAAAGCATCGGGAATCGAGATCCGCTGTCTGGAAGACGGGTTCCATGTAGACGTGTCGCCGGCGCGTGAGGACGTGTCGATCGTCGCGGAATCAGTGCTCAAACAGTTCAGCACAATCGGTGACGGACGCGTGCTGGTACGGCAGACGTTTGACGGCGTCCGCAACGTCGATTCCGAGGATCGGATCCTGCTCTGTATCAAGCTGGTGACGATGCTTGCTGATGCCGGTGTTTAGCGTTGTATGAGTTCTTGAACGACAAACAGGCGTGAGCGCTGAGCGCTGCGTTCGCCAAGTTTAGGAATGGCGGCGCCAACGAACCAGCCGAGGTCTTGCGTCGGTTAGGGAATCGAAGATTGCTTCGGGGGCGGAAGAAGTTCTCGGAGGTGTGGCAAGTCCGCTTCCGTTAGCACGAGGAGTGGAATGCCAAAGCGATGAGCCAGCTCGACCTTCTTCGCCATCTTCGCCGCGTACGCTGCAGTGCTCATTAAACCGGCTGCCTCGACAAAACGACCATCCGCTAGCCGCCAGTCAGCGCGTGAGCCGAACGGATTGAGTTCGTCGTCATACGGGTAGTGGGGTTCCGGTTCGTGCTGAATGCCATGGGCTGAGAAGTAGTCGTCGATGATGCGCTCGAAGAGGGAGCGACAGGGGTGCCCATCGGCGGCGACGCTGATGTAGCCACGGGACGGCCGCCATCCCTCGCCGAGAACTCGTGCTTGCGCCAACCACTTACCCCAACCGCGTTCGGTCGTGTCGGGAAGGGCATGGCGAAGCAGTATCAGATTCTCGGGGCTTGTCTTTCCTTCGGCTGCCAGGTCTGCGACCATCGAAGCTGAGATGACGCGTCCTGCTAGCCGAACCACCTCCGCGACCGCGGCGGCTGCTCCGGACTCCCTGAGCGGCGAACTCGTAACAGGTGGTGCACCCATGCCGATCCGCAAACATAAGTGACAGACCTTCGCGGTTCCAAGTTGCGCGACGCGGCCCGCCGGAAGCATGCCAGGTTCGAAAGCGCGGCCACAAAGCCAACAGTCGTGTTTCTTTCGGGAAGCTGGAACCAACCAATCTAAGTCTTTGACCTCGCGCACGAGGATCGCGACAGCGGCGCTCAACTGGTCGTCTTCGAGACCGGTCTCTGAGGTGCGCATCCAAGTTGGGTATGTGTCACGGTGGCCAAGAAGCCACACGCCGTGAGCCGCCTCAGGGATGCCGCCAACGGGTAGGGACGCCCACCAATCTGGATACGCATCATGTAGGCGAAGGGCCGTCAGCGAGGGCGCGTGAGGCGCCGACAAGCTGATAGATGCTTGCCAGTGCTCTTCCCATCCATCGGGCAGCGCCACGTCCGTTGCCCAACTCCGGAGCTTATCGAGCTCGTACGAACTCAGTACGCCGTGCTGGCCTTCCCAATGGGTTGTGTTGCGGCGATTAAACGGATCCTTGACTGGGATTCCTAATACCTCGTCGACGGCTGCCGCTATTTCTGCGGGGACGCCAGCCGCCGCCGCCGCCGTGATCGTGCGTCTCTTCGAGCGTGCGGGACTTTCGCCGGGCGAGAAGATATAGGGGCCGTCGAGCGTGTGATCCCATCCCCAAGCACGCTCATCCCATTCGAGCTTGTCTTTGAGTCGTGGCATTTCTTCCGTGCCCGTTGTCGTAACGTCTAGGCCCATCAGCTCTAAGTGTCGGGTGATGCCGGGAAACAGGGCACTGGACACGGCATAGAGCGCCGTCTCATCCAGAAAATACAGCGCGAGCCGCGCGGTTGGCCGAGGACTGGCGAATTCGGCTTCGAACAAGAGAACGTTGCCCCAGGCCCCAATGCCGGACACTTTCATCCGGAGCAGAGGTTCATCGACTATGGCTTCGTGAAGTGGTCTTTGCGGCATGAATCCGGAATCATCGAGAACCTGAATAGCGACGGATCTATCCTCTTCACGGTTGACGAGTACGACACCATGATCAATGAGGAACGTGCCCAACTTGCGTCCGTTGCGTCGGATCACGAGGGAAGGCATCGCGGATTGCGGCGACTTCGCGAGCGTGACTTCATCGCTGGTGCTCTCAGGGGCGTAAGGCGAGGTCCAATCTGGAATGAGACGTTGCAGCTTCTGGCTCCGGGAGTTGGCTGAGGGCACCCGATGAGTATCCCAGGAGGCGTGGACGTTCGCTCGCAAGACCCAGATGTAGGAATCCGCTATCTGGTGTGGAATCTTGCCCCCGAAACCACCGCCAACTACCGTGGAATCCCCAGTAATCTTCGCCACTTCGACCAGGAACCTACAACTAGCTAGTCATCAACCGACAGCGCCACGTCTCACAGAGTGTGCCGAAACTGACGTTGAGTACTGCAGAATCCGTCATGGCTTCACGCATCATTCTGAGTCGTCTGCGACAGGTCGGCGCTCGAAGTCACTTAGCGATCGCATTCGTGTTGGTTCGGTTACGCGTGCGATCGCAAGGTCATCGAGGGTGGCGAGTAGTCCGGCGGCGTCGTCGCGATCTGCGTGCGGTGCGATTGCACGGAGCAGCCCATCAAGTGCCTCTTCCATGGCTGACCATGCTTTTCGATGCGCCGCTGCGATCTCCGCGCTGGTGCTTGCCTTCGATACGAATGCGAGCCAGATGGTTCCCGCATCGCGCTGATCTTCTGTGGCACCCGCGAGCAGGAAGCAGAGCGATTGAATCGCCGTGCGCAGGACCAGTCGATGGCGTCTGGTTGGTTGAGCCCACGCACTTTTCCTCGCGGTCTCCATTTTGGGCTTCGCTCTGCTCATCGACGCTATTGGCGGAGGCGCCGCATATGAACTCGGTATAAGTATCTCCGAGCGAATCGCTTTCGACATTGACCGTTTGGGCTGCACTGGTTGGACTGCTTCTTCTCAGGCCCTCCCTGCAGGGAGAGGACCTTTCTCGAACCGATACGGTATAGCCGTGATCCTCGCGCTCATCCTGACGGTGATTCTCGCCGCGCTCGCCGTGTTCCAGATTGCGCTCGCCGCGGGTGCTCCGTGGGGACGGTTCGCGTGGGGAGGACAACACCGGGTGCTGCCACGGAACCTGCGCATCGGCAGCGTGATCTCGATCATCATCTACGCGTTCATCGCGTTCATCGCCTGGGAGCGCGTCGGCGCGAGCTCACTGTTGCCTGCCGCGTTCACGCAGGTGGCGATGTGGGTCGTCTTCGCGTACTTCGCGCTCGGCATCGTGATGAACGCGATCTCACGCAGCAAGTCAGAGCGTTACACGATGACGCCAGTGGTCACCGTGCTCGCGATCGTCTCGCTGCTGATCGCGATGGGGCTCGGCTGACTCGCCACGACGAGGGTCGTCGCTAGGCATTTTCCACGTGGCAAGTTACAGTGAGATCGCTTCCGTAACCCGAACGCGGCAGCATCACACGTCGGCGACGCTGCCGCGAGAAGGATTTTGATGAGCACCCTGGCCCCCGCGCTCCCGAAGACGACTGATCGTCGACTCCTCACCTGGCTGTTCGTCATGAACGCCGCCCTGCTCACCTGCTATGCGGGGTTCATGGTCATCTTCATCCCCGACCAGGTGCAGCAGATCGACCCGGTGAACAAGGTCGCCAACCTCGCACTGGTCATGACCGCGGCATCCATCGGTGCGATCATCATCCACCCGCTGATCGGCGCCTTCTCCGATCGCACGCGCAGCCGGATGGGCCGCCGCGCACCGTGGATGGTCATCAGCGCCGCGACGGCCGCACTGTGCATGGTTCTGCTGTCCGGCGCGGGCGAACTCTGGACGCTCGGCATCTACTGGGTGCTCGTCATGCTCGCACTCAACTCGGTCGCCACCGCACAGGCCGCCATCGTGCCCGATCGCATCCCGCGGGAGCGCTTCGGCGCAGCATCCGGAATCCTGGCGATGGGCACGTTCGTCGGCATGGGACTCGGCGTCGCTGGCGCCGGGTTCTTCATCAACAGCATTGGGGTCGGATATGCGACCTTCGGCGGCATGATCCTCGTCGTCACCCTGCTGTTCACGATCTTCAACCGCGACTTCTCGTCGAAGAATCTCGAGCGACCGCCATTCAGCTGGAAGGAGTTCTTCGCGAGCTTCTGGGTCAACCCGCGACAGTATCCGGACTTCTGGTGGGCCTTCGCCGGCCGCTTTCTGCTGATCCTGGCCTACCAGAGCGTGCAGTCGTATCTGCTCTACATCCTGCGCGACTACATCGGCGTCTCCGATGCCGAATCCACCGCGCTCAGCATCCCGATGACCGCAGTGATGCTGGTCGGCGCTCTGGCGACGGCGTTCCTCACCGGGAAGATCAGCGACCGGATGCAGCGGCGAAAGGTCTTCATCATCGTGGCCTCCGCGATCATGGCAGCATCCCTTGCGATCCCGCTGTTCTCGCCGACTGTCGCCGGGATGTTCGCCCTCGCCATTACTTTCGGCCTCGGCTACGGCATCTACATGAGCGTCGACTCCGCCCTGATGAACGAGGTGCTCCCGAAGGCCGAGGCCGCGGCGAAGGACCTCGGCATCCTGAACATCGCAACGACCCTCCCTCAGGCCATGACGCCGGTGATCGTCTGGGCGCTGATCGCGATCACCGGCAGCTACACCGCCGTCTTCATCGCCGGCATCGTCTTCGCGCTCGCTGGCGCACTCTCGGTCATCCCGATCCGCAGCGTGCGATGAGCCGCCCCGACGTGCACGACCGTGAGATCACCTCACCGGTACGGCTCACAGATGAGCGTGGCCGGCTGGACGAAGCATCCGTCGGGTGGACGAGAAGCCAGCTGCACGACACCAGTCGCATCGGACGCGGCTGGTACGGCTGGGGACGCAACAAGCGCTGGGAGTACTGGGGCGTCGTCACCCCGACCCACATCTTCGCGCTCACGATCGGCGGACTCGATTACGCGAACGTGCGGCAGGTATGGGTGCTCGACCGCGAGACGCTCACCGAGATCGACGCCTTCGAGATCTCACCGCTGAGCCGCGGGCTGTCGATGACAGCCACCCACGGTACGGGGGTGAACACCTCGCGCGGGCGCACGATCGAGGTGCGTCTGATCGATTCGGATGCCGGGACGAGACTCCTCGCCCGCACGCCGCGCGTGCAGGTCGATGTGCTCGCCCGGACCCTGCCGGGCCACGAGGCGATGGGGATCGCCTCTCCACCCAGTCGGATGCTGGCGGAGTACACCGTCAAGGACGTCGACAGGCCGACCACCGGCACGATCTCGGTCGACGGAGTCATGTACGACGCGACCGGGTTCGCGGTGCTCGATCATGCGCGCTCGCGCACGCCCTACGTCACCGACTGGAACTGGGGCGCTGCCGTGGGTGAGGTGGACGGGCGACGGATCGGCATCAACTTCGGCGGCTCGGGCCCTGACGGGACGCTGCTGAACGGCATCTCGCACACCGGTGTGACGATCGATGGCCGGGTGCACAAAATCCCCATGGCACTGACCTGGGAGTACGACCGCAGCGACTTCATGAAGCCGTGGCGGCTCTCGAACGAGCGCATGGACATCACATTCACGCCGTTCTTCGACCGCCATGCCCGCACAAACTTCATCATCATCTTCAACGAAGCCCACCAGTGCTTCGGCACATTCACCGGTCGAGTGCTGACAGACGAAGGTGAGTGGGTGAGCGTCGACGGCCTCGAAGGATGGGCCGAGGACGTCCGCAACCGGTGGTGACCGAACCGGACCGGTACTGTCATGGGCATGGGCGATCTTGATTACACCGGTCTCGTTGCAGCGCAGCGCTCCTACTACTTGACGGGGGCGACTCGGTCGGTGCAGTGGCGCAAAGCGCAATTGCATGCACTCGCGACGATGGTCACCGAGAACAGTGAAGCCATGTACGACGCGCTCTGGCATGACCTGCGTCGGAATCGCTACGACGCCGACCTCATGGACGTGGCGTACAGCGCGAAAGAGGCCCTGCATGCGCTGCGTCACATCGATGACTGGATGAAACCAGAACGGGTGCCCACCCCCGTGATCATGGAGCCCGGTCACACGGAGGTGCGCCGTGACCCGCTCGGGGTCACCCTGATCATCGGTGCGTGGAACGAGCCGTTCATGCTCACTCTGGCACCGCTGGTAGCCGCGATCGCCGGAGGGAACACCGCGGTCATCAAACCTTCCGAAGTCGCAGTGGCATGCTCGAAGGTCGTCGCGGACATGATTCCCCGGTACCTGGATCCCCAGGCATTCGCGGTGGTCGAAGGTGCTGTTCCCGAGACGACAGCCTTGCTCGAGCAGAACTGGGACCTGATCTTCTTCACGGGGAGTCCTGGCGTGGGCAAGATCATCCACCAGGCGGCTGCCAAGCAACTCACCCCGGTCGTGCTCGAGCTCGGTGGCAAGAACCCGACGGTCGTGCATTCCTCGGCTGATCTTCGTACAGCGGCACGCAGGATCGCCTACATGCGATACATCAATGCCGGTCACATCTGCACGGCGCCCGATCATGTGCTCATCTGGCCGGAGGCGAAGGACGAGTTCCTCGATCACCTCAAGGACGCGATTCGCGAGTTCTACGGAGAGGATCCGCAGGCCAGCCCGGACTTCGGTCGCGTGATCAACGAGCGGACCTTCGATCGGCTCGCCGGATATTTGACGAACGGCACGATCGTCGTAGGCGGGCAGACCGACCGTGCAGACCGATACGTAGCGCCCACGGTGCTCGTCGGCGTGAGCGAGGACGATCCGGTGATGAAGGAGGAGATCTTCGGCCCGATCCTTCCTGTGATCGAAGTCGCCTCTGTCGACGAGGTGATCGACTGGGTGAACAGGCATCCCGAACCGTTGGGGCTGTACGTCTTCAGCAGAGATGAGCAGGTGATCGAGCGCATCCTCGACTCAACCGAGTCGGGGGATGCCGTCGTGAACGACTGTGCACTCCAGCCATTGATCCCCGAGCTTCCGTTCGGCGGCGTAGGCAACTCGGGGATGGGCAAATACCACGGAAGATTCGGGTTCGAGGCGTTCACGAACGCACGCGGCGTCCTGTACCACGCGCCCTTCGTCGATCCCGATATCAAGTACCCGCCGTATGGAGAGCACAAGGGACTTCACGAAATGATCGGGCGCTTGGCGCCGTAGAGCACAGTCACGACTCCGGCGGCTCCAGTGGCAGCTCCGGTCCGTGGTTCCATGCGAGGATCGCAGGCTGCTCGCGGTCGTAGCCGAGTACTGAAACGGATCCCGCACCGAAAGTGATGGATGCTCCGAACCGGGGAGCCTGCCGCAAGAAGACCGCGGCGAGGATCCGCAGATAGTGACCATGCGCTACGAGGGCGACGTCGCCTTCGGCCATCGCGGGGAGTACGCGGGTGAGCACGCGCGAAGCACGGGCCGCGACCTCTTCGACGGTCTCGCCAGGAGTCTCACCGCGGATGACGCCGTGCATGAACGCTGACCAGTTGTAACCGAGCTCCGCACGGATGTCTTTCGTGGTGCGCCCCTCGTACCCGCCGTAGTCCCATTCGACGAGCAGCGGATCGATCTCTGCGTCGAGTGTCGCGAGCTCGGCTGTGCGGCGGGCGCGCTGCAGGGGTGAGCTCAGAACGAGGCGGAAGTCGTACTCGCACACCAGTTCTCCGGCGGCGCGGGCGAGGTCTTCACCGTGTGCGGTGAGCGGAACGTCGGTGAGCCCGGTATGGCGCCCACTGCGCGACCACTCGGTCTCGCCGTGACGGAGCAGAACGAGTTTGCCCTGCGGGTTCTCTGGGGCGGGGCGATCGGGCAGCTGATCGGTGGCATCCACACGGCAACCGTACCGACTCGGGAGGTGCCGGTGGGAGCGGCCGCGCGGCGTGGAGCCGGTCAGCGCCTGAGCAGCTGCAGCCTGCTCGCCATGCGGTAGGCATCCGGACGCGCGGTGGTGCCGGATAGGAACGCGTCGAGATCGAGTGGCGAGACGAATGTCGTCGGAACGTCCGCATCGACCAGCACGTCGACGACGTTGATGAATCGCTGCTGAGCCTGGGCGTCAGCATCGGCGAACGCCGGGACGTCTGCGATGGCCCAGCTGGCGAACGACCGCCCCCAATCCAGGTATTCGATCGTCGACGTCGGGGTCTCACAGAGCTGCGCAAACGAGATCCACAGCTCGTCCGCACGCGCGGCGAGCACCGGAAATTCGCGGTCGCGCACCTGGATGGAGGTGGCCTCGTGCGCCTGGGGACGCACGGCCGACGTCGTCCAGGATCCACTGGCGAAGCCGCGGGAGTGATCGTGCGCGAGCGTGCGGTAGTCGATTGGTCCGTCGAGCTCGAAGGTCTCTGTATTCGCCTTGATCAGCGCGATTCCAGGCTCGAACAGGTGATGCCAGATGGGGTCCGGCAGCAGATCGTCCGGTGCATAGTTCGACGTCATGATCACGGTGAGATCTTGCCGGAACACATGTTCGAGCAGTCTCGTCAGCAGCCGTGCATCACCGGAATCGTGCACGTGGAACTCGTCGAAGAACAGCACCCTGCTGCGGCCGGTGATGTCGTCGAGCGCGTGCGCGACGGCATCCTGCACGTCTCCTTCTCGCCGAAGGCGGCGGTCATGGATGCTGCGGTGCAGCGAATCCAAGAATCCATGAAAGTGCACGCGGGTCTTGCATTTCGTCGGAAGCGCCTCGAAGAACGTATTCGTGACCCACGACTTGCCTCGGCCCGCTGGGCCGTGGATGTAGAGGCCGCGCGCGCTCGATGAGCGCGCCGTCACACGTGAAAGCGCCTCGATCAGCGTGCGCTGGTCGTCGTCAAGGGCGTACTCGGTCACTCGCTGAGACCCAGATTCACGGACGGACGCGAACGGTTCGCCCCTCGACCGTCACGGTGTCGCCGTCGCGCAGCTGGCGGCCGCGTCGCCGGTCGACCTCATCGTTGACCTGCACGTAGCCGTCGATGATCATCTCTTTGGCATCGCCGCCGGAGTCGAGGAGACCCGCGAACTTCAAGAACTGTCCGAGCCGGATGACCTCGCCCCCGATGGAGACGTCCTCGATCGGATCAGAGTTCGACATGTCTGAATGCTAGTCGACCCAGGACGCGAATCGCGCGGGGTTTGTAAAGGATTGACACAAACTCGATCATCTGCGTAACCTGCTTACATTCAGTCGCTGGTGAGTGGGGGGAGTCTCGTGGTCGAGATGGTCAAGTCGAAGCACGTCGATACCGGGTTGGCGCGGTTGGTCGCGCGTCCGGAGCTGATCGCGCCCGTGCCGACCGGAATCTGCACCAACTACACCGGCGTCACCTCCGATCTCCGTCGAGGTGTGGATGCCCTCACCGAAGCCGGTGTCGCCCTCAGCGCGATCTTCACTCCTGAGCACGGGTACTGGGGCGCAGTGCAGGCGGGCGAGAGCGACGGCGACGGCGTCGACGAGACGACCGGCATCCCCGTCATCGACACCTACCTCTGCGACGGCGAGCGCCTCGACGCGCTGCTGCGCGACTCGGGCGTGCAGCAGATCCTCGTCGATTTCCAAGACATCGGTGCGCGGTTCTACACGTACACCTGGACGCTGTTCGACCTGCTCTGCTCGGCTGCGCGCCTCGGCATCCGGATCGTCGTGCTCGACCGTCCCAATCCGCTCGGCGGGCGCGTGCGCACCGGCCCCGGCCTGGATGCCGCCTTCTCGAGCTTCGTCGGGCGTGTCTCGATCCCCGTCCAGCACGGGCTCACCCTCGGCGAGCTCTGCCGCTGGTTCAACGCCGTGCACGTTCCGGAGGCCACCGGCCGCGCCGCCGAATTCGAGGTCGTCGAGCTGGACGGCTGGAGCCGTGAACGGCAGCCTGCGGATGCTTCGTGGGTCATGCCCTCGCCGAACATGCCGACCCTCACCACTGCCACGGTGTTCCCGGCGATCGGACTGCTCGAGGGAACGACACTCTCCGAGGGCCGCGGTACCACCCGCCCGTTCGAACTGTTCGGCGCCAAGTGGACCGATGGGCGCCTCACCAGCGCGCTGAACGAACGGCAGTTGCCGGGAGTGACGTTCCGCGAGGCCGTCTTCCGGCCCACCTTCAGCAAATGGCACGGAGACGTCGTGCACGGATCCCAGCTGCACCTGAAGGACGCTGGTGCTTTCGACCCGATCACGACCGGCATCTCGGTGCTGCAGACCATCGCCGAGCTGTACCCGAGCGAGTCGCTGTGGCGTCAGGCAGAGCCGGGACGTCCGCAGTTCATCGACCTGCTGTGGGGTTCCTCGGCGCTGCGCGAAGGTATCGACTCCGGGGCGGACCAGCAGTCGATCCTCGCCCAGAGCCCCGCGATGCCCGACGTCCCGGCGTCCGCAATTCTCTACTGACCGACCCGCAATCCGAAGGACGAATTCTTGACCCCCCAGACGATCATGGCCGTTGGCGGCCACATCGGCGATATGGATCTCGCCGCCGGCCCCATCCTCGCTCAGAACGTCATCGACGGCGGACGCTCGGTCCTCGTCGCCCTCACGCCGGGCGAGCGCGGTCACCCCCGCATGCCGATGGCAGAGTACCGCGAGCAGAAGATCGCCGAGGCACGCGCGTTCGCCGAGGGCATCGGCGCCGAGGTCATCGTGTTCGACGACATCTCCGACGGCTTCCTCACCGCGGATGATGCCACCGCCGAGCGCCTCGCCGACCTGATCCGCGAGATCAAGCCCTCGATGCTGCTCGCGCACTGGAAGAACAGCATGCACACCGATCACGAGAACGCTTCTGTGCTCGCTGAGCGTGCGCGGTTCCTCGCCGGGCTCCCGGGCTGGAAGGACGAGACCGCACGTCACGGAATCGGTCGCCTACTGTTCACCGATAACTGGGAAGACTCGATGGGGTACGACGCTGACACGTTCGTCGAGATCTCTGAAGAGGCCCACGAGAGGTGGACCGCAGCGATCAGCGGTCAGGCCTTCGCGCGCGGCGAGACCTACGGCTTCCGCTACATCGACTTCTACTCCGCCCAGATGATCAGCCGCGGATGCCTCGCAGGCGTGCCTTACGCGGTCGGGCTGTCGACCGGTCGCACCTGGGGCATGGCTCGGCTCAGCTGAGCCGCCGGCACTGCCAGATCCGCTGAACGAAGTACGGAAGGACTCCTCTTGCACGTCACATACCGCAGCCATCGTCTCGGCGACGCCGACCGCATCGCCGACCTCACCGCCCTCGCGATGCCGCGCGACGCGATCAGCGCCGACTGGTTCACCCACACGATCCTTCTTGACCCCAACTTCGATCCGGACGGCCTGATCGTCGCGACTGGCGATGACGATGAAGTACTCGGCTTCGTTTACGCCGTGCGTGCCGGACGTGGGATCGGCCCGGATCCGGACGGCGGCTGGATCACGATCGGTTGCGTGCACCCGGATGCCCGCCGCCACGGCATCGGCACCGAACTGTTGAACCGCGCCAAGGCATTCCTCTCTGCCAAGGGCGCGAAGTGGGTCAACTACGCCGCGTACCCGCTCGCGTACTTCGTGCCCGGATTGGATGCCGAGGCCTACCCGGATGCTGCGCGACTGTTCGAGCGCAACGGATTCGGTCGCCAGTACACGGCCGCCGCGATGAGCATCGATCTCGCCGACTACGCCATGCCCGATGACGTTCGCGAACTGCGTGCCACCCGTCTCGCCGAGGGCTACCGCTTCGGACCGGCGACCCGCGACGACCTGCCGGAGACCCTGACCTTCGCAGCCCAGCGCCTCGCACCCGACTGGGGCGAGGCCGTGCGCGACTCCGTGCTGCAGCACGGCCGCATCGACCGGGTACTGGTGGCACGGCATCCCGACGGCCAGATGGTCGGATTCGCCACCTACGGCGCCTACCGGGGTCTGCGCGAGCGCTTCGGCCCCTACGGCGTCGACGAATCATGCCGCGGAACAGGTCTCGGAAAGGTGCTCTTGCACGACACCCTCACCCGCATGCGCGCCGAGGGCGCGCAGAGCGCCTGGTTCCTCTGGACCGGTGAGGAATCACCCGCCGGTCACCTGTATCTCCGCTCCGGATTCCATATCACCCGCCGGTTCGACGTGCTCCGCGCCGACCTCGATCAAGACGTCCCTCTGTAATCACACGCAGTACCACGCACTGAAAGGCAGTCATGAAGGTTCCCAAGCTGTTCCGCCTCGCCGCAGTCCTCACTGTCGGCGCCCTGGCGCTGTCCGCATGCTCCAGCGGAGGTGACAACGCCGAAGAAGGCGGTGTCCAGCCGCTCACGATCCACGCGAACACCGCCACCACCTACCAGTCGAACTTCAACCCGTTCTCGCCCACGGCGCTGCAGGGCACGAAGGGCATGCTGTACGAGCCCCTGATGATCGCCACACCCATGAAGACTGGTGAGCTGCAGCCGTGGTTGGCCGAGTCGCTCGAGTTCAACGAAGACGGCACTCAGGCCACTTTCGTCCTTCAGGGCGACGTCACCTGGTCCGACGGCGAGGCATTCACTGCCGACGACGTCGCCTTCACGTTCAACCTCATGCGCGACAACCCCGCCGCGAACGCCGGTGCGTTCGACATCGCCGGCGCTGAGGTGACCGACGAGACGACCGTCGTCATCACGTTCAACGCGTCGATGTTCGCGTTCAAGGAGGCGCTGGCCAACACGATCGTCGTCCCCGAGCACATCTTCAAGGATGTCGACCCCGTCGAATTCACCAACGACGACCCCGTGGCCACCGGCCCCTTCGTGATGGGCAAGTTCGGCCAGCAGCTCTACACGCTCACCTCGAACGAGAGCTACTGGAACGCCGAAAACATCGAGGTCGAAGAGGTGCGGTACCCCGCATCCACCGACCAGACGTTCAACAGCTCGCTTCAGGCCGGCGAGTTCGACTGGTCCGGCGGCTTCGTCGCCAACATCGACAAGATCTACATCGAGAAGGACCCGGAGCACCGCGCCTACTGGTACCCGGGTGACGGCCTGGTGAACCTGCTCGTCAACACGCAGACCGCACCGTTCGACGACATCGCTCTGCGCCAGGCGCTGAGCCTCGCGATCGACCGCGACCAGCTCTCCGAGGTCGCGATGCAGAGCTACACGCCGCCGGCCAACCCGACGGGCCTGCCTCTGCCCGCATACGAGTCGGTGCTGAGCGACGAGTACGCTGACGCCGAGTTCGCGACCGACGCGGATGATGCCAACGCCATCCTCGACGAGGCTGGATACACCATGGGCGCCGACGGCGTTCGTGTCACTCCTGCCGGCGAGAAGATGTCGTATGCGCTGCAGATCCCCTCGAGCTACGTCGACTGGGTCACCATCTCCGGGCTCCTGCAGGAGCAGCTCGCCGAGGTCGGCATCGTGATCGAGCCGCAGGGCGTCTCGTTCGAAGCATGGCTTGAGGCGCGAGGCGCCGGAACCTACCAGATGACGATCGCCTCGGCGGCGATGGGCCTGACGCCCTACACGCTGTTCCGGTCGATGATGAGCTCGGAGTACGAGGTCGCGCCCGGCGAGAAGGCGCTGTCGAACTACAACCGGTACTACGACGCCGAAGCCGACGCGCTGCTCAGTGACTTCGCCTCGACCATCGATCCGGCTGCGCAGCAGAAGGCCCTCGACGGACTCCAGACGATCATGATCGACAAGCTCCCGGTCATCCCGATGCTGCAGTCGCCGAACTGGTTCCAGTACAACACCGTGCGCTGGGAGGGCTTCCCGAACGAGGAGGACCCCTACGCACTGGGTGCACCGTTCCAGTTCCCCGACAACCTCCTGGTCGTCACCAACCTCACACCCGCCAACTGATCCGCTGGTGGGAGCGGGGGCGCCGCAGTGCGCCCCCGCTCCGACCGTGATCCCTGACCGAGAGGTCGTCTCGCGTGAAGTACCTCCTGCGCAAGGTGATGCTGTACATCTTCATCGCCTGGGCCGCGCTCACGATGAACTTCCTGATTCCCCGGCTGATGCCGGGAGATCCCATCTCGCTGCTCGTCGAGAAGCTCAACGGCCGCATCGATCCTGCCGCCATGGGGGCGATCGCCAAGAGCTACGGCATCACCGATGACCCGCTGTACGTGCAGTACTGGAACTACCTCGTCGATCTCTCCCGCGGCGACCTGGGACTCTCGATCGGCTTCTTCCCCGTACCCGTTGCCGACATCGTCTGGGGCGCCATCCCCTGGACGATCGGTCTCGTCGGCATCACCACGGTCATCAGCTTCATCCTCGGAACAGGCCTCGGCGTCGTCCTCGCCTGGCGCCGCGGAAAATGGAGCGACCACGCACTTCCCGCGCTGACCTTCCTCAACGCCGTACCGTACTTCTGGATGGCACTGATCCTCGTGCTCATCTTCTCGGTCAACCTCGGCTGGTTCCCCGTTTCGGGTGCCTACGACCCGATGGCCACACAGGGCTGGAACTGGGAGTTCGTCGGCTCGGTGATCTACCACGGCATCCTGCCTGCGGTCACGATCGTGCTCGCCTCGTTCGCCGGCTGGGTGCTCGGAATGCGCAACATGACCGTCACCGTGCTCGGTGAAGACTATGTGACGATGGCCGAGGCCAAGGGCCTCCCCAAGCGCATGGTCATGCTCAACTACGCCGCCCGCAACGCGATCCTTCCCTCGATCACGGGCTTCGCCCTCTCGCTCGGCGCGGTCGTGGGCGGTTCGATGCTCACCGAGGTGATCTTCAACTACCCCGGCGTCGGATACACGCTCTTCGAGGCGGTCAGCAACCAGGACTTCCCCCTGATGCAGGGACTTTTCCTCATCATCTCCCTGGCGGTGATCGTGGCGAACCTCATCGCCGACATCGTCTACGTGTTCCTCGATCCGCGTACGCGGCAGGAAGGCTGACCCATGAAGATCTCTCAGTTCATGCCGAAGTCCGGCAAGGTCCTCGCGGGCCTCATCATCGTCATCTTCTTCGTGCTGCTCGCCGTGTTCGGGCCGATGCTCACGTCATACTCGCCGCAGACGAGCAGCGCGGATCTGCTGCAGCCGCCATCGGCCGAGCACTGGTTCGGCACCACGCAGACCGGACAGGACGTCTTCGCCCAGTTCGTGTACGGCGCCAGGATCTCGCTCGGCGTCGGCATCTTCGCCGGCATCATCTCGCAGATCGTCTCGGTGATCGTCGGTGTCGTCGGCGGATACTTCCGCGGTATCAGCGACGACCTGCTCTACATCCTCACCGCAGTCTTCCTCGTCGTCCCCGGCATGCCGCTTCTGATCGTGCTGACCGGCTACCTGCCATCCCGCGGCATGATCTCGGTGGCGATCGTCATCGCGATCACGTCATGGGCCGGGTCTGCGCGCGTGCTGCGCGCACAGACCATGTCGCTGCGCCGCCGCGAGTTCATCGAGGCAGCCAGGGCCACCGGCGAATCGCGAACCCGCATCGTTCTCGCGGAGATCATGCCCAACGCCCTTCCGCTGATCGCATCGGGCTTCCTGTTCTCTGTGATCGGTGCGGTGCTCGCTGAAGCAGGCCTGTCGTTCCTCGGTCTCGGGTCGCTCACGACGACGAGCTGGGGGTCGATGCTCTACTTCGCGCAGAGCTCGCAGGCCTTCCTGTTCGGCGCATGGTGGTGGTTCGTGCCTCCCGGACTCGCGATCGCGATCATCGGCGCGGGCCTCGCGCTCATCAACTTCGGAATCGACGAATACTCCAATCCGCGTCTACGCACCGGGAAGAGCCGTGCGAAGGCCGCCCCCGTCACGCGCACGGCATCGCTCAGCACCGTCGGTGCTGCGGCAGCCGCCGGCTCCGAGACGGTGACGGTCGCGACACTGCCGGATGCTACCGATGAGGCGCCCGACCATGTCGACGAGCCGAAACCGGACTTCCCGCCGCAGTTGCGCCCGATCACGGTGCCGGGCGAGCCGATCATCGACGTGCAGAACCTCAAAGTCGATTACCCGACGGCCGAGCAGCTCGTGCACGCGGTCGATGACGTCTCGATCACGCTGCACCGTGGCGAGCTGCTGGGGCTGGCGGGTGAATCCGGCAGCGGCAAGTCGACGCTCACCAACGCGATCACGCGGCTGCTGCGCAGCCCCGCCGAGGTCACGGGTGGTTCGATCACGTACCACCGCAAGATCAAGCCGCGCGGCGGCGAGGCAGAGAAGACCGTGGACGTCGACCTGCTGTCGATCCCGGCCGAAGAGCTGCGTCGCTACCGCTGGGACGAGATCGCGATCGTGTTCCAGAGCGCCATGAACGCTCTGAACGCGGTGACCCGCATCGGCGAGCAGTTCGACGATGTGCTGCGCGTGCACCGGCCGAAGATGAAGCCCGCCGAGCGCAGGGCGCTCGCGCGCACCATGCTCGAGAAGGTCGGCATCGACGGTGACCGCATCACCGCCTACCCGCACGAGCTGTCCGGCGGCATGAAGCAGCGCGTCGCCATCGCGATCGCACTGGTGCTCGAGCCCGACGTCATCATCATGGACGAGCCGACCACAGCGCTCGACCTGCTGATCCAGCGCGAGGTGCTCGAGCAGATCATGGCGCTGCGTGACGAGTTCGGCTTCGCGATCATCTTCACCACGCATGACCTGTCGCTGCTGCTCGAGGTCTCCGACAGCATCGCCATCATGCAGCGCGGGAAGCTCGTGGAGTATGGTCCGGCACTCGAGGTCTACGGTGACCCGCGGCATCCGTACACGAAGAACCTTCTCGCCTCACTCGCCGACTTGGGAGCACTCGTATGACCGACGCATCCGTCCCGGTTTCCGAATCCGATGCCCAGTCGGGCCGCGTCGTCCTCGAGGCGCGCGACCTGGTGAAGGAGTTCCGCACCGACAAGCGCAAGGGGCTGTTCGGGCGCGAGATGTTCCGGGCGGTCGACAACGTCTCGCTCGAGCTGCGCGCAGGACAGGTCACGGCGCTGGTCGGTCAGAGCGGGTCGGGCAAGAGCACAGTGGGACGCCTGCTCGCCCAGCTCATGCCGCTGACCAGCGGGCAGATCCTGCTAGATGGCACTCCCATCTCGGCGAACCGAGGCCGCGCGTTCATCGAGTACACGCACACCGTGCAGATGACGCTGCAGGACCCCTTCGCGTCGCTGAACCCGCTGCACCGCGTCAGCTACACGCTCGGTCGCGCGCTGCGCATCCACGGCGGACGCATGTCGGATGCCGAGGCGGAGGAGCGCAGTCTCGCACTGCTGCGCAAGGTCGAGCTGTCACCGCCAGAACGCTACCTGCACCGCTTCCCGCACGAGCTCTCCGGAGGTGAACGGCAGCGCATCTCGTTCGCCAGGGCGCTCGCCGCGAATCCCAAGGTGCTCCTCGCCGATGAGCCGGTGTCGATGCTCGACGTCAGCATCCGCAAGGAGATGCTCGACCTCATCGACAACCTGCGCATGACCGAGAACCTCGCCGTGCTCTACATCACCCACGATCTGGGTTCCGCGCGCGAGTACTCCGCGGAGACACTCGTGATGTATCACGGCAAGGTCGTCGAGCGCGGCCCGAGCCGCCGGGTGATCGACTCGCCCGAGCACGAGTACACGCGCCGGCTGCTGGCTGCAGCCCCCAACCCCCGCAAGAGACTGGCCAGGTGAGCGTGTTGGATCGACCAGGGCTTCTGGCCACCGAGCAGATCGACGAGCGCTATCGCGACCTGGACACGATGCCGACGCTGGACGCCATGCGGGCGATGAACGAGGCCGAGGCGTCGGTGCCTGCCGCGATCTCGGCCGCGCTGCCCGCGATCGCGGCCGTGGTGGACGCGGTGGCCGAGCGACTCGCCGCGGGAGGACGCTTGCTCTACTTCGGAGCCGGGACGTCGGGGCGACTGGGTGTCGTAGATGCTTCGGAGTGTCCGCCGACGTTCCACTCCGATCCGCAGCAGGTGCAGGGCGTGATCGCCGGCGGCAAGAGTGCCATGTTCCAGGCCGTCGAGGGTGCGGAGGATTCTGTCGAGCTCGGTGCCGCCGCGGTGGCTGAACTCGAGGTAACCGAGCGCGACGTCGTCTTCGGGATCGCCGCGAGCGGACGCACGCCGTTCGTGCTCGGCGCTGTGCGCGCCGGCAGGGCTGTCGGTGCGCTCACGGTGGGGCTCTCGTGCAACACAGGATCATTGCTCGGTGCCGCGGTCGATATGCCGATCGAGGTCGCGGTCGGGCCCGAGGTGCTGTCGGGATCGACGCGATTGAAGGCGGGGTCGGCGACCAAGCAGGTGCTGAACATGGTCTCCACCGGAGCCATGATCCGGATCGGCAAGACGTACGGCAATCTCATGGTCGACCTGTCGGTGAGCAACGCGAAGCTGCGCGATCGTGCGGAGCGCTTGGTCACGGCGGTCACCGGTGCGGACGCGGCGACGGCGGCTGCCACACTGGTCGCGTCAGGACTCAGAGTGCCGGTGGCGTCGGTGATGATCGTGCGCGGAGTCGACCGGGATGCTGCGGAGGCGCTTCTTGCGGATGCCGGCGGCCGCCTCAGCGGGGTGCTGCGGGGCTGACGCTCAACTCCGACCGCGCAGCACGCGGGCTGCGTGCTGCGCCGTTGCGCGCGACGCACCGTAGGTGAGGAGGGCGCGTCGGGCAGCGGGCGCGCCATCGGCGGGCCACCCCGCGTAGATCACGATCGTGTCGGGGCGCACCGCGAGCACGGCGTCGAGGACCGATGCTTCGAACGCGCTGCTCTGCGGCTGATTGACGATGAGTACAGCATCATCCGCTCGCTCGGCGATCACGGCAAGGGCTCGCTCGGCAGCATCCGCCTCGCTCAGACCACCAAGGGAGATGCGATCGGCCGGCATGTGCTCGCGCAATGCGAGCGTGAAGAAGTCCGCGGCGTCGCCGACCGCGATGTTCCGCTTGGTGCGCGCGTCGATCATCACGGCGGCGTCTCCTGGCAGACGCACGTCACCGATCACGATGGCGGCCCGTTCAGCGAGGGGCGCGCCGTCGAAGGGCTCGGGACGAGCGACTGCGGCGGGCTGTCGGCGCCGCCACTCTGCGAGCTCGGCGATGCGTGCGGCTGCCTCCTCGACTCGTGCGACCGGGAGCGCACCGGATTCGAGAGCGTCGTAGACCGCGTGCAACGGCTCGAGGAACTCTCGCTGGTCGGTGTTCATCCCGTTGACCTGCTCATTCGTGGCGGGATTCCCGATGCAGATGAGGTCTGCTCCCGCGGCCAGGGCCGCGACCGCGCCGGGTCCGCTGCCGAGGGTGCCACTGATCGCCGCCATATCGACGGCATCCGTGATGAGCACCCCCTCGAAACCGAGCTCCCGCGCCATCGCGAGCGTAGTGCTGTTGATGGTCGCGACCGCATCACCCAGCGCAGGTACGCGGATGTGCGCGCTCATCATGGTCTTCGCACCCGCCTCGATCGCTGCTGCGAACGGCGGAAGATGGATGCTGCGCAGCTCGTCCACGGAGATGCGGAGGTCGCGACGGCCAGGTGGGAATCCGTGACGGTGTCGCCGTGTCCGGGGAAGTGCTTCGGGCAGGCAGCGACGCCGGCGCTTTGGATGCCGCGCACGTAGGCGGCGGCGTGGCGGGCGACGACCGCGGGGTCTGCGCTGAATGAGCGCACGCCGATCACAGGGTTGCGCGGGTTCGAGTTGACGTCGACGGTCGGCGCGAGGTCGATGTCGATCCCGGCAGCAGCCACGAGTGCTCCGATCCAGGCGGCGGTGCGCTCGGTGGTCTCTACGTCATCGATGCGTCCGAGCACGGCGTTGCCAGGTGCTGACGACCCGGTGGCCGCCTCCAGCCGCGTGACGATGCCGCCTTCTTCGTCGACGCCGATCAGTGCGCGCGGGTTCGCCTGGTGGATGCGCTCAGACAGCTCGACGACAGCGTCGGGGAATGCGGGATCGAGGTTGTGCTCGAAGTAGACAGTGCCGGCGAGCCCGCGATCGAGCGCGCGCAGGAGCCAGTCCGGGGCAGCGGTGCCGTGGAATCCCGGCCACAGCACACTGTGGGCGAGTCGGCTCAGATAGGGGTCGGGGAGGCGGGCAGACATCGGCGATCCTTCTCAGTTCAGTGTCCGTACGCGATCGTGCTGATCGCGTGGCGCAGGTCCGTGGCATCGGCCAGCGAACGATTCGGGTGCACGCGATTCGTGAGCAGGGCCACTACGAGATCGTGCTCGCGATCGACGAGCAGCGAGGTGCCGACGAAGCCGGTATGCCCCCTGGCCCCTGTGCCGGCGTCACTCATCCAGGTGCGCTGTCCGATGCGCAGTCCGAGGCTCTGACCGTAGCCGAGGTTGTGCTCGACGGCTGCCGCGTTCGGTCCGATCAGCCGGGGGAGCTGGTCCTCCCAGAGCAGGGCGGCGAACTCTGGCCTGAGTACGTCGGGCAGACCGGCCAGCAGCGCGGAGCCGAGCGCGGTGAGATCTGCCACCGGGGCGAACAGTCCGGCATTGCCGGCGGCACCGCCGAGTGCGCAGGCGGTCTCGTCGTGCACGACGCCGCGGATCATGCCGCGGCCGAGTTCAGGCTGGAACTCGGTGGGTGCGGTGCGCGCGGCATCCGGGGTGAGGGTTGTGCGCTCCAGACCGAGCGGCGCAAGCACTCGTTCGCGCACGATCTGCGACCACGACGCCCCGGTCGCCGCTTCGGCGGCGGCCATCGACGTGATGTAGCCGAGGCACGAATACACCTTGTCCGTGCCTGGTGCGCGGTCGAGGGGGAGTGAGAGGATGCCGTCGAGGAGCGCGGATCGACCCGGGGTGACCCAGCGGGGGTCATCGGTGCCGAACCCCTGCACCGCGTGCTGGATCGTGAACGGATTCACGGGGGGCAGACCTGCCGTGTGACTGAGCAGGTGTGCGAGGGTGACGTCTGATCTGACGCCATTGCGGAAGCTCGGCAGCCACTCGCCCACGCTCGCGTCGATGTCGACGATGCCCTCGTCGGCGAGGCTGAGCAACGCGATCGACGTGAAGACCTTCGAGACGGACGCGAGGTCGTAGACCGTTTCGGAGGAGACCGGGGTGCGCTGATCGAGCGGGATCGGCGCGCCGGCGTCGTCGTGAGATGCGAGGTCGCCCGCGGTCGCCGTGACGGTCTCGCCGGCGATGGTGACCTGACACACCGCTCCTGGGGTGACGCAGGCCTCGACGGCCTGCGCGAGCGCGGCGCCCAATCGAGACGAGAGGGCGGCATCGGCGCCGGTCATCAACAGGCCTTCCGGTCGGCGGGGAGTGTGATCGGCAGAGCACTGGATTCGCGACAGCACTGGGTCCGAGTCAGAACGGGGTCCATGTCAGTATGGAGCAATGTCGCACATCCGTCGATTCCGTGAAACCGACCGCGCCGACGTCGCGGAGATCTGCCTGAAGACCGGCGACGGCGGCCAGGATGCGACGGGAATGCACGGCAGCGACGAGCTGCTGGCCGACATCTTCGCCCTGCCGTATGTCGATCTCGAACCGGAGACCTGCTTCGTCGTCGACACCGGGGAGCGGGTCTCGGGATACATCGTCTGCGCAGCCGATACGGGCGCCTTCGTGGAGCGCTACCGCAGCGAGTGGTTGCCCGCATTCACACAGAAGTATCAGGATCTGGAGCCGTCGAACATCCTCGAGATGGGCCTCGATCCCGACCGCATGATCATCGAAGAGCTGGGTGACTATCCCGCCCACCTGCACATCGATCTGCTGCCGGAGCTGCAGGGGCAGGGGATGGGCCGCGCACTCATGCGCACGCTGCTCGCCGAGCTGCGCGAGCGCGGCGTGCCTGGCGTTCATCTCGGGGTATCGCCGAGCAATACCAATGCTGTCGCGTTCTACAAGAAGCTCGGCTTCCGGCCGTTGCCGTCGGATGCCGGCGCGGGAAGTCTGCTCGGCATCTGCACCGACGCTGTCGTCTAACGGACCCGCCTCGTCGTCTGACGCAAAAACCCCCGCCCAGGTCGCAATCTGTGCCGCTTACAGCGCGGTAGAGCGGCACAAATTGCGACCTGGACGAGGGGTGGGTGACCCTGGGCGAGGGGTGAGTGCCCGGGCTGGGGTTACGCCGAGGCGCGGAAGTAGTCGTTCGACTGCCGTACCCACAGCAGCACGATGACGACGACCGAGATGATGGCGGCGATGATTCCCAGGGTGGAGACCCCGCCGAGCAGGCTGAGGATGCCCAACACCTCGAGCACGGTGATGACGATCCGTGCCCAGTTGCGGCCAGCCCGCATCTTGCGCAGCACGAGCAGCTCGATCAGGAGGATCACGATCAAAATCACTCCGGTGGCGATCATCACTCCACCGCCGAATGAGGCTCCATCGACCTCGACCGCGCCGCCGGCCAGTGCGATACCGGTGGTGATGAGGACGATTGTCGTGATGAGGTCGAGGATCAGCCCGACGATCAGGATCCAGAAGGCTGCGGTGACCGTTGTCGGCCGGCTTGTGGAGGGGCTCATACTCAGTTCCGTTCTGCGGCGGATGCCGCCATGTAGGTCGGACGTCAGTGTCCGTTGGCCACAGATTAGCGTCGTAACGGCCTCGAGTGCGGTAAATTTAGCCGCTCAGGTCTCAATTTGTGCCGCTTACAGCGCGCCAAAGCGGCATTAATCGCGACCTGGACGTGGGGGTGCGTGGGGGTACGTGGGCGTGGCGGAGGGGTGAGCGCGCGCGTCAGACGAAGCGGATCATCTGCTGCAAGCGCGTGCGCACGTCGAACAGTTCGTTGCCGCCGATGTCGCGGGCGCCGGGCACGCCCTGGCGCAGCACCATGCTGAGCGCGCTGCGACGGATCACGACAACCGGAGTCCCGCGCACCTTGCCGAGCGAGGTCACAGCTTGATCGAGATCGTCGTCGGGCAGCACGATGATCGCGCCACCGAACTTCACCTTCGCAGCCCTGGCGATCACGCGCATCCGGGCCAGCAGAGTCGCCACCGGTGCGCGCCCGGAGACACCGGCGCCGATGATCTCGCCGCGACGGAAGCGTACGACCTCGGCGAAGTCTTCTGACATCACCCCGTAGAGCCCTGAGGGGCTGAGGATCACGTGGTCGAGCTTGTCGGCCGGATCGGTGCTCGTCGCGACGTCGTGCCAGACGGTGAAGCCCATGCCAAGGTCGCTGATGGTGCTGGCCGTGGCCTCTTCAGCGAGAGCATCCGCCAGCAGGTGACGCACCTCGCGGGGCGCAGAGCGCACGAGAGCGGGGTCGTACGGGTCGGGAACCTCGACGCCGTGGCCGGCCCACTCGCGGATCAGTGTGAGATAGCGCTCGCGGCGCCATCCGCCCGGATGCCCGTACGCACGCGCCTTCGGCCGCGTGTCGGTGCGGGGCGCCGGCGCCTGCCATCCGCTCCAGTTCTGTGCGGTCGTGCCGGTGGCGGATGCTGTCGCAAACCCGTGGCCGCGATCGTAAGAAGCGCGCCCTTCCGGCGTGCCGATCAGCTCCCACGCCCGCTGCACCTGGATGAACGCAGCAGCATCTCCACCGGCATCCGGATGTGTCTGGCGCAATCGCAGGCGGAACGCGCGCTTGATCTCTTCGGCCGTGGCGGTCGGATCGACGCCGAGCACTTCGTAGGCGGAGGAGGAGAGCGGGCTGTCGAACATCACTCCCTATTCTCGCCTGCACCGCTCTCTGCCGGGGCGCCGATGCGGGGATCAGGCATGATCGTGTCGATCTGGGGTTTCGCATTCGCCTGCGCGCGCCACCAGACGAAGAAGCCGATCGCGGTGAAGGCGCCGTAGAACACGTACATGAAACCGGTGGCGTAATAGCCGGCGCTGAACAGCAGGGGAACGCCGACGACGTCGACGGCGATCCAGATCAGCCAGAACTCCGTCCACCCCTTGGCCATGCCGTAGGTGGCAAGGAGCGACCCGACGAAGGTCCAGGCATCCGCCCAGACCGGCTCGTACGAACCGAGCACGCGGAACAGGGGAGTGAGCGCGACCGTGCCGATGATGAGGGCGAGAACGAGTCCGATGCGCGCACGGCCGGACGCCCAGCGCGGGGTGACCTGGCCGGTGTCTGATGCTGCCTGTCGCCAGCGGATCCAGCCGTAGATCGCCACGGCGATGAACATCACTTGGCGGCCGGCCTGACCCAGCAGGCTCGGTAGCGAGTGGTCGGGGCTGAGGATGGTGCCGAGGAAGACCGTGAGCAGCAGCAGGTTGCCGACGATGCCGACGGGCCACGCCCAGATCTTTCGACGCATGCCGCCCAGAGCGCTGGCGAGGCCGAAGATGTTGCCGACGACTTCTCGGATGAGGAGCGTCTGCCCGCCCGGCAGCATCCACTGCGAGTTGAAGAGATCGACCAGCCATCGCAGAACGTCCATTGTTCCCCCTGTGCTTCTCCCATCCAGACTGTGACTGTCGGTACCGGAATCTCACCGGTTCAATCGCCGCCCGGAGGGGTTGCGAGTCGCGGACTATCACCGCCGGTTCGGGCTTTCACCGATCCCGGAGCACGTATGTGTTCGAGTGGAAGATTACCTGAGCGCGCTCAGTCCTGTGGTGGGCGGGTCTACGCGGCCACGTTGACGGGCGAATCGCCGCCCTCTTGGAACGACGGCGTTTTGCCCAGCATCCGACCGATCAGCAGCACGACGCCGACGACGATCAACCCGACGATGAGTCCGCAGACGGCCGAGACGAATGTCTCGCCGATCCACGCGACCACACCGCCGGTGGGAGCCAGGAAATCGTGGATGCCGTGCAGCATGTCGCTGAAGAAGTGCAGGCCGACCTCGCCGAGGTTCGCCAGCAGCAGGTGGCCGCCGACCCAGAGCATCGCGACCGTGCCGACCACGCTGATCACGCGGAACACGGCCGGCATCGACCGCACGATCCGCGTGCCGGTGTGGCGCACGCGCCGGGAAGGATTCTTCGCCATCTTCAGCCCGATGTCGTCGATCTTCACCAGCAGCGCCACGGCGCCGTACACGATCACGGTCATCATGAGGGCGATCACCGCGAGGATGGCCAGTGTCATCCAGATGCTCATGCCGGCATCGAGATTCGACAGCGAGATGAGCATGATCTCGGTCGACAGGATCAGGTCGGTGCGGATGGCTCCCCACACGAGCTTGTTCTCGTTGCGCGCGCTACCGCTTTCGTGATCGTGGTGGAAACCGAACCACTCCAACACCTTCTCGGCGCCTTCGAAACACAGGTACGTTCCACCGATGATCAGCAGGAACGGCAGCACCCACGGTGCGAACGCGGTCAGCAGCAGTGCGATCGGGATGATGATCACGAACTTGTTCACGAGCGACCCGAGCGTGATCTTCATGACCACGGGAAGCTCGCGCGCCGGCGTGATTCCCTGCACGTACTGCGGGGTCACCGCGGCATCATCGATCACGACACCAGCCGACTTCGCCGATGCTTTCAGCGCTGCGCTGAGGATGTCATCGACGACAGCGAGCAGACCAACCGACATGCGACCCCCTGAGAGACGTTCAGGAAAGCAAGACTACTGGCACCTCAGCTGCGCCCGGTGAAGTGATCCATCGACGAGTACACCTTGAACACATACCGAGCGAGGAAGTCCCACGTCTTCGTCGGAAGCACGCCGCGCAAGGCCATCGAGAGTTTCACGGTCCACGGGCGCAGCACCATGGGTGTTCCGCGCAGCATCCCGTTCCACGCCGCTGCCGTCGCCTTGCGAGGCGTCATGATCGGCGTCATCAGCGGGCCGCGCGCGCCCTCGAACATGCCGGTGGAGATGTAGCTCGGGCAGAACGTGGTCACCTTGATGTGGTCGTGGCCGTAGCCTTCGAGCTCCAGACGCACCGATTCGCCCCAGCCGATCATCGCCCATTTGGATGCTGCGTACACACTCATGTTCGGATTCGCCAGCGTCCCTGCGGCGGAGGCGATGTTGAGGATGCGCTTGGGTCGGGACGTGTCAGCGATCATGTCGGGCAACACCTCGCGGGTCAGCCACATGGCCGCGAGCGTGTTGATGCGCATGGTCGCCTCGATATCGCGCACCGGGTCGTGCTCCCAGAACGGTGCGCCCCGCACGATGCCGGCGTTGTTAATGATGACGTCGGGCGTGCCGAAGTCCGCACGCACCCGCTCCATGCCGGCGGCGATCTCCTCGCGCTGCGAGACGTCCACGCGATAGCCGCGGACTTCGACCCCTGACTTCGAGAGCTCGGTGGCGACAGCGGTGACGGCATCCTCATCGATGTCCCACAGCGCGACGGCCCGCGCGCGGGCGGCGACAGCGCGGCGCGCGTACAGCTCGCCCATGCCGCGTGCGCCACCGGTGATGAGGACGAGAGCGTCAGTGATCGGGTTCTCAGACATGGATCACACGGTACGCCACGCACACCCGCACACCGGGAATCTTGGCCCTCGCGACGTGCGCAGGGCGCGCGGGCTGCTTTTCGTTGGTGAAACTCGCACAAGAGCGAGGAAATCCATCCCGCGCGGGCGGGCGGGCGGGCGGGGCGGGGCGGGGCGGGGCGGGCGCGCCGGTCACCCGAGCCGAGAGCGGATGCTGAGGCCGGGCTTGCGCTGATGCACAGAGAAGTAGCGCAGGCCGGCGGCTCCGGCGACGAAGCGGCGCTGTGACCTGGCCGGCAGCCACACCATCGTGCCAGGGGAGAGCGCGAGCGGATCCGCAGCGGTCTCGAGCGTCCCCGAGCCTTCGAGAACGACGATCAGCACGTCCAGTTCCGGCCCGATGTGCGCCTGGATCTCGCCGCCAGCCGGCAGCACGATCACGTTCGCGTCGAGCCCCCGCTCGGAAGGCTCCAGGCGCCACGCGGAGCCGGCGGCAGCAGCCGACGCGGCGAACGCGTCACCGACGATGCGGGGCGTGGGGGCGGTGTTCTCGGCATCCATTGGTCGTCTCCGTTCCTGAGCGTTCCTCCAGAATGGCACCCGGTCCTCGATAGTGCGTCAGACTTGAAGAGCGAAAAGGAGTGCACATGACTGACACCGGCACCATCACCCGCACACCCGGCACCGAAACGGCCGTCCTCGCGGGCGGATGCTTCTGGGGAATGGACGATCTCATCCGCCGCCAGCCCGGCGTGCTCGACACTCGAGTCGGCTACACCGGTGGCGAGAACGAGAACGCGACCTACCGCAACCACCCCGGCCACGCCGAGGCCGTGGAGATCGTCTTCGATCCCGCTAAGACGACCTACCGCGACATCCTCGCGTTCTTCTTCCAGATCCATGACCCCTCGACGCTCGACCGGCAGGGCAACGACGTCGGATCCAGCTACCGCTCGGCCATCTTCCCGCTCAGCCCTGAGCAGGAGCAGATCGCCCGCGACACCATCGCCGACGTGGATGCTTCAGGCCTTTGGCCCGGCAAGGCCGTCACGAAGATCGAGCGGGAGGGCCCGTTCTGGGAGGCCGAGCCCGAGCACCAGGACTACCTGCAGCGCATTCCGAACGGCTACACCTGCCACTTCCCGCGTGCCGGCTGGGTGCTTCCGAAGCGCGCGGCCTGACCCGCCAACAGCTCAGGTCGCACCCGCCCACACCTCAGGTCGCAAACTATGCCGCTATGCCTCGCGCAAAGCGGCAGAATTTGCGACCTGGAGCGGGCGTCAGCCCTTGAGCGTGTCGATATCGATCACGAAGCGGTAGCGGACGTCGGATGCCAGTACCCGCGCCCACGCCTCGTTGACCTGGTCGGCCGAGGTGATCTCGACCTCGGGCGCGATGCCGTGCTCAGCGCAGAAGTCGAGCATCTCCTGAGTCTCGGCGATGCCACCGATGTTGGAGCCGGCGAATGAGCGACGACCGCCGATCAGCGTGCCAGCGCTCACGGACATCGGCTCGGCCGGAGCTCCGACGCCTACGAGCGTGCCGTTCAGCGCGAGCAGCTTGAGGTGCGCATCGAGATCGATCGCGGCGGAGACCGAGTTGATGATCAGGTCGAACCTGCCACGCAGCGTGCGGAAGGTCTCTTTGTCCTCGGTCGCGTAGTAGTGGTCGGCGCCGAGCGTGAGCGCGTCGTCGCGCTTCGAGTTCGACCGCGACAGCACGGTGACTTCGGCGCCCATGGCGTGCGCGATCTTCATGGCCATGTGCCCGAGTCCGCCGAGCCCGATCACGGCGACCTTCTTGCCGGGGCCTGCGTTCCAGTGGCGCAGCGGCGAGTACGTGGTGATGCCGGCGCACAGCAGGGGGGCGGCCTTCTCGTAGGGGATCGCCTCCGGCACGCGCAGCACGAAGTGCTCGGTGACGACCACCGAGGTCGCGTATCCGCCCTGCGTGATCGTGCCGTCGACGTCCTTCGCGCCGTAGGTGCCGATGGCGCCGTTCAGGCAGTATTGCTCTTCACCCGCCTCGCAGTTCGCGCACTCGCCGCAGGAGTTCACGAGGCATCCGACCCCGACGCGGTCGCCGACCGTGAACTTGGTGACGTCGGATCCGACTTCGGCGACGGTGCCGACGATCTCGTGACCGACGGTCAGCGGGTACTGCTGCGTGCCCCAATCGCCCTGCACCGTGTGGATGTCGGAGTGGCAGATGCCCGCCCAGCGGATGTCGATCCGCACATCCTTCGCGCTGACATCGCGGCGTTCGATGGTGCCCGTGAAGAGCGGGTCGGTGGCGGACGGCGCGACGATGGCGGGAATCGAAGTGGGCATGGTCAAGATCGTAGACCGGATGCCGCGGACAAGGGGCTACGTGAGAAACTCCAACGCGGCATCCTTAAATGCGCGTGCACCCGGGGCGTTGAAGTGGTGCCGGTCGGGAATCGTGAAGAACGTGCCCTGCGGTGCGGCGTTCGCCAGGGCCCGAGAGCCGTCGATGACAGCATCCTGCGACCCTGTCGCGAACAGGATCGGCTGGGTCGGGGCCTTGGCCGGGTCGGGGCCGATCGTGCGCTGCTCGCGCATGCCCTCTGCCAGCGCGAGCAGCGCGCGAAGGTCGTTGCCGTGGACGCGCTCGGTGAGCGCGATGTAGTTCTGGGTCGTGCGATCACGCACGGGCGTGCCGTCGTCGATGTACGCGCGCACCTGGTCGAGATCGAGACGGGTGAGCGGGATGCCTTCGGGCACGCCGCCGAGCACGGCCCTGCTGATCTTCTGCGGGAGGTCGCGCACGACCTCCCAGCCCACGAACGCGCCGAGTGAGTACCCGATGTAGAACGCTTCCTCGACGAGGTAGACGTCCATGATGTTCTCGACGTCGGCGGCGAGCGTGCTCACGGCATACGCCTCAGGCTCGTGCGGCTTGTCGCTGAGGCCATGGCCGCGCTGATCGATCGCGAGCACACGGTATCCGGCTCTGGTGAGCATTCGGACCCACCCGGTCTGCACCCAGTTATCGCGCGCGCTGGAGGCGAAGCCGTGCACGAGAACGACGACCGGGGCGTCGAGATCGCCCCAGTCGTACGTCGCAAGGCGTGTGCCGTCAGCGGCATAGACGCGCTGCGGTCCCGGCATCTGGGTCAGATCAGAGAGGAGGGCAGCCACCCCTCCATCATGCTCCTCTGCGCGCGGAGGCGCTCAGGTCAGACCCGTTTCAATAACATCATCCTTGCGATGGATGCAGATGTCTGCGGTACTGCGTAGTTTTATAGGTACGGAGGCGACCGGGGGGTCAAAATGTCAACGATCGGTGTCGTGCAAGATCTGACGGGGTTCTTTCTGTCGGTGGGGATGGTCGGTGCAGGAATAGCAGTCCTCTGCGCGCTCATCGCACTCACCGCGCTCGCGCAGGGTGCTGCCGGGGTCACGGGCGGCGCCGTGGCGGTCTGGATCGGCGGAGCACTGTTGAGCCTGACCTCGGGCTTCTCGGGGCAGTGGCTTCCCGCGATCATCGCTGGTGGTTCGCTGGTGGCGGCGCTCGCGCTGGGCGGGGTCGCCCGGGTCGTCTTGCGCTCGTTGCAGATGAGGGTGAAGGCCGTGCCCGTCGAGGCATCCGAGGCGGCCGCTACCGTGACGACC
The DNA here is from genome assembly GCF_052266695.1 of Microbacterium zouquanmingi. NCBI lineage: Bacteria > Bacillati > Actinomycetota > Actinomycetes > Micrococcales > Microbacteriaceae > Microbacterium > Microbacterium zouquanmingi. Next base: position 34,278 of record NZ_JBQPQZ010000007.1, read on the forward strand.
ATTGCTCAGCCGGCACGTCAGCTGAGCGTGCGTACAGTGACACCCGAATCGATTCGATAGACTTCTCGCCTGCCGGTTCGCCGACATCCTGACCTCTTCGTCCTTCGTTCCGGAAGTCCTCCCCCGCATGGCCACCTCCCTCACCACGGGCCGCCCCTGGCGTGTCATTCTCGCGTTCTCCGTTCCGCTGCTCATCGGCAACATCGTGCAGCAGCTCTACCAGGTCGTCGATACGATCGTCGTCGGCCGCGAGCTGGGCGTGAACTCACTCGCAGCCGTCGGTGCGACGGGGTCGCTGCTGTTCCTCCTGCTCGGATTCGCCTGGGGTATGACAAGCGGTTTTGCGATTCCGACTGCTCAGGCCTTCGGCGCCAAGGACTATGCGGCCGTGCGACGTTCGGTCGCTACGGGCACGGTGCTGGCCGCTATCGCGAGCATCCTGATCACGATCGCAGGACCGCTGCTGGCTGGTCCCGTTCTCGTGCTCATGCAGACACCGCCGGAACTCCTCGCCGAAGCCACTCTCTTCACCCAGGTGAGCTTCCTCGGTGGCGGGGCGACGATGTTCTTCAACTACCTCGCTGCGATTATCCGTGCCATCGGCGACTCCAAGACGCCGCTGGTATTCCTCACCATCGCGTGTGCGCTGAACGTCGTGCTCGTCATCCTTCTGGTAGGGCCCGTGGGCTGGGGCGTTGCCGGTGCCGCACTGGCGACGGTTGTCGCGCAGGCCGTCTCTGTGCTGCTGTGCCTCGACTACATCAGGCGCCGCATTCCGGTTCTGCACGTTCGGCGCGAGGACTGGAAGATCACCGGCGACGACGTCGCCGACCACCTTCGGCTCGGGCTGCCGATGGGCTTCCAGGCCTCGATCATCGCGATCGGAACCCTGGTCGTGCAGGTGGCCCTGAACGTGCTCGGTGCCGATGCCGTCGCGGCGTACACCGCGGCATCCCGTGTCGACAGCCTCGCCACCGCCCTGCTCGCATCCCTCGGCCTCGCGGTCTCGATGTATGTGGCGCAGAACTTCGGCGGGCGCCGGCCCGACCGCATCCGTGCCGGTGTGAAGCAGGCGACCTGGATGGCCATCATCGCCTCGGTCATCCTCGGTGTCGTGCTCATCGCGTTCGGCACGAACCTCGTGCGACTGTTCGTCGGCGAGGGGGCGGATGAGGTCGTCGAGCTCGCCCACCTCATGCTCATCATCAATGGATCGGCCTACGCGCTGCTGGGAACGCTGTTCGTGCTGCGCGGCGCACTGCAGGGGCTCGGCCAGGCAATGATCCCCACGGTGACGGGAGTCGTCGAGCTCTTCATGCGTGTGGGAGCGGCTGTCGTGCTCGGCGGTCTGCTCGGCTTCGGCGGTGTCGCGCTGAGCAACCCGCTCGCGTGGATCGGTGCCGTCGTGATCCTCATTCCGGCGTATGTGCGCGCGCATCGCGCGTTGGCGAAGATGCCCGTCGATCCGGATGAGCCGACGCTCACCACGCCGATCGCGCTCGTCGGGCCCGACAACAGCTCGCTGACCGTGGATGCTGTGGTCACGCAGCCCATTCCGATCGTGATGCAGAAGCGGTGGAAGAAGCTGCTGCGCCGCTGAGTTGATCAGTCCTCCGGGTCAGCCGAGCACGCCTCGACCGTCGCGGAGCTCGAAGACCAGTTGAGTCTCGGTGCCGCGCACGACCGGATGCACCGTGATGTGCTCGAGGACGATGTCGCGGAGGGCCGCGGCATCCCGCACTGCCACATGCAGGAGGAAGTCATCGACGCCCGCGACGTGGAACACCTGCAGCACCTGCGGTGTCGCGACGAGCGCATCGAAGAGCGCGTTGACCTTGTCGCCGGTGTGGTTCGCAAGGCGTACCTTGATGATCGCCTCGAGCGGGAAGCCCAAAGCCGCGTGGTCGAGCCGGATACGGGAGTCGCGGATGATCCCGCGATCGCGCAGGCTGCGCACGCGGTGCGCGCACGTGGATTCAGCCAGGCCCAGCTGCTGCGCGAGCGCCTTGTTGGTGAGGTCGGCGCGGGTGCTGAGGGCGGCAAGCACTCTCAGGTCGACTTCGTCGAGTGGGGAATTCGCCAATTCGGCCACCTCCAGGGTGCTCGATTCTTGTAGAAAAATGCGAGAAGTTCTGATCAGACGACGGATACTGTCGGATTCTCCTATTCTCGTTGGGATTCCGGCAATGTGGAAGCATGAGTGACCAGTCCTTGCATCCTGACACCGTCGCCGTCCACAGCGGGCGCGGTGACCTGACCGACCTCGGGGTCCACGCCCTGCCGATCGACCTGTCGACGACGAACCCGCTGCCCGACGTCGAGCGCGGCGGTGACTCCTATGAGGCGATGGCGACCGGTGGGCGACCGCCTACGGATGGCAGCATGGTCTACGCCCGACTGTGGAACCCGACGGTCGGCCGTTTCGAAGAAGCTCTCGCCGAGATGGAGCACGCCGAGGCATCCGTTGCGTTCTCCTCCGGAATGGCGGCGATGACCGCCGTGATCCTCGCGATGACATCGGCCACGGGCCAGCGGCACGTGGTCGCCGTCCGTCCGCTGTACGGCGGGACCGACCACCTGCTCGGCTCCGGCCTGCTCGGTACCGAGACGACTTTCTGTCACGCCTCTGAAGTGGGCGTCAGCATCCGCCCCGACACCGGACTCGTCGTCATGGAGACCCCCGCGAACCCGACTCTAGAACTCGTCGATATCGCTGCGGTCATCCGCGCGGCGGGAGACGTGCCGGTTGTCGTCGACAACACGTTCGCGACCCCCATCCTGCAGAACCCGCTCGATCATGGTGCGGCGATGTCACTGCACAGCGCAACGAAGTACCTCGGCGGGCACGGCGACGTGATCGCCGGCGTCGTGGCCTGCAACGAAGAGACCGCCGAGGCGCTGCGCCGGGTGCGTGCGATCACCGGCGGCGTGCTGCATCCGCTCGGCGCCTACCTGCTGCACCGCGGGCTCACGACGTTGCCGGTGCGGATGGCGCGCCAACAGGAGAACGCGCAGGCGCTCGTGCAGTGGCTGATCGATCAGCCAGGCGTCGACGAGGTCTTCTTCCCCGGACTCGACGGCGACCCCGACGGCATTCTGGAGCGGCAGATGCACGGCACGGGTGCGATGATCGCGATCCGGATGCGGGGCGGCTACGCGGCCGCGAGCGCTGTCGCAGGGTCGGTGAAGCTCTTCACACATGCGGTCTCGCTCGGCGGAGTGGACTCGCTCATTCAGCATCCGGCCGCCCTCACGCACCGACCGGTGCCGGCGGATGCCAGGCCGGATGCTGATGTGCTGAGACTCTCGGTCGGTCTGGAGCACGTCGGCGACCTGATCGCTGACCTTGCGCAGGCGTTCGCGACGGTTGTGGACTCCGAAGAGGCGGCTCGCGCGGCTGTTTCCTGACTCGCGCGGCTAAAAACTGCTCGCGCGGCTGAAACTTCTGCAGCGTAAGCAGTTTTGAGCAGCGCGGAGGCCGCATCAGCTCCCGGCGAGCCACTTTCCGAAAGCGTCGAACGAGTACTCCCGCCCGAGGAATGCGGCCACCAGGTCGGCGGCATCCGCTGATCCTCCGCGCGCGAGCACCTCGTCGCGGTACCGGCCCGCGACGTCGGCGGCGAACAGGTCCTCAGGGTTGAATGCGCTGAACATGTCCTTCGCGATCACCAGGCTCCACATGTACGTGTAGTACGCCGAGCTGTAGCCGGTGAGGTGTCCGAACCCGGACTGGAAGTGCGTGTCGGCCAGCGGCGCGATGACCGAGTATTGGCGGGAGAGCTCGGCGATCGCGACATCGTGATTGTCCGGACGCTCCTGGTGCAGCCAGTACGAGACCGCGGAGTAGAAGATCTGCGTTCGCGCCCAGAGGCCGCGATCGGAGTCCGCGGCCTCATGCATGCGAGCGACGAGGTCGGCCGGGATCGGCTCGCCAGCGGCATCCACGGCGAAGGTGCGGAGGATGTCCGCATCCCACGCCCATTCCTCGAGCATCTGCGAGGGGGCCTCGACGAAGTCCCATTCGGTGGCGACGCCCGAGAAGCGCACCCACTTCTGGTCGCCGCCGAGCACATGGTGCAGCAGGTGACCGAACTCGTGGAACAGGGTCTTGACCTGCTCGTGCTCCATCAGCCCGCGCGGGAAGTTGCACACCAGTACGCCCTCGGGCAGCTGCGTGCCGCGCACGCCCCGCACCAGGTCGAACTGCGCGGCGTGCTTGTACTTGCCCTCGCGCGGATGCAGATCGAGATGGATGCGTCCGATGCGCTCCCCGCCCCGCAGCACGTCGTAACTCGTGACATCGTCTGCCCAGGTCGGCGCATCCACCGCGCGGTACTCGAGGCCGAACAGGCGGCCCGTCACCGACAGTAGCCCCTCGCGCACCCGAGAGAAGTCGAAGTACTCGCGCACTGCCTGAGCGTCGACGTCGTACTGCTCGCGGCGGATGAGCTCGCCGTAGTAGTCCGAGTCCGCAGTGGTGATCTCGGTGAACGACGGGTCGTCCTGCTGTGCGCGGGCGAGGAGCGCATCGGCATCGGCCTGCGCACGATCAGCCGAGAGTTCGGCGATGCGATCGATGAACTCGGCGATCGCGCCACCCGTGCCGATCATCTTCACTTCGGCGTCGTAGTCCGGCCAAGAGCTGTATCCGAGCAGGCCAGCCTGCTCTGCGCGCAGGTCGAGCAGTTCGTGCAGCAGTGCGTCGTTGGCAGGCCATCCGCGGGAGTTGTACGCACGGGCGATCTCTTCGCGGGCGGCACGATCATGTGCATACGCGCGGAACGGCCGGAAGTCGGGATAGTCGGTCGTGATCTCGACGAGTCCGTCGTCGCCGGCGGGGTGCGATGCGCGGAAATCGTCGGGCAAGCCGTTGAGACGCTCGGGAGCAATACGGATGCTGCGCACATCGTCGCGGACATGGCGCGAGAACTCCTGCTCGATCACGGTGATCCGGGCTGCGATCTCGGACAGGCGCGCACGAGTGTCATCGTCCTGGTCCACGCCGCCGCGGCGGAAGTCCCGCAGCGTGCGATCGAGCAGGCGGGCGGCGTCGGCGTCGAGTGCGGATGCATCGACGGCAGCGAGCACCGCGTAGAGCTCGCGGTCCTGATCGCGTTCCGTGACGAAGGATGCCGCGTTCTGCATCCGATCTTCAGCGATCTCGCGCACCGCAGCATCGGGGTGGACCTCAGAGAACAGCTCGGTCATGCTCGCGGCGTTCATCACCGCGGTGTCGCCGATGTTCCAGAGCTCGAGGGTCTCGAGCGGGGTGCGTGCAGAGCCGTCCTTCAGCTGCCCGGCGACGTCGCGCGCGGTGCTCAGTGCGGTGTCGGCGCGCTCGGCGACGAACACCGCCCAGTCAGATGCGGGCAGGACGAGAGGTTCGATGGCCATCGATCCAGCGTATGCGCTGCCAGAGCCGCCAGAGCGCGCCCTGGCGCGGCGCGAACAGGTAGACGAGCGCGAACACGCACCCCTGCACGACGACCACGAGTCCGCCGGATGCCGCATCCACCCAGTAGCTGAGATAGATCCCGACCACGCTGCACGCCGCTGACATAACGGGAGCGATCACCAGCATCCGCCCGAACCGGTCGGTCAGCAGATACGCCGTCGCTCCGGGGATGATGAGCATCGCCACCACGAGCACGACGCCGACCACCTGCAGGGCGACGACCGCCGTGAGCGCGAGCACGCCGAGCAGCAGCGCGCCAAGGAACCGCGGTGACAGCCCGATCGCGAAGGCATGCGTCGGATCGAAGGCGTACAGGGTGAGGTCACGCCGCTTGACGACGAGCACGGTGAACGCGACGGCGGCAAGCACACAGATCTGCACGAGGTCGGCATCCGAGACGCCCAGGATGTTGCCGAAGATGATGTGATTCAGATCGGTCTGGCTCGGCGTCACCGAGATCATCACGAGCCCCAGCGCGAACAGGGTCGAGAAGACGATGCCGATCGCGGCATCCTCTTTCACCCTGCTCGTCCCACGGATCAGTCCGATCAGCCCCACCGCGAGGAACCCGAACACCAGCGCCCCGAGCGCGAACGGTGCACCGAACACGTAGGCGAGAACGACGCCGGGCAGCACCGCGTGCGAGACCGCATCGCCCATCAGCGACCACCCCACCAGCACCAGCCAGCACGACAGCAGCGCACACACCACCGCCGCGATCACCGTCGTCACCAGCGCGCGCACCATGAAGTCGTACTGCAGGGGTTCGAGGATCCAGTCGAGAATCATGCTGCCTCCTCCGGAGAATCCAACCCGAACGCCCGAGCGAGATTCGCCGGCTCGAGCGCCTCGGCCACCGACCCGTGGAACAGCGCTCGCCGCAGTAGCAGCACTGCCTCATCCGCAAGAGCAGGCAGCGCATGCAGGTCGTGCGTCGACACCAGCACAGTGCGGCCGGATGCCGCGAGCTCGCGCAGCAGCCGCACGATCGTCGCCTCGCTGCGCTTGTCGACGCCCGCGAACGGCTCGTCCAGCAGCAGAACCTCGGACCCCTGGGCGATGCCCCGAGCGACGAAGGCGCGCTTGCGCTGTCCACCCGAGAGCTGTCCGATCTGCCGATCGGCGAGGTCGGTGAGCTCGACGCGCTCGAGAGCCTCTCTTACGGCATCCCGATCTGCAGGCCGCGCTCGCCGCAGGAATCCCTGTCGTCCGTACCGCCCCATCATCACCACGTCGCGCACCGAGACCGGAAACGCCCAGTCCACGTCTTCGCTCTGCGGCACGTACCCGATGAGGCCGCGCTTCCGGGCGGATGTCGGGTCGCCCCCGTTGATCGAGACGACACCGGATGCTGGCCGCACCAGCCCCAGAATCGTCTTGAACAGCGTCGACTTGCCTGAGCCGTTCATGCCGATGAGTCCGGTGACGCGGCCGGGCTCGACGCGCAGCGACACGTCATCGAGTGCGAGCACCTCGCCGTATCGCACAGTGACACCTGTGACATCGATCATGGCGTCGTCCCGGTAAGTCCGGCGACGATCAGATCGGCATCGTGGCGGATCAAGTCGAGATAGGTCGGCACAGGACCGTCGGCCGTCGAGAGCGAATCGACGTAGAGGACTCCGCCGAACTTCGCACCGGATGCCTCGACCACCTGTTGCATCGCTCGATCCGACACCGTCGACTCGCAGAACACCGCGCGAACCTCGTTGTCCTTCACGAACTCGATGGTCGCGGCGATCTGGCGCGGCGTCGCCTGCTGCTCGGCGTTGACGGGCCAGATATACGCCTCCGCGAGTCCCGCATCTCGAGCCAGGTACGAGAACGCTCCTTCGCACGTGACCAGCGCGCGTTCGTTCGCCGGCAGCTGCGCCAGCGCATCGACCAGGTCGTCCTGCACCCGCTGAAGCTCCTGCTTGTACCCCTCGGCGTTGGCGGTGAAATCCGCGGCGTGGGTGGGGTCGAGGTCGGCGAACGCCTCCGCCATGTTGTCGACATAGCGCTGCACGTTCAGCGGACTCATCCATGCGTGCGGATTGGGCTTGCCGGCGTACGCATCCGCCGTGACGTCGAGAACGTCGATGCCCTCTGAGACGACGACGTGCGGCACGTGCACGGAGTTGACGAACTGCGCGAACCAGGCCTCGAGGTTCAGCCCGTTATCGAGGATCAGCTGGGCGCTGGCCGCCTGACGCACATCACCCGGCGTGGGCTCGTAGCCGTGGATCTCGGCGCCGGGCTTGGTGATCGACTCGACCCGCAGGTGCTCACCGGCGACGTTCTGGGCGATATCGGCCAGCACCGTGAAGGTCGTCAGCACGACGGGACGATCGTCCGGTGCATCGGTCGGTGGACCGGAGCATCCGGACAGCGCGAGAGCGCTCATCGCGAGGAGCGCGAGCACGCGACCATAATTTTTAGGCACACCGAAAACGTACCTTTTAGGCGCACCGAAGACAACCGATGCCCGTCGCTTCCGAAGGCGCGTTTGTGGACGCCCAACAAGAAACCAAGTACCGAGCCTCGTGAAACTTAGTTCCTGGTGGCAAAGCGCGGAGGCTTTCCGCAGCCCACCCATACGATCACCAGTGGCGACGACGCCACAGATCCTTGGAGCCTCAATGACGAGTTCTACGCCTCACGTGCACGGCAATGGCCTGCGCATCACTGTCATCATCCTCGCCGTGCTTCTCGCCGTAATGGTGGCGCTCTTCTTCATGACGACCGGAAAGATCGCCGCCGGTGCGGCCGAACTGTCCGATGGAACCGTGACCGCACATGAGGGATCGAGCGACCTCGCCATCGGTGCGAAGGACCTCTCTGAGGGCGCGGGCAAGCTTGCTGCGGGCACGGAGGGCCTCGCCGATGGCGCATCCAGCGCACACGACGGCTCGAAGAAACTCGCCGCCGGCGCACTCAGTGCCTCGACCGGCGCAGCCACGCTTGCCGCCGGTGCAGACACGCTCGCCGCCGGTGCCGCGAGCGCTCAGGACGGCGCTGGCCGACTCAGCTCTGGCGCTCAGACCGCGCTGACTGGCGCGCAGGACCTGACCGCCGGTGCGCAGAAGCTGGATGCCGGCGCTCAGACCGCCGTCACCGGCGCTCAGACCCTGGCAACCGGTGCGCGCGACGCGGACGCGGGCGCCCAGCAGGTACTCGGCGGCGTGACCAACCTCGCGGCTGGTGTCGCAGGGGCGCACCAGGTCGCCGGTCAGGTACTCACGGGAGCCGACAATCTGAGTGCTGGTCTCTCTGCCGCAGTCACCCCGCAGCTGCACGGACTCGCAGCCGCCGCACCCACGATCTCGGTTGTCGCGGCTGAGGTGCCGCAGAACTCGCAGACCCTCGCTGATGGGCTGGCAGCGCTCGCCGCCGCTCATCCAGAAGACACGCAGCTGCAGCAGCTGGCGACCCTTGCCGCCGGCGTCGATGCGCAGGTCGACGGCATCGCCGGTGCCGCTGCCGCAGCGCCAGCACTCGCGCAGGGCACGATCGACGCCGCAGCAGGCGCTCAGGGCCTCGCAGCCGGAGCAGGCGCACTGGTCTATGGCAACGCCGCTGCCGGATGGCCGGGCACCGTGGCACTGGTCGATGCGAAGCAGGGCGCTCCGGCGCTCGTGCAGGGTGCGACCGCACTCAAGGCCGGCACCTCTCAGCTCTCCACCGGTGCGCAGCAGCTCGCCACGGGGCTGCAGCCGCTGAAGGCCGGCACCTCGGACCTCACGGCGGGCGCGAGCCGCCTCTCGGGTGGTCTTTCGACGCTGTCCGACGGTGCGAGCTCGCTGCGCGAGGGATCCGCACGACTGAACTCCGGTGCCACGGCCCTGAACGACGGCGCAGCCTCGCTCGCCGAGGGCACGGCCACTCTGCAGGCGGGCGCCGCCGACCTCAACAGCGGCATCGGTGCTCTCTCCGAAGGTGCGACGACGATCGCCAGCGGATCCAGCGACCTCGCCGAAGGCGGCGGACGACTCGAGGCCGGCGCCGCCGACCTCGCCGCGGGCAACGGCCAGATCGCCGACGGTTCGGGCACTCTCGCAACCGCGACCGCACAGGCTGCGCCGTCGATGCTGCCCTGGATGCTCGGCGCAGTGCTGATCGGCCTGATCGCCATCGGATTCTGGGTCGGTCACCGGGTCAGCCACCGCCGTACGCTCGCGATCGCGTAGGACTCAGCAGACGAATCCGCTCACGGCAGATCGGCCGTGAGCGGATTCGCGCTCTCTGCCCGCGGATGCCGCACAGGGTGGAGACATGAGCGAAGACACACCCATTCCGCATTTCGGTCCTGAAGCCAGACGAGCACTGTTCCACGAACGCGTGATCGTGCTCGACGGCGGGCTCGACGATGACAACGGCACGCTGCTGATGACGCAACTGCTCACCCTCTCGGCAGAGGATCCGGCATCAGACATCGCGCTGTGGATCCACTCGCCGGGCGGCTCCGTCCCCTCGATGCTCGCAATCCGCGACCTCATGAAGCTGATCCCCAACGACGTCGCCACCCTCGCCCTCGGCATGGCGGCCAGCGCCGGGCAGTTCCTGCTCTCCGGCGGCACCAAGGGCAAGCGGCGGGCCCTCCCGCATGCCCGGGTCCTCATGCACCAGGGCTCAGCGGGGATCGGCGGTTCTGCCGGCGAGCTCGAGACGCAGGCCGACGATCTTCGGCACATGCGCGACACGGTGCTCGGCCTCATCTCCGATGACACCGGGCAGACGACGGAGCGCATCTTCGAAGACTCGCTGCACGATCGCTGGTACACCGCGGCACAAGCACAGAAGTACGGATTCATCGACGAGATCGTCGACGACTTCGCACAGATCTTGCCACCGCGCAGAGCGCGAGTCGGCCTCGGAGCGGAAGGACCCAAGTCATGAGCAGCTACACGATCCCGAACGTCATCGCGCAGCATCCGCGCGGCGAGCGCGTCATGGACGTGTACTCGCACCTGCTCGCAGAACGCGTCATCTACCTCGGGACCGGAATTGATGCCGGTGTGGCGAACGCACTGATCGCGCAACTGCTGCATCTGGATTCAGACAGCCCAGACACCGGCATCCAGTTCTACATCAACAGCGAGGGCGGAGATCCGGGGGCGGCGCTGGCGATCTACGACACGATGCAGCACATTCGCCCTGCCGTCGCGACGACCGTGATCGGTCAGGCAATCGGCCCGGCGGCGCTGCTCGCCGCGGCCGGCGCACCCGGTCAGCGAGCGGCTCTCGAGCACGCGCGCATCGTGCTCCATCAGCCGGCCGGACAGTCGCGCGGAGCGATCCCCGATCTGATCCTCGCCGCCGATGAGGTGGTACGGGTACGTTCGGATCTGGAGTCCACCCTCGCACGCCACACCGGCCGGACCGTCGAAGCGCTGCGCGCGGACACCGATCGGGATCGGGTGTTCACTGCATCCGCAGCGCTCGCTTACGGACTGATCGACACCGTGCTTGGGGAGCGGACGACGAACCAGTAGTCCGCGCAGACACTCGTCAGCACGGATCACACCCGTCAGCGGAAATCCCGGTTCTGGGCTGACATCTGTGATCTGGGCTGACGGGCGTGCAGAGACTTACGCCGCGAGGGCGAGAGCCCCGCGGGCGCTCGACACGACGGCAGCTTCCACCGTCGTGGTCGAGCGCAGCTCCTCGGCCACACTGCTGGTGAGATCGATGAGCGTGGTCTCAAGGGCGCCTGCGATGGCAGCGATCATCTCGCTGGAGGGCTCCTTGAGTCCGCGCTCGACCTCGGAGAGGTACTGCGGCGAGACCCCGGCCTTGGCGGCCGTCTCACCGAGCGTCTCTTCGTGCTCGTGACGCAGGCGACGCAACTGGTCGCCGAGCATCTCGCGCCACAGCGGTTCAGGGCGACGAGGTGCGGGACGGGGGAACGCGAGGATGTCAGCCATGGTTCACGGTAACGCCGAGATCCGAACGTGCGACAGCCGTTCTGCTCAGAGCAGAAACGCGCTCAGCCGGCGAGCTGCTCGGCGAGGAATGCCGCCTGCTTCTCCCAGTGCAGTCCCTGGCCACCCTCGTGCTCGTTGAAGTGGTAATCGACGATCTCGGATGATCCGCCCCAGCGGTTGTGCGCGGCGTACACCGTCGAGGGAGGGCACACCGGGTCGAGCAGGGCGACCGAGAAAAGTGCGGGGGCGGTGGCGCGCCTGGCGAAGTTTACGCCGTCGAAGTACGACAGCGTCTTGAAGACGTCTGTCACGGCTTCGCGGTGCACGGCGAGATACCGCACGATCTCCTGGTACGGATCGCGGCCGGTCATGCCCACCGCGCGCTCGAAGTGGCACAGGAAAGGCACTTCGGGCATCGCGGCGGCAAGGCCGGTCGCGAGTCCTGCCGCTGCGATCGCGATGCCACCGCCCTGGCTCCCGCCGCAGATGGCGACGCGGGCGGCGTCGACGCGGTCGAGAGAGCGGATCGCGTCGATCGCGAGCACAGCATCGGTGAAGACCCGGCGGTAGTAGTAGTCGTGCGGGTCTTCGATTCCGCGTGTCATGTAACCCGGTACTGCGGGCCCCGCGCCGTGCGGATCGGCGGTGGTGCCGCCGGTGCCCCAGACGCTTCCCTGGCCTCGGGTGTCCATGAGGAAGTACGCGTAACCCGAGACGGCCCATCCGAGACGCTCGTGCGGAAGACCCCGCCCGCCCCCGTAGCCGATGTACTCCACGACGGCAGGCAGCGGCTCATCGGAGCCCGCTGGCAGCAGCAGCCACCCGCCGACGGGGTCTCCGCCGAATCCGCTGAAGGTGGCGTCGTAGACCTCGACCGACTGCAGAGGAGAGTCGATGCGCCGCAGCTGGATCGGCTGCGCGAGTGCACGCGACTCCGTGAGGGTCTGCTCCCAGAAGTCATCGAAGTCCGCGGGCTCGGCCACTTCGGGGCGGTACGTGCGCAGCTCATCTACGGGCAGGTCGAAACGCGGCATTGCGGAGTCCTTCGCTTGGGGGTCGCCCGGCAGTTTATCTGTGCATGCGGCTCTGCGTTATCTCGATCGGCGCTTCCCGCGGAGGCAGTGCACTCGTTAGGCTTGTCGGCGAGCTCCGAGTCTCGTTTCTCCTCACAAATCCGCAGCCCCATCTCCTCTTGCTCCGACCTGGCTCGGTATCGCGGAGATCGTGCGAGGCGCACCGTTCCGAAAGGTGGAACCCATGACCGATAACGGCGAGAACCGCACAACCCAGGATGGGGATTTCTTCGATCAGCTCGCGCAAGGACAGTCGCGCGAACAGGACAGCTTCACCGTTGGATTCCGCGGATACGACCGAGGTGAAGTGGACGCTGCGGTCGCAGGCCTTCGCATGCAGGTGCAGCGCGTGGAGAACGAGCTCGCTGATGCTCGCTCTGGCGTGAGTCGCGACGTCGAGTCGGTGCGCGAAGAACTCGATGCCGCACGGGCGGAGAGCGAGCAGCTCGCCGCGGAGCGTGACGCACGAGTCGCTGAGATCGAGAAGCAGCAGGACGAGAAGATCGCCACGGCTCGCGCCGAGGATGAGGAGCGCATCGCCGCACTCGAGGCCGATCTCACTGCCGCCCGTGCGCAGGTCGAGGAGGCCGAGCAGCAGGTCACTGCACTCTCGAACGAACTCGTGGATGCGCCGCGTGACGATGACTCGGCAGGATCCCGACTGCAGTTCGAGGCCGTTCTGCGCGTGGCCGAGGAGCAGGCATCCGTCCTCATCGAGAACGCCGCAGTGCAGGCCGAGCGTCTGCTGCAGGCCGCACGCGAGGAGATCGATGGCCGCCGCACCGAGCTCGCCGCCGAGGTCGACCGCGTCACCACGCAGGCCCAGAACGATGCAGATCAGGTGCGACTGCGCATCGACACCGAATACACCGCGCACGAGGCGCGTCTTGAGCGCGAGGCCGCGCACGCCGCCGAGAAGGTCAACCAGGCCGAGCAGGAAGCTGCAACCGTCCGCACCGAGGCCGAGAAGGGCGCGGCCGCGCTGCGCTCGATGGTCACGCGCGAGACGACGCAGCAGCGAGCGGATGCTGAGCGCGAGGTGCGCGAGATGAACGCGCGCGTCCTCGAGTTCGAAGAGACCCTGACGCGCCGTCAGGATGACGCGCAGCAGGAGTTCCTGCTGCTGCATAACCAGGCGGTTGCGCACGCCGAGCGCATCACGACCGACGCGAACGAGCAGGTCGCGTCGTCGCTCGAGCACTCCAAGCGGATCTCCGCCAAGGCCGACGACTATGAGCGGTTGATGCGCTCGCAGTCGCAGTCGATCGAGGCCGATGCGCAGATGCGCGCACGCGAGACCCTCGACCGGGCGCGCCAGAAGGCGCAGAAGATCGTCAGCACCGTCATCGGTCACACCACCGACGTGGTGCGCGATGCTGAGGACCGCACCCGTCAGCTGCGCTGGCAGCAGCAGCAGCTGAACAGCTTCATGGCCGAGGTGCGCGAGCTGATCCGCCCCGACGGTGTGCTCGGCACGGATGCTGCGGATGACGGCGACACGGATGACGCCGATGACGTGGACGTGCTCGAAGAGGGCGACGAGATCATCGAGTTGGCTCCGGAAGTCGATTCCGACGACGACGATGACGATGACGATGACGATGACGATGACGATGACGACGAGGACGACGAGGACTGAGCCATGACCCACCTGGTGACTGCCACTGAACTGGCTGGCCTGATCACTGCGGAAGCAGTGCGCGTCCTCGACGTGCGGTGGCAGCTGGGCAGGACAGACGGTCAGCAGGAGTATCTGGCAGGTCACATCCCCGGTGCGGTGTTCGTCGATGTGGAGAAGGATCTGTCGCGATCCGGCGCTCCGGCTGAAGGACGGCATCCGCTTCCCTCGACAGAGCAGGTGCAGGAGGCCGCGCGGCGTTGGGGTCTCGATGACGGCGATTCCGTCGTCGTGTACGACGACGGAATCGGAGTTTCCGCTGCCCGAGCCTGGTGGCTGCTGTCGCACGGAGGCGTTGACGTGCGCGTGCTGGATGGCGGCTGGGCTGCCTGGAAGGCGGCAGGTGGCGATGCGGAGAGCGGATCGGCAGAGTACACCCCCGGCATGATCACTCTGACCGATGTCTCAGGCGACAGCCTGACGATCGATGAGGCGGCAGCCTTCCCCGAGCACGGGGTGCTGCTCGACGTTCGCGCACCGGAGAGGTTCCGCGGCGAGGTCGAGCCGATGGATCCGATCGCAGGTCACATCCCGGGTGCGGTGAACCTGCCGACCACCGTGCACATCGGGGAGGACGGCACGCTGCTCGGCGCGGACGAGCTGCGCGCGAACTTCGCGGCAGTCGGCGTCGACGCCGACACACAGGTCGCGACCTATTGCGGTTCGGGGCTCACCGCTGCCCACACTGCACTGGTGCTCGCAGAGGCAGGAATCGACGTGAAGATCTTCCACGGCTCGTGGAGCGCGTGGTCGAATACCCCGGGTCGTCCCATAGCTACGGGCGCGTAGACTGGAGTGATCACCCCGGAAGACCGAGGATCCGTCATGTCTGCCCCTGCTCGCACGTTCTCTGTGCGCCACATCCAGTTGCTGCGCGCGCTGTTCGCTGCGGCATCCGCACTCATGATCACGTTCTCCTCCGATCACTCGGCCGCTGTCGGCTTCGCCGTGTTCGGTGGATTCGTCGCTGCGAGCGGGTTCCTTCTGATCGTCGGAGCCTGGATCGTTGCATCCGCCGGCACTCGCTGGCCGTTCATCCTGCTCGCTGTCATCGACCTGCTCGCGGCAATGGCCAGCAGCGTCCCGACCTGGCGCACCGACGGTGCGTTCTTCATCGTCGTGATCGTCTGGGCTGCGGCATCCGGTCTCGTCGAGCTGATCGCGGGGCTTCGCGGTCGCCGCACAGACCCGACCTCGAAAGACGCCATCACGATCGGCACGCTGGGTCTCGTGCTCGCGGTCGTGCTTGTGTTCATCCCGTCCGACTATGCACTGCAGTATTCGGTCGATGGGGCGGGAGCGCTGACGCTCTCTGGAATCATTCTCGCGGTCGGCATGTTCGGCGGCTACACGGCGATCGTCGCGGTCTTCCTCGCGATCGCCGGCTTCTCGCCGAATCGTCCCTCGTCATCGGGTGCGGCATCTGCGACAGACGGGGTGGCTGATTCCGGCGCATCCGCGAGCGAATCGGTCGAATCGGGAGGCACCGCGTGAGCGAGAAGAAGTCGACACGTCGAGAGCTGTTGCGTCCGCTGCATCTGCTCGGCATTGCGCTGGGAACCGGGATCTTCGCCGCGGTCGTGACGTTCGTCTCGACCGGAGCATTCACGTCGCGAGTCAACAGCGCGATCTCCAACGGCACCTACACCGGTCTCACACCGCTCGTGCTGGGACTCGTCGTCGGCGGGGGCGCATTCATCGTGACGCTGCTCGTCATGTCGATGCTGATCCTCGCGGTCGACCCGCGTGAGTACGAGAAAGAGACGCTCGAGCGTCCAGTGCTGTACGACGAAGAGTCCGGCGACGAGCCCTCGAGCGATGCCGCGAACTCGGGATCATCGTCACCCTGAGCACCCGTATCCGATGACGAGTGAAACTGCGCGTGTGTCGTCAGACGTGCTCCTCGGTGTCTGGCTGCTGGGCCTTGCTGGTTTCGTCGACGCGATCGCCTTCATGGTGCTTCAGGGGAACTTCGTCGCATTCATGTCGGGGAACACAACGGTCATGGGGTATGCGGTAGCTACTGGTCGGTGGAGCCTCGTCGGTGTGTCAGCGGCCTTGCTCATCCTGTTCTTCATCGGCTGCGTGGCCGGGGCATCGATCGTGCGCTGGGGCGGCTCGAGGGGGCATCGCGGCGCGATGATCCTGCTGGCTGCGCTGACCATCGTGGCCGCGATCGTGGCGAACACCGCATCGGCGCATTTCGGAGTGATGCTGATCGCGGTCGTCGGCGGGCTGACGAGTTCGGTCCTGGCTGCGGACACCGATGTGAAGGTCGGGCTGACGTACGTCACTGGAACCTTGGTGAAGGCAGCCCACCAGCTGGTGGCGGGTATCGGAACACCGCATCCGTGGAGCTGGTTGAGTACCGCAGGTTTCTGGTTCGTTCTTGCCGTGGGAGCAGCACTCGGCGGAATCGCCTTCCACGGACTCGGCACCACATCGCTGTGGATTGCCGCCGCGATGGCTGTCGTGGCGTGCGTGCTTCCCCATCGGCGAGCCCCCAAGGGGCAATGAGCGCTAAAGCACCGCAGCATCGAGCGCGACGTTCGCCGCGCGTCGACCCTCGTCGATGAGCCGGCTGACGTCACGCATCGTCCACTGAGCCATCCGCTCCATCTCGGGTTGGATCAGGATCACGTTCGGATCGCGAGCGAGGTCAGCGGTCTGCGTGATCGTGCGCATCATGCGGACGTTCTCCCACTTCGCGTGCAGATGCACGACGATCACACGCTCGGCGCCGAGCTCTTTCGCGGCCGCGTGCGGAACGTTGTCGATCATGCCGCCATCAGCGAGCAGTCGGCCATCTGATCGCACTGGTGGGAGGAGCCCCGGGACGGCGATCGTCGCGCGCAGCGCAGTACTCAGCGGGCCCTTGGTGAGCGTCACGGCGCGACGCGTGCGCAGGTCTGTGGCGACGGCTCCGAAGCGGCGAGGGAGCTCCTCGATCTGCGGGTCGTGGCCGAGGAGTCCGTGGATGGCGTCGGTGGTGATGGTGGTATCCAGCAGTCCCCAGCGCGGCCGCAGGGTCCACTTCGCGATCCTGTTCCAACGGAACCGGCGCGTGATGTCTTCGATAGCCGCGCCGTCCAGACCTGCAGCGTACGCCGATCCGACGAGGGCGCCGGAGCTCGTGCCGGTCACGATGCCCGGACGGATGCCGCGCTCTTCGAGAACTCGGAGCACCCCCGCGTGAGCTGCGCCGAAGGCACCGCCGCCGCTCAGGGTTACGGCAAGGGTCGCGTCATCGCCGTTCGGCTGCGGATCTGTGGGCACGAGGTGACCGTACCACCGACTTGCTGTGGCGCAGCGGCCGCGCTACTTCGCGAGTCGCTCGGCGATACCGGTGTAGGTCGCGGGGGTGAGCGCGAGCAGGCGCTGCTTGGCGGCGTCTCCGATCTCGAGACCTCCGACGAACTCCGCCAGCTCTGCGGCGCCGACGCGGTGACCGCGGGTGAGTTCCTTCAGCAGCGCGTAGGGGTCGCTGATCGTCGAACGGCCGGCGACGACCTCTGCGCGGATGACGGTCTGGATGGCCTCGGCAAGGACCTCCCAGTTGTGGTCGAGGTCATCGAGCAGCACCTCGCGCGCGAGCGAGATCTCGCCGAGGCCGCGGCGCAGGTTGTCCAGCGCGAGCAGCGAGTGCCCGAACGCGACGCCGATGTTGCGCTGCGTGGTCGAGTCGGTGAGGTCGCGCTGCATGCGGCTGGTGACCAGCGTCTGCGACAGCGAGCCGAGCAGGGCCGCCGACAGCTCGAGGTTCGCCTCGGCGTTCTCGAAGCGGATCGGGTTGATCTTGTGCGGCATCGTCGACGACCCGGTCGCACCGGCGACGGGGATCTGCGTGAAGTAACCGATCGAGATGTAAGTCCAGATGTCGGTCGCGAGGTTGTGCAGGATGCCGCCGACGTGACGCACCCGGTCGTAGAGCTCGACCTGCCAGTCGTGCGATTCGATCTGGGTGGTCAGGATGTTGAAGCCCAGACCCAGTCCCTCGACGTACTCGCGGGCGATGGTGGGCCAGTCGGCGTCGGGGTCAGCCGCAAGATGCGCTGACCAGGTGCCGGTCGCGCCGGAGAACTTCGCCAGGTAGTCGGATGCTGCGATCTGGGCGCGTACGCGCTCCAGACGCCACGCGAAGACGGCGAGCTCCTTGCCCATGGTCGAGGGCGTCGCGGGCTGTCCGTGCGTGCGGGAGAGCATGGCGGCATCCGCCTGCTCGACGGCCAACTCGCGGAGCTTGGCGATCACGGCATCCAGGCCGGGGAGCCAGACGTTCTGGACCGCGCGCTTGACGGTCAGCGCGTAAGAGACGGAGTTGACGTCTTCACTCGTGCACGCGAAGTGGGTGAGCTCGGCGATGGAGTCGAGCCCGAGGGCCTGGAGCCGGTCGCGCACGAGGTACTCGACGGCCTTGACGTCGTGGCGGGTGACGGCCTCTTTCTCCGCCAGCCAGTCGATCTCGGCCTGGCCGAAGTCGCGGTAGAGGCCGCGCAGGCGCTCCTTGTCAGCATCCGCCATGGGAGAGGTCTCGAACAGCGAGCGATCGGTGAGAGCGATGAGCCACTCGACCTCGACCTCGACGCGGGCGCGGTTCAGGCCCGCCTCGGAGAGGTAGTCGCCCAGAGGGGCGACTGCGGAGCGGTAACGGCCATCGAGCGGGCTCAGAGGCTGCACGGGGAAAGCGTTCGGGGTAGTCAGGGGAGTCCTCCTGATCGGGCCCCTCAGTTCTGGGGCGACGTGTGCTGCGATGGCGTCGTGCGGGGCTGAGCGCGCACCCCGCGATTGCTGCGCAGCGCGGGTTCGAGCTGACGGAACAGGCCTCGGCTCGCCGTTTCAATCATAGCCAGCACCGAATCGAACGTTGCGGTGTCAGCGTAGTAAGGGTCGGGGACATCGAGGCTTTCGGCTGCGCGATCGTAGGCGAGCAGAAGGGTGACCTTGCCCTCTTGATCTTCGTCGCGCGCCCACTGGCGCAGGATGCGCTCGTGGGTGCGGTCGAGTGCGACGATCAGGTCGTTGTCGGTGAAGGATGCCGCGGTGAACGGTTTCGCGCGGTGGCGGGAGCCGTCGTATCCGCGGCGTTCGAGTGCTTCGATGGTGCGCACGTCCGCACGCTCTCCCACGTGCCACTCGCTCGTGCCGGCGCTGGTCGAGACGATGTGCGACCCGAGGCCCTGATGTTCGGCGAGGTCGCGGAAGACCACCTCGGCCATGGGCGAGCGGCAGATGTTTCCCGTGCATACGAAGAGGACGCGGAAGGGATCCGTCGGGGACACCCCTCCATTGTGCAGGTCGCCGACTCGTTCTGCACAGCGATTGTTCGGCGCGGAGTTCGCACGGTTCGTGGGTTCTCGGTATTCGGGCGGTGCGGGGGCGGATCATCCTTGCCTCATGTTGAATTTCATCGCGGCCGACGCTCTTGCCTCTGATGCCCTGTTCGCCTGTTGTTCGGCACAGCGAGCGCTGCACGATGCGATCGCCGCACACGAAGAGGCGGCGGCGGCGCTCGTCCCACTCATCGCCGACAGTGAATGGCACGCGAAGGGAGTGATGGCGCTGCACGAGCTTCTCATCGACCTCAGAGCCCGAACGGCAGGAGAAGTCGGCGAGCTCGAGAATCGCCTGCATGAGGTCCAGACGCTGCTGGCGTCATGAGCGACGAGATCGAGGTCACGCACGGCGGTGCGATCGCCGTCGATCCCGATGCGCTTCGCGCGGTGGCCGATGCGCTCATCGCGCTCGCGCCGAGATTCGCGGATGCCGCGGCCGCAGCCCGTCGCGCGCACGGATGCCTCTTCTCGGTGCCCGGCGCCTCCGGCGTGCTCGACAGCACGGCGTTGTGGGGGAGTGCCGACCGGGCGGAGGCTCTGCAGGCGGAGTGCCAGACCGCGGGGGAGGGCGCCGCGTTGATGGCCGATGCGTACGAACTCGTCGAGCGCAGGGTCGAGCTAGACGCGCTCGCCATCCAGGGCAAGGCGCCGTCTGATGGTCTCCTGGATCGCATCGCAGAGCTCGAAGCATCTGATCCGCGGGTGAGTGAGATGCGAGTGTGGCTGCTGGCTGGGTGGCAGAAGGGACGCTTCGAGGGCCTCGACGATCAGTATGAGCTGGAGTGGAAGGGCGTCGGCACGAGCCTCGATACGGGAGTGCTGTTCGCCATGTCGACGATGCTGGGCGCGGCAGGCATCGGGCGATTGCTGCCCGGCGCGCGCCTGAGCGGGAATGGCGGACCCATCTCGGTCACGCCCGTGCGGTCTGCATCGCCGATCGGGCCGCCGAACACGATCGCCGAGGGACTCAGACGGCTTCCGGACGCTGGGGGCGCCCAGATCAAAGTCGAGAAATACACCATGCCCGATGGGTCGCGGAAGTTCGTGCTCTACGAGAAGGGAACGCAATCGGGCGGATACGGCGGAGAGAACCCCTTCGACGTGAAGTCGAACATCGAGCTGTACACCGGCCAGGAGTCCGCGTCGTACGCGGCGACGCTCGAGGCGTTGAGAGAGTCGGGCGCCCAGGCCGGCGATGACGTGCATGTCTACGCCCACTCTCAGGGCGCGATGAATTCGGCGTACCTGTCATCGCAGAGCGAGTTCGACGTGACGGTGCAGGTGACTGCGGGCAGCCCTGTGCATCCGAGCGTCAGCGACCATCAGCTGCTGATAGAACTGCGCCATACCGATGACATCGTGAGCAGTCTCGCCGGTGGTGGGGTGCCCGCGGGGACCGGGTCTGCCGACAGCATGGTCGTCACCCGGGTCGGCGATCCGCCACGAGTAATGCATGATCTCTGGGTTCACACGCATTTCGAGGATCAGTACATCGAGACTGCAGAACTGCTCGAAGCATCCGACGACGTGCGCCTGGAAGCATGGCGCGACAAGATGCGAGAGCTGAACGACGCCGTATCGATCGAGTCGACGGAATACGTCGCGAAACGGGAGTGAGGTCAGTCGCGACGCTTGTTCTTCTGCGGGCGCAGGATGCCGCCGAACACGGCGTTGATGATCGCGATGATGATCGCCGCGAGCACGCCCCACCAGAACGATCCGAGCGTCAGGCCCCAGCCGAAGCCCGACGTGATCCAGGCAGTCAGCCACAGCAGGAAGCCGTTGATGATCAAGCCGATCAGGCCGAGAGTGAGGATGTACAGCGGGAACGCGATGATCTTGATGACCGTCCCGATGATCGTGTTCACGAGCGCGAAGATCGCGCCGACCGCGAGCAGGGTCAGCACGAACTGCAGCATCTCGCCGGGAGGGAACGCAGTGATGTCGACCTGCAGTGCAGGGATCAGCGTCACCACCCACAGGGCGAACGCGTTGATGACGACTCGGATGATGAAGCGCATAGTGAATTCAGTCTTGCACGCGATCAGCCGTGCGTCGATGGTGCCCGTGCGTCGATTGCGTCCGGTGGCGCCACTCGTAGACTGAGCCCGTGACCGAGCCGATCCTTCCCCGCATTCGTCCTGAGATCGCCGCCCTCGCGCCGTACCGGCAGGGCAAGCAGGCGGGCCCCGACGCGTTCAAGCTCTCCAGCAACGAGAACCCGTTCGAACCCCTCCCGTCGGTCATCGAGGCGCTCGAGAGCACCACCCCGATCAACCGGTACCCGGATGCATCCGCCACGCGCCTGCGCGAACGCCTCGCCGCCCGCTACGGCGTCGAGCTCGACGAGGTGCACGTCGCCAGCGGCAGCGTCGCCATCCTGTACCAGCTCGTGCAGGCCGCAGCATCCGTCGGCGACGAGATCGTCTACGCCTGGCGCTCGTTCGAGGCGTACCCGGGACTCGTGCTCGTCTCGGGGGCGACAGGGGTGCAGGTGCCGCTCATCGAGTCGGACGACCTCGACCTCACCGGACGCCACGACCTCGATGCCATGGCGGATGCCGTCACCGACCGCACCCGCGCGATCATCGTCTGCACGCCGAACAACCCCACCGGTCCCATCATCACCAGCGCCGAGTTCGCCGCGTTCGTGAAGCGCGTCCCCGCCGACGTACTGATCATTCTCGATGAGGCATACGCCGAGTTCGTCACCGCCGAAGGCGCCGTCGACGGCCTCGGGGAGCGGGTCTTCGAGGAGCATCCGAACGTCGTCGTGCTGCGCACCTTCTCCAAGGCGTACGGGCTCGCCGGCCTCCGCGTCGGCTACGCGATCGGACACTCGAAAGTGCTCGATGCGGCTCGTGCGACCGGCGTCCCGCTTTCGGTGACCTCCGCAGCCGAGATCGGCGCCATCGCGAGCCTCGACGCAGAAACCGAGCTGCTGCAGCGCGTTGCAGTGATCGTCGAGCGGCGCACCACCCTCGTCGCAGCGCTCCGCGCACAGGGATGGGCGGTGCCGGACAGCCAGTCGAACTTCGTGTGGCTGCCCACGGGTGAGCGCACCATCGAGATCGCCGCGGCCTTCCATGCCGCCGACGTCGTCGTGAGGGCGTTCTCCGGCGACGGCATCCGTATATCCGTCGGCGAGCATGAATCCGTGGAGAAGGTCCTACAGGTTGCGCAATCCGTTGTGGCACCCCTCCAGCAAGAGATCTGAGAGAGCGGATAGCGTAGAACGGTGACTTCGTCAGAGACCGAATTCGTCCGCGTCCTGGAGGCGGATGGCACTTACGCGCCCAACGCCGCCGCAGAGCAGTATCTGCCACTGATCGAAGCGATCAGTGACGCGGAACTCGAGCAGTTCTATCGCGACATGGTCGTCATCCGCGCCATCGACAATCAGGCGACCAACCTGCAGCGACAGGGCCAGCTCGCCCTGTGGCCACCAAGCCGCGGACAGGAAGCCGCTCAGGTCGGCTCCGCGCGTGCCGCGCGCGCACAGGACACGATCTTCCCCTCGTACCGGGAGCACGCGGTCACCCGCATCCGCGGCGTCGATCCGCTCGGCATCATCAAGCTCATGCGCGGCGTCTCGCACGGCGGCTGGGATCCCACGGACCCGGCCAACGGCAACACACGCCTCTACACCCTGGTGCTCGGGTCGCAGACCCTGCACGCCACCGGGTACGCGATGGGGCTCGCCTTCGACGGTCGCAGTGGGACCGGCGACCCCGAGCGCGATGAGGCTGTCATCGTCTATTACGGCGACGGCGCCTCCAGCCAGGGCGATGTGCACGAGGCCATGGTGTTCGCCGCCAGCTACCAGACGCCCACCGTGTTCTTCCTGCAGAACAACCAGTGGGCGATCTCGGTCCCTGTCGCGACCCAGACCAGGGCTCCATTCGCGCAGCGTAGCGCCGGCTACGGCATCCCGAGCGTTCGCGTGGACGGCAACGACGTGCTCGCAAGCTACGCCGTCTCGCGCATCGCGCTGGACGAGGCGCGCGCAGGCCGCGGGCCGCGCGCGATCGAGGCCGAGACCTACCGGCTCGGTGCGCACACGACCAGCGACGACCCATCGAAGTACCGCACAGCCGACGAGGAGCAGTCGTGGGAGAAGCGCGATCCGATCACGCGCATGCGCGCCTTCCTCGAGAACAAGGGCGCGTCGGCATCCTTCTTCGATGACGTGGATGCCGAGGGCGCCGCGGCAGCCGACGACCTGCGCGTGCGCACTCTCGAACTCGGCCCGCCGCCGGTGAACACGATCTTCGATCACGTGTACAGCGATCCGCATCCGCTCATGGAGGAGCAGCGCGCATGGCGCGAGCAGTACGAGGCATCGTTCGAAGGGGGAGCTCAGTGACTCTCGAGACCATGCCGCTTGCCAAAGCACTCAACGCCGGCATGCGCGCCGCGATGGAGAACGACCCGAAGGTCCTGCTCATGGGTGAGGACATCGGAAAGCTCGGCGGTGTCTTCCGCATCACCGAGCACCTGCAGCGCGACTTCGGCGAGAAGCGCGTCCTCGACACCCCGCTCGCTGAATCCGGCATCGTCGGAACCGCGATCGGCCTCGCCATGGCGGGATTCCGCCCGGTGTGCGAGATCCAGTTCGACGGCTTCGTCTTCCCCGCCTTCGATCAGATCACCTCGCAGCTCGCGAAGCTCACCAACCGGCACGAGGGCGCGGTGTCGATGCCGATCGTGATCCGGATTCCATACGGCGGACACATCGGCGCCATCGAGCACCACCAGGAGAGCCCAGAGGCGTACTTCGCGCACACTCCGGGTCTGCGCGTGGTCTCGCCGTCGACGCCGAACGACGCGTACTGGATGATTCAAGAGGCCATCGCCTCGAACGACCCGGTCATCTTCCTCGAGCCCAAGAGCAAGTACTGGCAGAAGGGCGAGGTCGACCTCGAGCAGTCGGCCGTGCCGCTGCACACCTCGCGCGTAGTCCGCACGGGAACCGACATCACTCTCGTAGGTCACGGGGCGATGGTGACGACGCTGCTGCAGGCGGCTGCGCTCGCCGAAGGCGAGGGAACCAGCTGCGAAGTCGTCGATGTGCGCTCGCTGTCGCCGGTCGATTACGGCCCCATCCTCGATTCGGCGCGCAAGACCGGTCGCATGGTCTACGCGCAAGAGGCTCCGGCCCACATCAGCGTCGGCAGCGAGATCGCCGCGACCGTGATGGAGCGCGCCTTCTACGCGCTGGAGGCGCCCGTGCTGCGGGTGTCGGGCTACGACGCCCCCTTCCCTCCGGCGAACCTCGAGGGAACGTTCTTGCCGGATGCTGACCGCATTCTCGAAGCCGTCGACCGGTCGATGGCCTACTGAGCCCGCTTTTCCGAAAGGCGTCATCATGAGCACGCAGAACTTCACCCTCCCGGATGTCGGCGAGGGCCTCACCGAGGCTGAGATCGTCACGTGGAAGGTCGCCCCCGGTGACACGGTTGCGATCAATGATGTGATCGTCGAGATCGAGACCGCGAAGTCCCTCGTCGAGCTCCCGTCTCCCTATGCGGGCGTCGTCGGCGAACTGCTCGCGGCCGAAGGCGCCACCGTCGAGGTCGGCATGCCGATCATCAGCTTCGAATCGGATGCCGCCGCCGCTGCTCCTTCGGCCCCCGCGGCGCCGGCGGCAGAGGAAGCAGGCGGCGCGGTGCTCGTCGGCTACGGAACCGGTGCCGGCGCAACATCTCGCCGTACTCGTCCCGCCGTGCGGCCAGTGCGCTCATCGGTCGGCGTGATCGCGAAGCCCCCGATCCGCAAGCTCGCTCGCGACCTCGGCGTCGACCTCTCGACGGTCTCCGCGACCGGCGCTGACGGCGAGGTCACCCGCGATGATGTGATGAAGCACGCATCGCAGGCGAGTGTCTTCCGCAACATCGAGACCCCCGAGTGGGGTGCGGTGCGCGAAGAGATCGTGCCGGCACCGACCAATGCGCCGGGCGGCCTTGCGCGCGGGATCGCGCCCACGCCGCGGCCGACGGGGGCGGATGCTGAGCGCACCGAGTCGATCCCCGTCAAGGGCGTGCGCAAGGTCAGCGCTTCGGCGATGGTTCAGAGCGCCTACTCCGCACCGCACGTGACGGTGTGGAAAGAGGTCGATGCCACCCGCTCGATGGAGCTCGTCAAGCGGCTGAAGTCGTCGCCGGACTACGCCGACATCCGCGTCTCACCGCTTCTGATCGTGGCTCGTGCTGTGATCTGGGCTGTGCGGCGCAACCCGATGGTGAACGCTGCCTGGGTCGAGGCCGAGGATGGCGCCGAGATCGCGGTGCGTCATTACGTGAACCTCGGAATCGCAGCGGCGACTCCGCGCGGGCTGCTCGTTCCGAACATCAAGGACGCGCAGGAGCTGAGCATGAAGGACCTCGCCCGTGCGCTGAACCGGCTCACGCTCACGGCCCGCGATGGCAAGACGCCTCCGGCGGATCAGCAGGGCGGCACGTTCACGATCACCAACATCGGTGTGTTCGGGATGGATGCTGGCACCCCGATCATCAACCCGGGTGAAGCGGGAATCCTCGCGATGGGCACGATCACGCAGAAGCCGTGGGTCGTCGACGGTGAGGTGCGCCCCCGCTATGTCACCACGGTCGCAGGCTCCTTCGACCACCGCGTCGTCGACGGGGATGGCATGAGCCGCTTCATCGCCGACGTCGCTTCGATTCTCGAGGAGCCCGCGCTCCTCGTCGATTGAGCTCGCTCAGCAGGTGAGGGGGCGGATGCAGCGGTGCGCACCCGCCCGTGGTGATAATGATTCTCATTAGCGTGTAATATCGGAGCATGCAGAAATTCAACGCCGCCGCGATCCTTGCCGCATCCGTGCTCGTTCTCGCCGGATGCTCCGGTACGACGAGCGACGACGTTGATGACGGACTCATCCGTGTCACGGCGAGCACGAATGTGTACGGCTCGCTCCTCGAGCAGATCGGCGGCGACCGGGTCGACGTCACCACGATCATCGACTCGGCAGCTCACGACCCGCACTCCTATGAGGCGACCGCGCGCGATCGCCTGGCCGTGCAGGGTGCCGATCTGGTCGCCCGGAACGGCGGCGGGTACGACGCGTTCATCGACACGCTTCTCGACGGATCCGATGCACATGTGTTCACGGCGGTCGAGTTCTCACACGACTACCCCGGCAACGCCGGGCACGACGGCGATGCGGATGAGCACGAAGCGGCCGAAGGGGAAGAAGGCCACGACCACGCCCACGCCGACGAGGGGGATCACGAGGGCCACGACCACATCGAGGGCTTCAACGAGCACGTCTGGTTCGACCCTCACACGATGATCCACGTCGTCGAGGGGCTCGCTGACGAGCTCGGCGAAGTCGACCCCGATGGCGCTGCCGATTTCACCGCCGCGGCCGATGAGATCATCGCCGACCTCGAAGCAGCCGAGGCCGAACTCGAGGCGATCAAGGCCGAGGCGCACGGTGCCGGAGCCTTCATCACCGAACCTCTGCCCGGCTACATCGCAGCATCCGCTGGTCTCAGCGACCTCGCCCCGGAAGGCTTCGCTGCCGCAGTGGAAGAGGGGCGCGACGTCCCGCCCGCCACGATCCTCGAGTCCCTCAAGATCATCGAGAGCGGCGACGTGAAGGTCGTGCTCACCAATGCGCAGACCGGTGGTGGCGAAACCGAGCGCGTCGAGGATGCTGCGAAGACTGCTGGCATCCCGATCGTGGCGTTTACGGAGCTGCTCGAGGAAGGATCGTCGTACTCTGAGTGGATGCACGACGCGATTCAGAGCCTCGCCGACGCGCTCCGTTCGTGAGTGCGGTCGCTCGTCGGGCTCAGGGGGCGGGCTCAGGTCCAGTCCTCGAGATCAGCGGCGCAGCTCTCCGGCGAGACGACCGCGAGCTGTGGTCCGGCCTGGATCTGACGGTCGAGCCCGGCGAGTTCATCGCGGTGCTCGGGCCCTCCGGGTCGGGTAAGACGACGCTGATGCGGGCGATTCTGGGTCTGCAGCCGCTCAGCAACGGCAGCATCCGGGTTGCGGGCCAGCCTGTGCACAGGGGAAATCCACGCATCGGCTACATTCCGCAGCAGCGTCCCCTCCCGCCCGACACGAGCATGCGCGCCCGCGATGTCGTCGCTCTCGGCGTCAGCGGCACACGGTTCGGATTCCCGATTCCGCGCCGTGGCGACCGGGCTAGAGTCGACGCCCTCCTCGACGGCGTGGGTGCATCCCACTTCGCAGAGCGCCCGGTGGGTCTGCTCTCCGGAGGCGAGCAGCAACGGCTGCGGGTCGGACAGGCGCTCGCCGATGAGCCAACGCTCCTGCTGTGCGACGAGCCGTTGTCGAACCTCGACCTCGCCAACCAGGTCGGGATCACCGAGATCATCGACCGACAGCGTAAAGACCGAGACGCCGCAGTGCTCTTCGTCACCCACGACATCAACCCGATCCTCGGCCGAGTCGACCGCATCCTTTACATCGCCGGTGGACGCTTCGTGCTCGGGACGCCCGACGAGGTGCTGCAGAGCCGCGTGCTCACCGACCTGTACGGAACCCCGGTGTTCGTGCTGCGCGCCGGTGACCGGCTGGTCGTCGTCGGCGCTCCGGACACCACGCCGCACCACGACCACGACGAGGACGACGCATGATCGTGCCGCTGCTCGACTGGAGTGACGTCTTCTCGTTCCAGGACTACGGGGCCCTCGTCGCGCTGCTGGCCAACTCGATCATCGCCGGTGCCGTGCTCGGCGTCGTCGGCGGGCTGATCGGCGTCTTCGTCATGCAGCGCGATCTCGCGTTCGCGGTGCACGGGGTCAGCGAACTGGCCTTCGCCGGTGCCGCAGCAGCGCTGCTGTTCGGCGGGAGCGTCGTGGCGGGATCGCTCGGCGGTGCGCTGGTCGCGGCGATCCTCATCGGCATCCTCGGGTCCAAGGCGCGTGACCGCAACTCGATCGTCGGCGTTCTCATGCCGTTCGGCCTCGGTCTCGGCATCCTGTTCCTCTCGCTCTACGACGGCCGAAGCGCGAACCGCTTCAGTCTGCTCACCGGGCAGATCGTGTCGGTCTCCAGCCCCGACCTCGGCTGGCTGATCGGGATCAGCGTGGTCGTGCTGCTGGGGCTGCTGCTGATGTGGAACCCGCTGCGATTCGACTCCCTCGATCCGATCGCGGCGTCGGCGCGCGGCATCCCGACCAGGCTCGTGAGCCTGACGTTCATGGTGCTGCTCGGGCTCATCGTCGCCGTTAGTGTGCACATCATCGGCGCGCTGCTGGTGATGGCGCTGCTGGTGACGCCGGCGGCCGCCGCCATGCGGGTGACCGCAGGCCCACTGGCGGTTCCGCTGCTGGCAGCACTGTTCGGGTTCGTCTCTGCGGTCGGGGGCATCCTGCTCGCACTCGCCGGCACGCTTCCGGTGAGCCCGTACATCACCACGATCTCGTTCCTCATCTACGTCGGATGCTGGATCGCACAGCGCATCCGCGGGCGGGTGCGGCGCAGCGCGCGCGCATAACTCCTGAACTTTCCGCCCTGACCGCGGCGACGGCCGCTGAGAACCGCGAGTTGCCGCGGGCGCTCGCTTCCGGCCGACAAAAAGTTCAGGAGTTATGCACGTGCCCGGTGATGGACTGCTGCGTGCGGCTGCTGCGAGCGGCTGCCCCGTGCGGCGCAGCGCCGCTCCCAGGACCGGCACAACGCTTCCGGCCTAGAATCAAGGGCATGGCTCAGCGGAACACCTGGCAGCGCGAACGCGTGCGCGAAGCGCTCGCCGACGCGCGCGGTTTCGTGAGCGCACAGGGTCTGCACGCTACTCTTCGCGAAGAGAACACCGGCATCGGCCTGGCCACGGTCTACCGAGCACTGTCGGGTCTCGCCGCTGCCGGCGACGCCGACTCGCTGCAGAGCCCCGAGGGCGAGGCGCTCTACCGCGCCTGCACGAGCGAGGGTCACCACCATCACCTGATCTGCCGATCGTGTGGGCTGACCGTCGAGATCGAAGCGAAGGACGTCGAAGCCTGGGCGCAGCGCACCGCGGCCCTGCACGGCTTCACCGACGCAGAGCACGTCGTCGACATCTTCGGGCTGTGCACGCCGTGCGCCAATGAGCGCGCGGCCGAAGGACAGGCGTGAGCAGCCCCACGCCGACGCGGCCGCACCCTTCGACAGGCTCAGGGCGCTCGTCGGACTCAAGGAACGGGCGCGCGCGTTCGCCATGGATCGGCGTCGCGATCGGTGTCGCAGTCATCGCCGCGCTCTTCCTGATCGACTGGCTCGCCCCGACGCTGTTCCAGGACGCACTGCCCGACCGCGCACAGGACGGCCTGACCCTTGCGCTCAGCGTCCTCATCGAGGCGCTGCCGTTCGTCGTGCTTGGCGTGGTGCTCTCGATCGTCGTGCAGGTGTGGCTGCCGCCGGATCTCATCCACCGCTGGCTTCCGAAAGCTGGCTGGGCCAGGCGCGCAGTCCTCTCGCTGCTCGGGATGCTGATCCCGGTCTGCGAGTGCGGAAACGTGCCCTTCGCGCGCGGACTCATGATGCGCGGTCTTGCGCCCGCCGAGGCGATGACTTTTCTCATCGCCGCTCCCATCGTGAACCCGATCGTCATCATCACCACGCATGCCGCGTTCGGCTTCGACGGTGGCATCCTCATCGCTCGCCTCGTCGGCGGATACCTGATCGCCAACCTCATCGGCTGGATCTACAGTCTTCAGTCCAACCCCGGCGCCTCGCTCACCCGCCGGTTCACGCAGACGTGCGAGCGCGTCACGCACGAGCACGGCACGCCGACGCGTCGCAGTCTCACGCAGTTCCTCATCGAGCTCCGCGCGGTCATGCCCGCGCTCGTGATCGGTTCAGCGCTCGCCGGAGCAGTCCAGGTGCTCGTGCCGCGCGACATGCTCCTCGCGATCGGTTCGAACCCCGTGCTGTCGATCGTCGCGATGATCCTGCTGGCGATGACGGTCGCGATCTGCTCCAACGTCGATGCGTTCTTCGCGCTGTCGTTCGCGTCGACGTTCTCGTCAGGCGCGCTGATCGCGTTCCTGCTGGTCGGGCCGCTCGTCGACATCAAGATGCTCGCTCTGCTGCGCACCACGTTCACCGCGCGCACTCTGGTCGGGGTCGTCGCAGTCGTGGTGATGAGCGCCTTCGCGATCGGGATCGGGGTGAACGTCTTTGGCTGATTCCTCGTCGCGCGCACGCGCCCTCGGTACCCGCTGGCTCGGCGTGGGCCTTGCCACTGTTCTCGCCGTCGTCACGATCGGCCTCGCCGCGACGGGCCGGCTCACCCTCTTCATCGCGCCGGAATCGATCTGGTTCGCGTGCGCAGGCGCTGTCGTCGTGCTCCTCGGCGCGATCTGGTCATTCGCGCTGCCGCTCGGAGCAGAGTCGGACCACGACCACGACCACGGGATCGACGAAGACGAGACCCCGCGCCGTCGCACGCTCACCCTCGTCGGCACGGCGTCCGCAGGAGTCGTCGCCACGGCGGTCGTCGTCGGTGCGCTCGTTCTTCCCCCCGCGTCGCTGTCGGTCGATCTCGCGATGTCGCGAGCGGATGCTGGCGGCACCCTCTTCGCCGGCGCAGACACCCCTCAGCTCGGCGTTGCCGACACCACCACTTTCGGGGTGGGCGAGTGGTCGAGCGTCTTCGCGACCGCATCGCGGCCCGAGGCCTACGACGGCGCTCCCGTCACGCTCGTCGGCTTCGTCACCCCCGGCGAATCAGATTCGGTGAACCTCACCCGGATGGTCATCACGCACTGCGTGATCGACGCCCAGCCTGCGGCTGTGCCGGTGACGATCGATGGGGCGGAGTACGGAACCGGACAGTGGATCGAGGTCACCGGCACGGTCAAGGCGGATGCTGACGGCTCGCTGCGCGTGCTACCCGAGTCGGTCGTCGCGATCGATGAGCCCGGGGATCCCTATGAGTACTGAGGACCAGCCCGAGGCGCCCCAGCCCCCGAGGAGCCGCGCCGAAGCCCGCGCCGCGCGCGAGGCCGCAGAGCGCGCTGCTCAGGATGCCCCCGCGATCCCGGTCGCGCCCGAGAGCGACACGCTTCGACTTCCTCCGGTCGCTGAGCCTGTCGAAGCGTCCGTAGACGACCCGCCGACCCTTCGACAGGCTCAGGGGCCGGCTGTGGCTCAGGGGCCGGCTGTGGCTCAGGGGAAGAACCGCCGCTTCCTCTACGCGATCCTCGGTGTCGTCGGAGTGCTGATCCTCGTGACCGGGGTGCTCGGCGCGATCAGTCTGTTCCAGGGTCCGCGCGTCAGCCAGGTGCAGGTCGATGCCGCCGAAGCGATTCAGGTCTCGGGCAGCCGGGTCATCCTCACCGCGAACCAGTCGCTGGGCGAGATCGATGAGTCGCAGGTCACAGTGGATCCAGCCGTGCCGTTCACCGTGGATGCCACCGGGCGCAGCGTCGGCATCCGCTTCACCGTCCCGCTCGATGACTCGACGAAATACACCGTGAAGGTCGCCGATGTGACCAGCAGCGGCGGAGGCCCAGCATCCGATCTTCAGACGTCGTTCACGACGCCGGCGTCTCAGATCTTCCTGCTGAACCGCTCCGAGGACGACGACTCGATCTTCCGCACGGATCTCACCGGTGAGAGGGCAGTGCCGGTCTTCACCCATCCGCGCATCAATGACTACCGGGCGACCGCGAATCAGCTCGTCGTCGCCATCGAGGATGACGACGGCTCACGCATTCTCGTCATGGATCATGAGGGCAAGAACGTCCACGAGCTCACCCTTCCCGGAGATGGATTCGTGAGCACCGTGCAGGTGTCCGACCGGGGCGGCCTGGTCGGTTACACGTATTCCGATCGCACGATCACCGCAGACAGCGGACGCGCGAGTGTGCTCGTGACGCAGCCGATCAGCGGCGAGGGCGAGCCGCAGATCGTCGAGGTCGGCGACGAAGAGGCGAGCATCGCGTCGTGGCAGTTCGTGCCCGATTCCGCAGCAGTGCTATTCATCGATTTTGCCGGCACCCTCTCGCTGGATGACCGCGCCGGCGACGCCGGCGCACAGAACATGGGGATGGCCTCCCAGTTGCTCGGCATTTCGCGCGGCACCTACACCGCCATCATCAGCCGCGCCGACCAGAGCATCATCGAGCTGGATCTCGCCGACGGCACGGAGACTCCGCTTGCGGCATCCGACCCCGACTTCGGCCCCTCGAAGACGATCACCCCGTTCCCCGGCGGCACCCTGCGTCACATTGTCGCGCGCGACGAGAGTGGACTGCCGACCGGTCAGGCGATCATCCGCGTTGGCGACGACGGGATCGCAGAACCCGTGCTCGAGGTCGAGTCCGGCAGTGCGATCCTGCAGGCGTGCCCGTCACCGAGCGGGCAGTACGCCGCGGTGACGGTTGCCCCGAAGCTCGTCGAGAACCCCTACGACAATATGCTCGTGCCCCTTCCGAAGAATCTCGAGACGCACCTGCTCGACCTGCGCACCGGTGAGGAGCTCGTCGCCCTCACCGGATTCGACGTGTCGTGGTGTCAGATCGCCCCGGCCTTCTGAGATGACGCTCCACCGCGCGACCAGGGTGCATCTCGAGCGCCTTCCGCTCGAGATCGCACCGCAGCTGCTCGGCGCTCAGCTGCGCACGACGGTGGACGGCGCACCGGTCTGGCTGCGCATCACCGAGACCGAGGCGTATCACGGGCGGGGGACCGGCGATGTGTCGGACCCCGGATCGCACGCGCGCATGGGACCGACCGCCCGCAATGCCACGATGTGGGGGGAGCCCGGTCGCCTCTACGTCTACCTCAGCCACGGCATCCACTCGTGCGTGAACGTCGTATGCGGTCCGGAAGGGACCGCAGGGGGAGTGCTCCTGCGCGCGGGTGAAGTGATCGAAGGGGCGGATGCCGCGGCATCCCGATCTGGCAGATCAGGACGCGATCTGGCGCGAGGTCCTGGACGGCTCGGTCAGGTGATGGGCCTGCGGCACGCGCTGCACGACGGGATCGATTTCGTCGACGGGACGCTTCTGAACGGTGCCTCCGCACAGCTGTGGTGGAACGATGAGCCTGTCGAGGTCGCATCCGGACCGCGGGTCGGCGTCGCGGGCATCGCGGGGACGGATGCTTTCCCCTGGCGCTTCTGGATCGCCGGCGACCGAACAGTCTCGCCGTTCCGCTGGGGGCGCGGTGCAGCAGACGCGCAGGCCATGCTAAACTGACTCCTTGTCTGTGCACACTCCTGTGCGCAGTTCGTGTGTTGCTTGGTCCTCTCACTTGTTGAAAGGGCTGCGGCGCGCAGACAAGGGATCTTGGGTGAGGCCGTCCGGTCTCACGGTAATGAAGGAGTAATCACATGGCAGCAGTGTGCCAGGTGACAGGAGCTGTTCCCGGCTTCGGTCACAACATCTCGCACTCGCACCGCCGGACGAAGCGTCGCTTCGACCCGAACGTGCAGAAGAAGACGTACTACGTGCCCTCGCTCGGCCGTAAGATCACGCTCAACGTGTCCGCCAAGGGCATCAAGGTGATCGACGCGCGCGGTATCGAGAAGGTTGTCGCAGACCTCAAGGCGAAGGGTGTGAAGCTCTAATGGCTAAGAAGTCTCAGGACGTCCGTCCGATCATCAAGCTCCGTTCGACGGCGGGCACCGGTTACACCTACGTGACCAAGAAGAACCGTCGTAACACCCCCGACCGCATCGTGCTCAAGAAGTACGACCCGGTAGTCCGCAAGCACGTCGAATTCCGAGAGGAGCGTTGATCCATGGCTAAGAAGAGCAAGATCGCTCGTAACGAGCAGCGCAAGGTCATCGTCGAGCGCTACGCCGAGCGTCGCCTCGAGCTGAAGAAGACCCTGGTCGACCCGAACGCTACCGACGAGGCTCGCGAAGCCGCTCGCGTCGGGCTGCAGAAGCTTCCGCGTAACGCATCGCCTGTGCGCGTGCGTTCGCGTGACGCCATCGACGGACGCCCCCGTGGCATGCTGACCAAGTTCGGCATCTCGCGTGTGCGCTTCCGCGACATGGCCCACCGTGGCGAGCTGCCCGGTGTGACCAAGTCGAGCTGGTAAGCATCGCTTAGAAGGGGCGAGGATCTTCGGATCCTCGCCCCTTTTGCGTGCCTGGCATCCGCTCTGCTCGGGGAGGTGGCGCAATTGGTCGCCTCTGGCGCGAAATGGCGCCCCCGGTGACCCCTCCCGGATGCCGGTGCACCCCGCGAATCGTGTGACGAAAGTGGCCAAAGTGACCCGACACGCCTAGAAAAACCCCAAAACCCGCGAAATGACGCGGAAATACGGGTCTCGGTTGGTACATTCAAGGCGGTCACTCGACCAGGAGCACCTGCTCCGACCACAACGACAATGCGACGGGAACCTCGTCGCTGGAGGATGACATGGCTGACAAGTCCATCACCAAGACCGAGCTCGTCGCGAGCATTGCTTCCGCCACCGGCCAGAGCCAGGCCACCGTCTCGGGCGTCCTCGACTCCCTCTTCGCCACGGTTTCGGACGCAGTTGCCAAGGGCAGCAAGGTCTCGATCCCGGGCTGGATCGCTTTCGAGCAGGTCGACACCGCTGCCCGCACCGGCCGCAACCCGCAGACCGGCGCAGAGATCAAGATCCCCGCTGGCAAGCGCGTCAAGGTCACCGCTGGCTCCAAGCTCAAGGCAGCTGTCAAGTAAGTCCGCTTACTTCACGAAGCTTATGAAGGCCGTCCCTGTCGGGGCGGCCTTCATGCGTGGTGCCGCAGCAGTGCCCGCGAGCTTAGGCTTGAAGGGTGAGTTCTCCCGGCCAAGGCACCATTCCCGCATCGTCGTATCGTGCGGCCGGAGTCCTGATCCTGGTCGCGTCCGCCGCGGTCGCCGTGGTCGCAGCGCTCCTGTTCGGCGGAGGCGCTGCGCCCCTGCTGATCGGTGACCCCGGCGACGTCATCCGCTGGAGCCTGCCGATCGCCCGGTTGGTGAACAACCTCAGCGCCGCACTCATGATCGGCCCGATGGTTCTCGCCCTGTTCGCGCTCCGCGCGGGGGAGAAGCCGTTCGAAACGGCAATGGACACCGCATCGCTCGGCGCCGCCCTCTTCACGATCTCTGCCGGCGCCACCGGCTTCCTCACCTTCCTCGCGGCGTTCACCCCTGAACTCAGCCTCGAGCAGCAATTCGGCTCAGATCTGGGGCGCTTCCTCCTCGCCCTCCCTCTCGGTCAGGCTTGGCTGATCACCACGATCATGGGCGCGATCGTCACGATCCTCGCTTTCGCCTGGCGCAGCTGGCTTCCGACGCTGATCACCGCGGTCATCGCACTCGCCGCTCTCCTGCCGATGGCGACGCAGGGTCACTCGGGCGAGCTGTCCGGTCACGTCATCGCGGTGAACTCGATCCTGCTGCACACCGTCGGCGCTGCGGTGTGGCTCGGCGGACTCATGCTCCTGGTCGTGCTGCACCTCACCAAGGGTGTCGATGCCGTTTCCCTCGTGCGCCGATACTCGAGCCTCGCCATCGCCGCCTTCTTCGTCGTCGCCGTCTCGGGCGTCGTCCGGTCCACCGTCGGCCTCGGCAGCTGGGACGCACTCTGGAGCCCCTACGGCCTCATCATCATCGCCAAGGCGGTGCTGCTGTGTGGCATGGGCCTGCTCGGCGCCTGGTATCGCGCCCGCCTCATTCCGCGAATGGACGCGTCGCGCGCGGCCGGCGAGAGCGCTTCGCGCTGGTTCTGGATGCTGGTGCTCTGCGAAGTCGCGCTCATGGGACTCGCATCGGGCGCCGCCGCTGCGCTCGCGCGCACGCCCCCGCCGACGGGCCTGACGGCCGTCGACCGGCAGACTCCAGCAGAGATCCTCACACGCTCGCCGCTTCCTCCCGAGTTCACGATCGACATGTGGTTCACCGGGTGGGACGTCGACATCCTCTGGGCGCTGGCTGCAGTGCTCGGTGCGTTCTTCTACATCGCGGGCGTCTGGCGCCTGCACCGACGCGGGGATCGTTGGCCGATCCAGCGCACCGTGTTCTGGATGCTGGGATTGCTGCTGCTCGTCTGGGTCACGTGCGGACCGATCAACCTGTACCAGGAGTACCTGTTCAGCGTGCACATGCTGGGCCACATGATCCTGTCGATGGCGATCCCGCTGCTGCTGGTCTCCGGTGCGCCGGTGACCCTCGCGCTACGCAGCATCCACAAGCGCGATGACGGCACCCGCGGCGCGCGCGAGTGGATCCTCTGGGCTGTGCAGTCCCCGTTCTCGCGGATCATCACGCACCCCTTCGTCGCGGCCGGCATCTTCATCGTGTCGCTCTGGGCGTTCTACTTCACCGACCTCGTGCGGTGGTCGATGTACGAGCACCTTGGACACGAGTGGATGATCATCCACTTCCTCATCTCGGGCTACCTCTTTGTGCTGAGCCTGGTCGGCATCGACCCGGTACCGTACCGCCTGCCGTACGCGGGACGCCTCATCACGCTCATCGCCGTCATGGCCATGCACGCGTTCTTCGGAATGGCGATCATGATGCAGGAGGGGCTCATGGTCGCGGAATGGTTCGGATCCATGGGCCGCACCTGGGGTCCGACGCCGATGGAGGACCAGTACATCGGCGGAGGAGTGGCCTGGTCTGTGGGTGAGATCCCGACGCTTATCCTCGCGGTCACCGTCGCCATTCAGTGGAGCCGCGACGACACCAAGGTGCAGCGGCGCACCGACCGCAACGCCGATCGCACCGGGGAAGCCGAGCTCGAGGAGTACAACGCGAAGCTCGCAGCCCTCGCCGAAAGAGACCAGCGCCAGGCGGCCCGCGAAGGCCGCTGACTCAGCCGAGCGGTGACCCGACCCTGATCGACGCTGAGCCGTCGGGAAGGATGGCGATCGAGCCATCGACCTGGAACGGCACATCTTCAGAGACGTGCTCGACCGAGCCGTCGAACAGCGAGCGGATGTCGACCTCGATGTGAGCGACGGCGTCGGTCGGCGGGATCCTCCAATGCGCGCCATCGGGCTCGACCGTGACGACGGGCTGAGCGGCGATCGACCACACAGGCGGGTCGACGATGCGGTTGCGCACCTCGAGACCGAAGGGGCAGGCAGTCGGCTGCAGTACCTGCTGAGTCGTGCACTGCGTGAGGTACTCCTCGACGCGCTCTTGGACGACGGCGGTGAACTTCTCGGTGGGTGCGGTCTGCACCTCGACCGGGGTTTGAGTGAGGGGAGAGTCCGCAAGGATGCTCACCCCCGGTGACGTCGCGATGGCGGTGTCGACGGTGATCGAGTAGAGCCCAGGGGTGAACACCAGCAGCGGCAGCGGGTCTCCTGCGACAGTATCCGCACCGGATGCCATGACCTGCCGCCGATCTACGGGGAAGCCGTTCACGGCGAACTGGTCGGCGCCGAGGAGCGTCAGCGAGACGGCGGCAAGGGGCGAGCGGGTGAAGCGCCAGTTGGGAGTGATGCCTTCCCAGCCGTCCTGCTCGACCTGGAAAGTCGTGGACCCCCCGTGAGTTCCGGCGACGTAGGAGGCGGTGACGGAGAAGACGCCATCTTCGGATGCCGTCGCGAAGACGTCGAGGTCGCTCAGCGGAGCGAGCGCGCTCTTGCGCAGCATCGCCTCGGACGCATCGGCATCGATGCCGGCCTTCTCCAGAGTGCTGCGATCGACGGCGACGCCGGGAACAAGTAGAGCATCGGCGGCGCGGCCGCTGGAGAGGAGATCGAGATAGCGGGTGACGAAGGCCGCTGGACCGTAGAACTCCTTGTAGAGGACTGTTCCTCCGGCGCCCATGGCGCCGAGCAGAAGTACTCCGACCAGCGCGAGAGCAGTCAGATCGAACCACAAGCGGCGGCGCACGCGCGTCGTCGAGGGCTGATCCATGGCGCCAGTCTAGAAGTGCGGGCTGTGACAGTGCCGAGTTCGCGCCCATCTGGTGCCGGAGGTCGACGTACGATGAGAGTCGTGTCTTTCCCCGCCCTTTCCGATGAGCAGCAGGAGCTGTTCCGACTCATCGAGGACACCAGGGAGCACGTCTTCATCACGGGGCGCGCGGGAACCGGCAAGTCCACGCTCCTGCAGTACTTCGCGTGGCACACCCAGAAGCAGATCGCGATCTGCGCGCCAACCGGTGTTGCGGCCCTGAACGTCGAGGGCCAGACGATTCATTCACTCTTCCGGCTGCCGATCGGGCTCATCGCCGAGAGCGAGATCGAGCAGAACGATGCCACCCGCCGCATCCTGAATGCGATCGACACTCTCGTCATCGACGAGGTGTCGATGGTCAACGCCGACCTGATGGACGGCATGGACCGCGCGCTGCGCCAGGCCCGCGGCAGGCGCGCCGAACCGTTCGGCGGGGTGCAGGTGGTCATGTTCGGCGACCCATATCAGCTGGCACCGGTGCCGCCGCGGGGCGATGAGCTCCGCTACGTGCAGGACCATTACCGCTCGTTCTGGTTCTTCGACGCGAAGGTGTGGGCCGGAGCGACGATGGGCGAAGCCGACGGTCTGATCGATCTCGGACGTCACGGCGCACCGCTGCACGTGCGCGAGCTGGTGCAGATCCACCGGCAGTCCGATGATGGTTTCAAGTCGATGCTGAACGCCGTCCGCTACGGGCGGGTGACCGCAGAGATCGCCGAGGTGCTCAACACGCAGGGCACGCGCACGCCTCCTGACCCTGAGCCGGGTGAGATCCCCATCATCACGCTCGCGACGCGCAATGACATCGTCAACAACATCAACAAGCGCCACCTCGCAGCCCTCGCGGGCAAGGAGCAGACCGCGCGCGCCGAGATCAACGGCGACTTCGGGCGCGGGGACGGCAACTACCCCGCAGACGCGGAACTGAAGCTCAAGGTCGGCGCGCAGGTGATGTTCCTGCGCAACGACGTGTCGATGACCGGTGAGCCCCCGCGCTGGGTCAACGGCACGATCGGCACGGTCAAGCGCATTCTCGGCGGATCGGTGCGCGTCGAGATCGACGGCGAGGACGTCGATGTCGAGCCCGCTGTGTGGGAAAGGTTCCGCTACTCCTACGACGCGAACACGAAGACGCTCAGTCGCGACGTGATCGCCGAGTTCATGCAGTTCCCGCTGCGGCTGGCGTGGGCGGTCACGATCCACAAGTCGCAGGGCAAGACCTACGATCGCGCGGTCATCGACCTCGGTGGAGGAGCGTTCGCGCCGGGGCAGACCTACGTGGCGCTGTCGCGGCTCACCTCACTCGACGGGCTGTACCTGTCGCGTCCGCTGCGTCCGAGTGACATCCGGGTGGATCAGGACGTGCGACGTTTCATGCGCGACGCGTGGGAGGCTCGGCAGGGCTCGACTCCGCAGGTCGCTGGCAACTGAGTTCGCCTGCGGGTCAGGCGGCGAGCCGGGCGTGGTCGAGATCCTCGAACAGCTCGGTGTTGAAGCGGTAGGCCAGCAGCACCTCATCGATGACGCGCTCGCGCTCTGCGGCATCCCACGGTGCGGCATCCAGCTGCTCGCGGTAGACGTCCTTGAAAGCGTTCGGGTCGGCGATGTCGTCGAACAGGTAGAAGCCGACGCCATTGGTCTCGAATCCGAACCGGCGCTGCATCACGCGGCCGATGAACACACCGCCTGACAGATCGCCCAGGTAGCGCGTGTAGTGGTGCGCGACGAAACCGCCCGCCCACGTCGCGCCGACCTCGTTGATGCGCGCGACGTAGCGCTGCGTCGTCGGAAGACGTGCGATCTCATCGCGCCAGTCCGGCCCGACGAGGAACTCGAGATCGGCCT
Source organism: Microbacterium zouquanmingi (assembly GCF_052266695.1). Classification (NCBI taxonomy): domain Bacteria; kingdom Bacillati; phylum Actinomycetota; class Actinomycetes; order Micrococcales; family Microbacteriaceae; genus Microbacterium; species Microbacterium zouquanmingi. The sequence goes on from NZ_JBQPQZ010000007.1 coordinate 74,425, forward strand.
CGAGGGCGGGAAGGCGGGTGAGCTTGTCGCTGATGAAGACGGACGCGACGGGGTCGCGCCGCATTCGCTCGCCGGCTGACTCGAGCGCTTCGTAGATGAAGTAGTGCTGTGCGACGAGCGAGATGTAGTCCTCGCGGGATGCCTCGCCCTTGAGCAGATCGGCCATGAAACCGGCGTGCTCGCTGCGCGAGTGCGAACCGGACGAGCGCTCACGCAGCGCCGCGGAGAACGAGAGGATTTCCACCATGCGCTCAGTGTAAGGGACACCTTACCTAACCGGAAGGGTCAGGAATGCGGTCGCGGTTCGACCCCGAGCTTCGCGCAGGCAGCGTCGTAGAGAGCGACGACCTCGCGCCGCACGGCGGGGCGCTCGTCGATGGCGCCGCCCGGCCACGGCACGCGCAGTTCCTCCTGGACGTCGCCGCGGGTGATCTGCCAGACGCCGCCGTCTCCGTCGAGGTCTGTCATCACGGCATCCGTGATGGGCAGATCGGATGCCGTGGCGAAAGCGCGGGCGATCAGGAGGTTGTCATCGGAGTGGTCGCCGTTCATATGGCGGAGAATAGCGGCGACCACGTCGCTGTCGAAGATGTGCGGCATGGTCATCACTGTACGTCTGGAGCTGCGCATCTGAGTGAAGTCTGTGTGTCTGCCGCGATCGCCATCAACCGTGCAGTGTTTCAGACGGCGCGCCCTAGACTCGTGGGATAGATCTTCCAGGAGTCCCACCCATGCCCCATCTTTCGTCGCGCCCCTGGCGTGCTGCCGTCGCCGGCGCGGCCGCTCTTGCTCTTGTGCTGACCGGATGCGCGTCGGAGGACTCCTTCACGTACACGGCGCCCGAGCAGGTGGACCAGATGCTCCCCGATGACACGGTCGCGCCGATGCAGGCCGCTGTCGAGAACGCCATGGCCAAGGTCGGCGCGACCGGCGCGATCGTCGGCGTGTGGGTTCCCTGGAGCGGCACCTGGGTCACGGCACTCGGCACGCAGTCGGTCGAGGATCAGACCGCCGTCACCGCGGACATGTCCTTCCGCATCGGCGATGTCACTCGGATCATGACCTGCGAGGTGCTCTACGCGCTCGTCGATGAGGGCACGGTCGAACTCGATGCCCCCGTTCCCGACTACGTGTCGGGGGTGGCGAAGATGAAGGACATCACGCTGCTCGACCTCTGCAACGGCACCAGTGGCGCTGGATCGTCCGAGATGGCAGTGGCGGGGATGTGGCTGAACACACCCGAGCGCGTCTGGGCACCGCTCGAGCTCGCATCCTTCGGCCTCGGACAGGCGCCGACCGCGCCGCACACGAGCTACCGCGACTCCGACGCCGGATACCTTCTTCTCGGGCTCGCTCTGGAGCGCGCTTCGGGGATGACCGCATCCGAGCTGATCGCGAAGTACGTCACCAACCCGCTCGAGCTGACGAGCACTTCGCTTCCGAGCCCGGCGGCGGCAGCGCCCGGCGAGAACCCACTCAGCGGAAATCGGCTGAACGCCATCGAGGGCGGCTTTGACTGCACGGCTCCCGTCGACATCACGACGCTCTCCTCCAGCGTGGGCTACACCGACTCCGGTGTGGTCTCGACGATCGACGACCTCGGCCGGTTCGCCCAGGCCGCAGCACGCCAGGGGCTTCGCGAGGACCCGAAGCCAGACCAGTTCGCGACTCCTCTGCCGGCATCTCCCAACGCAGAATCCTGGTACCAGGCGACCGGCGGCGCATATCTGGTCGGACCCCTGATCGGACAGCACGGCTCGACGCCCGGTTACACCACAGCCGCGTACGCCGACCCGACGACAGGGTTCACTGTCGCCGTCGTGCTGAACAACTCCACCTCCGGATCCAGCGTTGCCGCCTACCTCGCCTGGGAGCTCGCAGCGATCGCCTCCAAGGCGCCCGCTGCCCAGGGACAGACGGCCCCGGAGTTCGGTCTGCCGTTCACTGCCGAGCAGTATCACGAGGGAATCTCGGCCATGGCAGTGTGCGCCACGCCGCCGCCCGCAGAGTGAGCTGACCGAGGCCACGTCTACCCTGGGGGCATGTCCCAGAGCGAGAAGTCTGACCGCGTGCGTCGGAGCCTTGTTGCGCTGACGGTGGTCGGATCCCTTGTTGCAGCGCTGTTCGGATCCGGGCTGTTCGGCGGCTCGGGAATCTCGGATGCTGCCGGCGGAGCCTTCGCCGCGGACGCCACAGTGCTCGCGCCCGCAGGCCTCGCGTTCGCGATCTGGTCCGTGATCTACCTCGGCCTTCTCGCCTATGCGATCTGGCAGTTCATGCCTGGACAGTCGGCGAAGCCGCGTCACCGGGCGATCGGGTACGGCGTCGCGGCATCCGCTGTGCTGAATGCCGCGTGGATCATGTGCGTCATGGCCTGGCGGATCGCGGAGTCCTTCGTGATCATCGCGCTGCTGCTCGGCGTGCTGCTGGTGACCTTTGTGCGCGTGTGTCGACGCCCGCGTCGCGGGACAGTCGCGGAGATCGTGCTCATCGACGGCGTCATCGGGCTCTACCTCGGCTGGGTGACAGTTGCGGCGGCAGCGAATCTCGCGGCCTGGCTCGCCGACATCGGCATTGCTTCGTGGGCGGAGGCGCCGGGGATCCCTGGGACCATCACACTCATCGCGGCCGGCCTCATCGCTGTCTTCACCGCGTGGCGCGGGGGTCGGTGGGCGCCTGCGGGCGCAACCGCCTGGGGGCTCGTCTGGATTGCGGTCGGTCGCTGGGGTGGGGATCCCGCGGCTCCCGTGGTGGCGACAACGGCCATCGTGCTCGCGGCCATCGTGCTCGCGGTCGCCGCGTGGCGGTTCCGACAGCGCGTGTCGCGGCAGTGACGGGTTGTCAAGCCCCTCTCTGTGCGCCATCTGGCTGGATAGCGTTTCGGGCAGGAGGTCATAATGGCAACGACTAAGGCAAGTACGAAGTCAGACTCGAAGAACAAGGGCGCAGCTCGCGGGGGCTCGGGAGAGAAGAGCACGCGGCGCCAGAACGCTGAGAAGGGCTTCGTCGCATCGAAGCAACTCGGAAAGAACCTGCAGGCGGTGCTGGTCGATCTTCTTGAGTTGTCGATGCAGGGCAAGCAGGCGCACTGGAACGTCGTGGGACGCAACTTCCGGGATACGCACTTGCAGCTCGATGAGATCGTCGCCGCCGTCCGGACGTTCAGCGACACCATCGCAGAGCGCATGCGGGCGCTGCACGCCGTTCCGGACGGACGCAGTGACACCGTTGCATCGACGACCACGCTGCCGGAGTATCCGCAGGGTGAGATCACCACGACCGAGACCGTCGACCTGATTACCGTGCGGCTCGAGGCGACCGTCGGGACGATGCGCGACGTGCACGACCCGATCGACGAGGAGGATCCGACAACCGCAGACATCCTCCATGAGATCATCGACACGCTTGAGCAGTTCGCGTGGATGGTCAGTGCAGAGAACCGCACGCCCTCGAAGGGCTGATTCCCCCGCTGTAAAACCGCAAAACCACGCCGAGGCAACGTCGAACTGACGTTGCCTCGGCGTGGTTTTGCGGGTTCGCGAGGTTCGGAGTCAGTCGTGCGGCCACCCGGTGTAGGCCTCGGCGAGGTAGGTGCGTCCGGCTTCTGAATCGACGACCGAGCGCAGTTCACCGAGCTGGCGCCTGCGGTCGAACTCATTGTGCGAGGGCTCCAGGTGCAGCATGCTCGTCATCCACCACGAGAAGTTCTGCGCCTTCCAGATGCGGCGCGATGCGGCATCCGCGTAGCCATCGATCAGGCGGGAGTCGTTCTCGACGAGCAGCGCGTTCAGCGCCTTCGCGAGTATCACGACGTCGGCGACCGCGAGGTTCATCCCCTTCGCTCCGGTGGGCGGCACGGTGTGCGCGGCGTCACCGACGAGCGCTGCGCGACCGTGGCGCAGCTCGCTGGCGACGAAACTGCGGAAGCGCAGCACGTCGCGCTGGAAGATCCGGCCCTCTTTCAGGGTCGTGCCGGGCACGCGTGACTGCAGCGTCTCCCAGATCTCGGCTTCGCTGGGTGCGAGTGGGTCGGCGTCGGGGTCGCACTGGAAGTACATCCGCTGCACCTCGGGGCTGCGCTGGCTGATCAGAGCGAAGCCGTTCTCGGAGTTGCTGTAGATGAGTTCATCCGAGGAGGCCGGTGCTTCGCAGAGGATGCCGAACCACGCGAACGGGTATTCGCGGAAGTATCCGGTGCGCGAGGCGCCGGTGATGGCGGGGCGCACGACAGAGCGTGAGCCGTCGGCGCCCACCACGAAGTCGGCATCGATGACGAGCTCGGCGCCCTCGGCATCCGTCGCGGTCACGCGTGGACTGTCGGTGTCGACGCCCTCGACGCGGGTCGCGGTCACGCCGAAGCGCAGGTCCTGACCGCGGCTCAGGCGCAGGGTGAGCATGTCTTTCAGCACTTCGTGCTGAGGGTAGAGCCAGACGCTGCGGCCGACGAGGTTCGCGAAGTCGATGCGGTGCCCTTCTCCCTCGAACCGAAGCTCGATGCCGTCGTGACGGTCGCCGACCGTGTGCACTCGGCTGTTCGGGTCGATCCGGGTGAGCAGGTCGACCGTGCCCTGCTCGAGGATGCCGGCGCGAATGGTCTGCTCGATCTCTTCGCGCGAACGCTGATCGATGATGACCGACTCGATCCCGGCATCGGCGAGCAGCTGGGAGAGGATGAGGCCGGCGGGGCCTGCGCCGACGATCGCGACCTGGGTGCGGATCGACGAGGTGCGGACGGTGTCGGATGCGGTACTCATTCAGTCTCCTTCGACGGGTGGATGCTGCGCACCAGTGTGCCTCGCTCCGCGCCTCCTGTGTCGATGGATCCCATTGAATGGGCGGAAGTGCCCGTTCAGGTCGCGAATTCTGTCGCTTACGCGGCTCGATAGCGGCACAGATCGCGACCTGAACGGCGCGTGGCAGCGGAGCGCGCGTGTCAGCGGAGCGCGCGCAGGTCACGCTCTGTGTCGCGCGCGGCGCCGCGTAAAGCGTCGAGTGCGGCGGTGGGATCCGCATCGCGGGGCAGCACGACTGAGAGTGCGGCAACGACTTCACCCCTGTCGCGGACCGGAACGGCGACCCCCGTGGAGACCGCTTCGATCGATCCGGGGGCCGCGACGAAGCCGCGCCGGCGGATCGATGCGAGCAGCGCACGGAGAGCCGCGGCATCCGTCACCGTCTCGGTCGAGAGTGCGCGAAGCGGGCCGGAGAGCACCCGCTCGCGAACGGCGGGGTCTGCGAACGCGAGCAGAATAAGACCGGAAGAGGAAGCGTGCAGCGGGAGGCGCCCGGCGATGCGGGTGATGTTGGCGCCGGCATCCGGATGGGAGAGGCGCTCGAGGAAGAGCGCTTCATCGTGTTCGAGCACGGCGAGCTGGGTGTGTTCGCGGACGAGCGTCTGCACGCGCTCCATGTGCGGCATCGCGGCTTGGCGCAGGCGCAGCGCGCTGGATCCGCGCAGCGCGAGCTCCCACAGGCGCATGCCGAGACGGATGCGGCCTTCTTCGTCGCGCTCGAGGATCCCTTCGGCGCTGAGTTCGCCGACGATGCGGTGCGCCGTGGAGCGCGGAAGGCCGGAGCGATCGGCGATCTCGGTCGCGGTCTGCACCGTGCGCTCGGCGCTGAAAGTCTCGAGAACACGCACGATGCGCACGGTCATCGAGTCACCGGAGCGCGAGTTCGCCATGGGGCTAGCTTCGCACGGCGCATCCATGTACAATCGTTGGTACCCCAACTAACCCGACGAGGTCGGACGAATTCCGGGCGCACCGGAGATCGAAGGAGATCAGATGCAGTTCTACCGCGACGGATACCGACCCGGCGATCCTGACGTCCGCCCCGTGGCCCCTGAGGCCGCCTCGCGCAGCGACGTCTTCCCCGAGAAGCTCGACGTTCTCATCGTCGGCACGGGGCCCGCGGGAACGGTTCTGGCCGCGCAGCTCTCTGAGTTCCCCGACATCACCACCCGCATCATCGAGCGTCGCGAAGAGCCGCTGCAGGTCGGTCACGCCGATGGCGTCGCCTGCCGCACGGTCGAGATGTTCCAGGCTTTCGGCCTGGCAGATGCGCTGGTGCGCGAGGCCTACTGGGTCAACGAAGTGCGCTTCTGGGGGCCGTCTGAGGACGACCGCTCCAAGATCACCCGCACTGGGTGGGTCGAGGACACCCCCGCGGGACTCAGCGAGTTCCCGCACGTCATCGTCAACCAGGCGCGGATGCAGCAGTACCTGCTCGAGCACGCCGCGAACTCCCCGTCGCGGCTCGAGGCCGATTACGGCATCGAGTTCGCCGGCTTCGAGATGGATGCCGCATCGGACCACCCGGTCATCGCCACGCTCCGTCGCGCTGACGGCACCGAGTTCACCGTTCGCGCCAAGTACGTCGTCGGCTGCGACGGTGCGCGCAGCAACGTGCGCCGCGCGCTCGGGATCCAGCTCAAGGGTGACGCCGCCAACCACGCCTGGGGTGTCATGGACGTGCTCGCCACCACAGACTTCCCCGACTGGCGCACCAAGAACGTCGTGCAGTCCGCCGGCAAGGGGAGCCTCTTGATGATCCCGCGCGAGGGCGGCAACATGGTGCGCTGCTACGTCGACCTCGGCGAGGTCCAGGCAGGCGACAGCGACATCCGCAAGAAGACCGCCGAAGAGCTGCGCGAGGTCGCCAACGGCATTCTGTACCCGTACTCGATCGACGTGCAGCAGGTGGCCTGGTCGAGCGTGTACGAGGTCGGCCAGCGCGTCGCTGACCGCTTCGATGACCTGGCCTCTGACTCGCCCTCGGATGCCGTGCCGCACCTGTTCGTCGCCGGCGACGCGTGCCACACGCACAGCGCCAAGGCGGGCCAGGGCATGAACGTGTCGATGCAGGACGCCTTCAACCTCGGTTGGAAGCTCGCCGCCGTTCTGCAGGGACGATCGGATGCCACGCTGCTGCGCACCTACTCGGAAGAGCGCCAGAGGATCGCCGCCGACCTTATCGCCTTCGACAAGCACTGGTCGGCCTTCATCGCGCAGCCGGCGCTCGACCCCGCGCACCCCGAGCTCGGCGGCGTCTCGGCCGCAGACATGCAGGACGAGTTCGCCCGCCAGGGTCGCTACACGGCGGGCCTTGCGACGCAGTACACCCCGTCGCTGCTCACTGGGGCATCCGGCTATCAGGGGTTGGCGAGCGGATTCGAGGTCGGCACGCGCTTCCACTCCTCGCCCGTGCGCCGTGTCGCAGACGCGCGCCCGCTGCAGCTCGGCCACTCGCACGTCGCCGACGGTCGCTGGCGCATCTACGCTTTCGGAGACACTTCTGGGGCGGCACTGCGGGAGTTCGCCACGTGGCTGAGCGACGGAGAGAACTCGCCGGTCCGCGAGTTCACCGGAGCGGATGCCGATATCGACAGCGTCATCGACGTGCACGCCATCTTCCGCGGCTCGCACCACGACGTCGATGTCACGGCCCTGCCCGAGCTGCTGCTTCCGAAGTCGGGGCCGCTCGGCCTGCAGGACTGGGAGAAGGTCTGGGCAGCAGACGCTGCGGACGACATCTTCGCCGTTCGCGGCATCGCCGCAGAGGGTGCGGTCATCGTCGTGCGTCCGGATCAGTATGTGTCGCACGTGCTGCCGCTGTCGGCACGCACCGAGCTGCGTGACTTCTTCGCAGGCTTCCTGCTGCCGGTCGGAGTGCCCGTCGCCGTCTGAGCCTGTCGATCCCTGAGCCTGTCGATCCCTGAGCCTGTCGATCCCTGAGCCTGTCGATCCCTGAGCCTGTCGATCCCTGAGCCTGTCGATCCCTGAGCCTGTCGATCCCTGAGCCTGTCGATCCCTGAGCCTGTCGATCCCTGAGCCTGTCGATCCCTGAGCCTGTCGATCCCTGAGCCTGT
>NZ_JBQPQZ010000008.1:0-49323 GCF_052266695.1 Microbacterium zouquanmingi
GCGGCTCCGCGTCGCGATGGTGACCGTCGTGAAGGTGGTTACCAGAAGCGCGATGGCGACCGCCGCACCGACACTCGGAACTCGACTGGCGGGCGCGGGTTCCCCCAGCGCGGCGGCGCAGGTCGCGAACGGCCTGATCGGCAGGCCGATGACCGTCCGCGCTACAACGACCCGGCGATTCCTGAAGACGTCACCGGCAGAGACCTTGCAGGTCCTGCGCGCAACGAGCTGAAGACTTTGAGCAAGGAGAACGCCGAAGAGGTTGCGCGTCACCTTGCAATGGCCTCGCGCCTCATTGATGAGGATCCGGCTCTTGCGCATGAGCATGCGCTGGCGGCATCCCGTCGCGCAGGCCGCATCGCGCTCGTGCGCGAAACACTTGGCATCACCGCGTACGCAACGGGCGACTTCGCTCTCGCGCTTCGTGAACTTCGCACCTACCGCCGTATCTCGGGCAAAGACGACCAGATCGCGCTCATGGTCGACAGCGAGCGCGGGGTAGGCCGGCCTGACCGCGCGCTTGAAACGGGTCGTGCCGTGGATCGTGCTGCGCTTTCCGCTCCGGTCCGGGTTGCGCTTGCGATCGCGATGTCGGGTGCGCGTCTTGATCTCGGCGAGCTTGAGCTCGCACTCGGCGAGCTGCAGATCCCTGAGCTCGACCCGAATCGCGCCTTTGAGTGGAGCCCGGCGCTGTTCGGCGCACACGCTGCTGTCCTCGAGGACCTCGGACGCGAAGACGAGGCGGCGTACTGGGCAGAGCGCGCTGAAGTCGCAGCCGACGCGCTTGGAATGGGCGATGACGACGAGGACGAGATCGTCGTCGAAGATGGTCTGGTCGAAGAACAGGACGACTGAGTGGGACTCTTCTCCAAAGCACGGGCGACTCCTCTGGACGGCGTCGATGTCGTCCTCGCTGACCTTGACGGCGTCGTCTACGCGGGTCCCGGCGCTCTGCCGCATGCGGTGGAGAGCCTCAACCGCGCCGCGCAGACCCGCCGGATCGGGTACATCACCAACAACGCGTCGCGCACCGACGCATCCGTCGCGTCCCACCTGACTGAGCTTGGTCTCTCGGTCGCACCCCATGAGGTCGTCACGAGCCCACAGGCGGCGATGCGCTTGCTGGCATCGATTGTTCCCGCGCCCGCCACACTCCTCATCGTGGGTGGCGATGGCCTGGTCGTCGAGGCGGAGAAGGCCGGCTATCGCGTCACGCGCAGCGCGGATGACGCCCCGGATGCCGTGGTGCAGGGCTTCTCGCCCGACATCGCCTGGACCGACCTTGCCGAGGCGGCCTTCGCGCTGAAGCTGCCGGAGGACGAGGGCGGCATCCCCTGGATCGCCACCAACACCGACTGGACGATCCCGCGCGAGCGGGGAGTCGCCCCGGGCAACGGCACTTTGGTGTCTGCCGTCCACACGGCGATCGGCCGCTTGGCGACCGTTGCGGGCAAACCCGAGATGCCGATCTTCGAGGAGGCGATCGCTCGCTTCGGCGCGAAACGATCGCTGTTCATCGGTGACCGTCTCGACACCGACATTCTCGGCGCCGCACGAGTCGGTATCGACTCTGCGCTGGTGCTCACGGGTATCGACCGGCCGAAGCACGTGCTTGCGGCGCCGGAAGGCTCCCGGCCCACCTACGTGCTCAGCGACCTGCGTGAACTGCATGAACCGTACCCAGTAGCTCAGCGCAAGAACGGCGCGGTCACGGTCAACGGCGCATCCGTTCGTGTCGTCGGCGGCGACGTGGAGATCCTCGCTGAGGGAACGCGCCAGATCGACCTCGTCCGTGCGGGTGCAACGGCGATCTGGGAGTCCGGAACACCGGTCTTCGTGCTGAACGTTCCGGAGAAGCTCTTCGAGGACCCGTTCCACCGTCCCTGAGCGCTCTTCTGCGTGCGCCCTCCCGAGCATGTCGGCACCTCGACGTAAAGTGGAACTGTGAGCGACGACACTGATACGCAGCCGACTGACGGACTGTGGAGCCGTCTGCGTCTGATCGAGGGACAGCCCTTAGCCGCGCGCGCCGACGCCTACGCCACGGTCCACGATGAGCTGTTCCGCCGCTTGGAGAGCGGCGCGCGGCTCGACTCCATGAAGTCTCCGTCAGGGGACCGGTGACTCGTCTCGACGCCGCCCTTGCACTGCGCGGGCTGGCGCGTTCGCGTACCCAGGCAAGCACTCTGATCGCGGCCGGCCTCGTGAGCGTCGATGGCCGCCCGATCGTGAAGGCCTCGACGGCGGTCTCTGACGACGCTGAGATCACCGTCGCCGAGACCGATCACTACGTCAGCCGGGGCGCTCACAAGCTTGTTGCCGCACTCGACGTCTTCGCGGTTCCGGTGACCGGGCGACTCGCGCTCGACATGGGAGCATCCACCGGCGGATTCACGCAGGTGCTCCGCGAGCGCGGGGCTCGAAAGGTGCTGGCAGTCGATGTCGGGCACGGGCAGCTCGCACCCTCTGTCGCGGATGACCCAGGGGTCGTGAGCGTCGAAGGATTCAACGTCCGGTACATGACGCCGCAGAACCTCAGTGAGGCCACCGCGGAGTCGGCCGTGCCGGAGCTCATCGTCGGCGACCTGTCGTTCATCTCACTCGAGCTGATCCTTCCGGCGGTAGCCGCTGTCGCAGCATCCGATGCCGACATCGTGCTGCTGGTGAAGCCGCAGTTCGAAGTAGGACGCACCGCCGTCAGAGGCGGCCTGGTGACCGACCCAGCGACCCGCGCGGACGCGGTCTCCCGCGTCGCATGGAACGCGTGGGATGCGGGACTGGGGATGCGGGGGATCGCCGCATCACCCATTCTCGGAACACACGGGAATGCGGAGTTCCTCGTTCACCTGAGCCCCGGACGGGGGAGTGATCCGTCACAATGGACAGGACGCATCAACGAGCTGGCAGGAGGACGATGAACGAGCGCAACATCCTGGTCGTTGCTCACGCGGGCCGAGACGACACCGTCGCTGCAGCCCGCCGCGTCATCGAACTGCTTCGCGCTGCCGGTGCGAGGCCAGTCCTCGCGGTAGAAGACCGAACTGAACTCTCTGCCGTCGACGAAGAATTCTCCACTGTCGATGCGCTGGGCCAAGAAGTCGGCGTCGACGATCTCGAACTCGCGATCGTGCTGGGCGGAGACGGGACGATCCTGCGTGCCGCCGAGCTCGTCCGCGGCACCCACAGCGCTCCTGTGCTCGGCATCAATATGGGGCACGTCGGATTCCTCGCTGAGATCGAGCGCGACGCCATGGTCGATGCTGTCGAGCGCGTCATCGCACGCGATTACGTCGTTGAGGAGCGCCTCGCTCTCGCCGTGCGCGTCAAGGATGCCCTCGGCGACGTCGTCTTCGAGACCTGGGCACTGAACGAGGCGACCGTCGAGAAGGCGAGTCGAGAGCGCATGATCGAGGTCGTCGTCGAGATCGACGGCCGCCCGCTGTCGAGTTACGGCTGCGATGGAATGGTCATCTCCACCCCGACCGGTTCGACCGCCTACAACTTCTCGGCGGGAGGCCCGGTCATCTGGCCCACTGTCGAGGCCATCGCCGTGGTTCCGCTCTCGGCTCATGCGCTGTTCGCACGACCCATTGTCGTCAGCCCAGATGCCTCGGTCGCGATCGAGGTGCTCGAGCGGACGAGTGGCACCGGCATCCTCTGGTGCGACGGGCGTCGCTCGCATGAGCTTCCACCGGGTGCTCGCGTCGTCGTGCGGCGCTCATCGCGCCCGGTGCGTCTCGCGCGACTTCACCCGACCGCATTCACTGATCGCCTCGTGCGCAAGCTCCAGTTGCCTGTGGCTGGCTGGCGTGGAGCGGCAACGTGATCGAAGAGATGCGGATGCAGGGGCTCGGCGTCATCGACGACGCAGTGCTCCCGCTCGGCCCAGGTTTCACCGCGATCACTGGTGAGACCGGCGCGGGAAAGACCATGGTCGTCACCGGGCTGGGATTGCTCCTCGGTCAACGTGCTGATTCCGGTGCGGTGCGCGCCGGCGCGAAGCAGGCGTCGGTCGCGGGAGTCTGGATCGTCCCCGCTGAAGGCAGCGTCGCCGATATCGTCGCCGACGCCGGGGGAGAGCTCGAGGCTCTCGACACGGCAGATGGCGAGAAGGCGCAGGGCGAGCTCTATGTCTCGCGCAGCCTCAGCGCCGAGGGTCGCAGCCGCGCAAGCGTCGGAGGTCGCGCGGCCCCAGCCGGGGTGCTCTCCGCGCTGGCCGATGAGCTCGTGGTGGTGCATGGTCAATCCGAGCAACTGCGATTGCGCTCGTCGGCTGCTCAGCGCGAAGCACTGGATCGCTTCGGCGGCGCGCCGATCGCGACGGCGCACGAGCGCTACGCGGCGTCGTTCGCGCGATGGCGTGAACTGGATGCTGAGATCACTGATCTCTCGGAGAACCGAGACCGCCGGGCCGAGGAAGCTGCTCGCCTGCGCGAAGCACTCGCGCTGATTGAGGCGACGGACCCGGAGGAGGGTGAGGACATCGTTCTCGCCGAGCGCGCCGAGCGGCTCGCGAATGCAGAAGAGCTGCGCCTTGCGGCATCCACTGCTCGCAATGCGATCTCGAGCGAAGAGGGCGAGACGGATGCTTCGGCACTTGTCGCCGAAGCGAAGCGCGAGCTTGAGCGTGCGACAGATTCGGTACTCTCGAGCATCGCGGAGGGCGTAGCTGATGTCGGCTACCGCCTCGCCGATCTCGCCCTGCAGCTGTCAGCGTACCTCGCCGACCTCGATGAGACCGGACCACTCGAACTCGCCGCGGTCGAAGAGCGTCGTGCTGCGCTGACGGTGCTCGCGCGCGCGCATGGGTCCCTTGACGAGGCACGCGAAGTCTGGCGCACGGGATCCACCCGTCTTGCTGAACTCGACGACGATGGTGATCGACTCGAACGGCTGCAGGCTGAGCGCGATGCCGCGCGTGCCGATCTTGACGTGGCAGCTGCCGCTCTCACCGCCGCGCGGACCGAAGCCGCGGTCCGACTGGGCGCAGAGGTCACAGAAGAGCTCCACGCGCTGGCGATGCCCGATGCCCGGCTCGAGGTTGCTGTGCGCGAGGGTGCAGAGAGCACGCACGGTCGTGACGATGTCGCGATCCTTCTCGCCCCTCATCCTGGTGCTGAACCACGATCAGTCGCAAAGAGCGCGTCAGGTGGTGAACTCTCGCGAGTGATGCTCGCGATCGAGGTCGTGATCGCCGGCACGGATCCGGTTCCTACGTTCGTATTCGACGAGGTCGATGCCGGCATCGGTGGTGCCGCTGCGATCGAAGTCGGGCGGCGACTCGCCCGACTCGCAGAGTCATCGCAGGTGATCGCAGTGACCCACTTGGCCCAGGTCGCAGCGTTCGCGTCGAACCATCTTTCCGTTGTGAAGTCCAATGACGGCGCGGTCACCGCGTCGAACGTGCGGCGTCTGGAGGGGACCGAACGCGAGGCCGAGATGGCGCGTCTGCTGTCGGGACTCGCCGATTCGGATGCTGCTCTCACCCACGCCCGAGAACTTCTCAGTCTCGCGGCCCCGGCTAACTGTTAGGATTGAAGCCCGTGATGAACTCTTCTGCTGCGGGGCCCGAAAACGACACGACCAAACACATCTTCGTGACAGGTGGTGTCGTTTCTTCATTGGGCAAAGGCCTGACGGCAGCAAGCCTCGGCAACCTGCTCACAGCGCGCGGACTGCGTGTGGTCATGCAGAAGCTCGATCCCTATCTGAACGTGGATCCGGGCACGATGAACCCGTTCCAGCACGGTGAGGTCTTCGTCACCGACGACGGTGCAGAGACCGATCTCGACATCGGACATTACGAGCGCTTCCTCGACATCAACCTGTCGCAGGCCGCTAACGTCACCACCGGTCAGATCTACTCCCAGGTGATCGCGAAGGAGCGCCGCGGAGAGTACCTCGGCGACACCGTGCAGGTCATCCCGCACATCACCGACGAGATCAAGCGCCGCATGCGCTTGCAGGCCACTGAAGAGCCGCGTCCCGACGTCATCATCACCGAGGTCGGCGGCACGGTCGGCGACATCGAATCGCAGCCGTTCCTCGAAGCTGCCCGCCAGCTGCGTCATGAGCTCGGACGCGACAGCGTGTTCTTCGTGCACGTTTCGCTCGTGCCGTTCATGGGCGCCTCGGGTGAGCAGAAGACCAAGCCCACCCAGCACTCGGTCGCAGCCCTCCGCCAGGTCGGCATTCAGCCTGATGCACTCGTGCTGCGCAGCGATCGTCCGGTGAGCGAGTCCAACCGCAGCAAGATCGCTCTGATGTGCGACGTCGACGCAGAAGGCGTCATCAACACCGTCGACCTGCCGAGCATCTACGACATCCCCTCGACGCTGAACGATCAGGGGCTCGACTCCTACATCGTCCGCAGGCTTGGTCTCGATGTGAAGGCCGCGTCCGAGGTCGACTGGTCCCGCTGGCAGAAGGTGCTGCAGGCTGTCCACAATCCCAAGCACGAGGTCACGATCGGCCTGGTCGGCAAGTACATCGACCTGCCGGACGCGTACCTGTCGGTGACAGAGGCGCTCCGCGCCGGTGGATTCGCGCACGAGGCGCACGTCAGCATCCGCTGGATTCCCTCTGACTCGTGCGAAACGCCTGAGGGCGCGGCCAAGGCTCTCAGGGATCTCGATGGAATCTGTGTTCCCGGCGGCTTCGGCATCCGCGGCATCGAAGGAAAGCTTGGTGCGCTGAAGTTCGCCCGAGAACAGGGCATTCCCACGCTCGGTCTCTGCCTTGGCCTGCAGTGCATGGTCATCGAGTACGGCCGCAACATGGCGGGCATCGCGGAGGCTTCCTCCAGCGAGTTCGACCCGGAGACGTCCGAGCCGGTCATCGCGACGATGGCAGAGCAGGTCGACATTCTCGAGGGCGGCGACCTCGGCGGCACCATGCGCCTCGGTCTCTACAAGGCAGCTCTCGTTGAAGGCTCGCTCGCCGCAGAGGTCTACGGCAGCACGGAGATCTCCGAACGACACCGTCACCGGTACGAGGTCAACAACGCCTACCGTGCACGTCTTGCGGAAGCTGGTCTGGTGTTCTCGGGACTCAACCCCGAGCTCGACCTCGTCGAGTTCGTCGAGCTGCCGCGCGACGTTCACCCGTACTACATCGCGACCCAGGCGCACCCCGAACTGCGCTCGCGGCCGACCGATCCGCACCCGCTGTTCCGCGGTCTCATCGGCGCAGCGATCGAACGACACCGCTCCAGCGAGCTGTTCGACGTCGAAGAAGATGACTGAGGCCGCAGAGCTCCGCGACGAGCCCTTCGAGCCGCAGGTTCTGCAGAGCGACCTGGTCTACAAGGGCTGGGTGTGGGACGTCCGCTCCGACCGCGTTGCGTACGGTGATGGCGAGATCATTCGCGAGTACGTCGCGCACACCGGTGCCGTGGCGGTGCTCGCTCTCGACGATGCGGGGCGAGTGTTGCTGATTCAGCAGTACCGGCATCCGATTCGCCACCGTGATTGGGAGCTGCCCGCAGGTCTTCTCGATATCGAAGGAGAAGACCCGCTGGTCGCGGCACAGCGCGAGCTCGCAGAGGAGACGGACATTGTCGCGCGCGACTGGCGGCTGCTGACGTCGAGCTGGACCACTCCAGGCGGCAACAGCGAGCTCATCCGCATCTATCTCGCGACCGGCATCGAGGCGGCGCCAGAGGCCTTCGACCGTGAGGGCGAAGAGGCCGACATCCGCATGGAGTGGGTGCCGCTCTCCGACGCCGTCGACGCTGTCCTGGACGGGCGGCTCCGCAACGGCATCCTGACTATCGGCGTCCTGGCGGCCGAGCGGACCCTGCGGCAGTAGTCATGCGGGTAGACCGTGCGATCGACGCGTATCTGCGCCACATCACGGTCGAGCGCGGTCTCTCGGAGCACACCGTCGGTGCGTACCGCCGCGATCTCGCCGTCTACCAGGCCTGGCTGACCGATGCCGGGATGGACGACACCGCAGCGGTGAGCGGGTCGATCATCGGCCGGTTCATCGCTGACCGCTCGGCTGCGGTGCCGATACCGGCGGCGACGAGCCTGGCGCGACTGCAGTCATCGGTGCGTGGCCTGCACCGATTCCTCGTGCGCGAGGGGATCGAAGTCGAGGATCCGACCGGCCGGTTGCGGCCGCCCAAGACGCCGCAGCGACTGCCGAAAGCGCTCACGATCGATCAGGTCGAGCGGCTGCTTGGTGCGCCCTCTGCGGAGGAGCCTCTGGGCATCAGGGACCGGGCCCTGCTCGAACTGCTGTACGCGACGGGTGCGCGCGTCTCCGAGGCCATCGGACTCGACGTCGACGACCTCGCGCACGGGGATGTTCTGCGGCTGTACGGAAAAGGGTCGAAGGAGCGGATCGTGCCGATCGGCTCTTTCGCGAGGGATGCTGTGGATGCCTACCTCACGCGGGTGAGGCCCGCCCTCGCGGCGAAGGGCAGAGCGTCGGCCAAGCTGTTCCTCGGGGCGCGCGGGGCGCCGCTGTCGAGACAGAGCGCGTGGCTGGTGATTCGCTCTGCCGCCGAGCGGGCGCAGATCACCGCCGAGGTCTCTCCGCATACTCTGCGGCACTCGTTCGCCACACATCTGCTGCAGGGCGGGGCCGATGTGCGTGTGGTGCAGGAGCTGCTCGGTCATGCCTCCGTGGCGACGACGCAGATCTACACGCACGTCTCGGTAGACACTCTGCGAGATATCTACGCGACCTCTCATCCCCGAGCGCGCTGAGACTATCGGGGATCGCCGAGACGGGAAGACGCGGAATCGCGGGCGAATAGCTAGAATCGAGCAAGCATGAGGGAAGCAGGAGACTCGGTGGTTCAGAACGCGGCGAAGACCAAGGGCAAGAAGTCCAAGGTCGACGACACTCCCATGGGCCCCACCGGCCGCCCCTACCAGGGCTTCGCAACCCCCGCACCGCTCGAGTCCCACGGGCCGGCGCGCATCATCGCGCTGTGCAACCAGAAGGGCGGCGTCGGCAAGACGACGACAACGATCAACCTCGCGGCCGCCCTCGCCGAGTACGGGCGCAAGGTGCTCGCCGTCGACTTCGACCCGCAGGGGGCACTCTCTGCCGGCCTCGGCATCCCGACGCACGATGTACCCACGATCTACGACCTGCTGCTGGACACCAAGCGCGACGTGCACGAGGTCATCGTGCACTCCGGCGTTGAAGGCCTAGACGTCCTTCCCGCCAACATCGACCTCTCGGCTGCCGAAGTGCACCTGGTCAACGAGGTCGCTCGCGAAACGATCCTCGCCAGGGTGCTGCGTCAGGTCGCGGGGGAGTACGACGTCATCCTCATCGACTGCCAGCCCTCGCTCGGACTGCTCACCGTCAACGCGCTCACCGCCAGCCACGGTGTGTTGGTGCCGCTGGAGTGCGAGTTCTTCGCCCTGCGCGGCGTGGCGCTGCTCATCGAGACGATCGAGAAGGTGCGCGATCGCCTGAACCCCGACATCAAGCTCGACGGTCTGCTCGCGACGATGTACGACGCCCGCACGCTGCACTCGCGTGAGGTGCTCGAGCGCGTGGTCGAGGCCTTCGGCGATGACGTGCTCGAGACCGTGATCGGCCGCACCGTGAAGTTCCCCGACGCATCGGTGTCGGGTGTTCCCATCACCGAGTTCGCGCCGGAGCATGCCGCCGCCCAGGCGTACCTGCGACTGGCCCGGGAGCTGGTCGCCCGTGGCGCCGTCGCCTGAGACTGACCCTGTCGAAGCGGTCCCTGAGCCTGTCGAAGGGTTTCGTGTCTCGCTGACGAACTTCGATGGTCCCTTCGACCTGCTGCTGAACCTCATCTCGAAGCACGAGATGGATATCACCGAAGTTTCGCTGAGCGCGGTGACGAACGAGTTCATCGCGTATCTGAAAGAGCTCGAGCACGATGAAGAGCTCGATCAGGCGTCCGAGTTCCTTGTCGTAGCGGCGACCCTGTTGGACATGAAGGTCGCAGGTCTCCTCCCTCAGGGCGAGCTCGTCGACGCCGAGTCCGTCGCGCTGCTCGAAGCACGCGACCTGCTGTTCGCCCGTCTGCTGCAGTACCGGGCATTCAAAGAGGTCTCCACCTGGTTCGCGCGGTGCCTGGTTCGTGAGGATCGCCGACACACTCGTGCGGTGCGACTCGACGAGAAGTACCGGCGCCAGACGCCGGAGCTGGTGTGGACGCTCAGCCTGGACGATTTCGCCGCCATCGCGCTGCTCGCCTTCGCTCCCAAAGAACTTCCCCATGTCGGCCTCGATCATCTGCACGCACCGCTGGTCAGCATCAGGGAGCAGGCGGCGATCGTCGTGACGCTCCTACGCAGCTCCGAGTCACTGACCTTCCGCGAGCTGGTCGCGGGCGCAACGGAGCCAGGGATCGTCGTCGCACGCTTCATCTCGGTCCTCGAGCTGTACCGACACGCGGCGCTGTCCTTCGAACAACTGGAACCGCTCGGCGAGCTGACGCTGCGCTGGGCCACCGACTCCTGGTCGGATGAGACGCTTGCGAGCCTGGGGGCTGATTATGACCGATGACACTTCGATGGACTCAGCGACCGTAGTCGAGACACCGCTCACCGAGCGGATCGAAGCCATCCTGCTGATCATCGACGAGCCGCTGGGTCTCGTCGCGCTCGCCGCAGCCGTCAGTGCGCCCGTGCCGGCCGTCAGACAGAGCCTCGAGCGACTGGTCGACGAGTACGACGGCAACGGCGATGGGCCACGGCGCGGTTTCGAACTGCGCGAGGTCGGTGGGGGCTGGCGGCTCTACGTGCGCGAGGAGCACGATGCTCTCGTCGCCGAGTTCGTGGGCGGACAAGCACCCGCGCGGCTCTCACAGGCAGCCCTCGAGACCCTGGCCGTGATCGCCTACAAGCAGCCGGTCACGCGCAGTCAGGTGGCATCCATCCGCGCGGTGAACGTGGACTCGGTCGTCCGTACGCTGCTTGCCCGCGGCCTCATCACAGAACTGTTCGCCGATTCAGAAACCGGCGCCATCAACTACGGCACGACAGACGCCCTGCTGCAGAACCTCGGTATCAACTCGCTCGACGAGCTGCCTCCGATCTCTCCGCTGCTCGACGACGGTGCCGACGGATTCGACGAAGGAACCATCAGATGAATACTCCGATCCCTGAGCCTGTCGACGGGTCGACGCCACCAGAGGGCGTCCGCCTGCAGAAGGTGCTCGCCGCTGCGGGCGTCGCATCCCGCCGAGTGGTGGAGCAGTACATCGTCGAGGGGCGCATCCGAGTCAACGGCGTCGTCGTCGAAGAACTCGGCCGTCGTATCGACCCCGAGAACGACCTCGTCGACGTGGACGGCACAGCGATCCAGCTGGATGTCTCCAAGCGCTACGTGATGCTCAACAAGCCCACCGGCGTCGTGAGCACGATGAAGGACGAGAACGGTCGTCCTGACCTGCGCCGCTTCACCGGCGACTACGAGGAGCGTCTCTACAACGTCGGCCGCTTGGATGCCGAGACCAGCGGTCTGCTCATCCTCACGAACGACGGCGAGCTCGCACACGTGCTCGCACACCCCTCGTTCGGGGTCACCAAGGTGTACATCGCGAAGGTCACCGGTCAGGTCACGGCGCAGACGATCGCCAAGCTCACCAAGGGCTTCGACCTCGAAGACGGATTCATCAAGGCAGACAAGGCGCGCCTGTTGGATTCGTCGAAGGGCGCGAGCCTGGTCGAACTGACTCTGCACTCCGGACGCAACCGGATCGTGCGTCGGATGCTCGCCGCTGTGGAGCATCCGGTCACCGAACTCGTGCGTCGTCAGTTCGGTCCGCTCCACCTGGGAACGCTCCCTGCGGGGAAGTCCCGCGAACTGAGTAAAATCGAACGTGGTGCGCTTCTGACTCTCGCGCGCCATGATGCCCCTGCGGACGCTACGCCGGGAGACGCCCAGGAGAACGAGTGAGCGATACCGCCAAGACGCATGGCAACGGCAACGCGCCGCGTCTTTCGGGGACGGTCAGAATCGTCGGAGCGGGTCTGCTCGGCGCGAGTATCGGCCACGCGCTGAGCGCGAAGGGCATCGATGTCGTTCTCTCGGATGCTTCACCGGCGCAGCTGCGTCTGGCGATCGACTACGGCGCGGGCCGCGCTGCGCGCGATGACGATGCTCCGGCGTTGATCGTGGTCTGCGTGCCGCCGGATGTCACCGCCGACGTTGTCGAAGCGGAACTCACCCGATTCCCGGATGCCGTCGTGACGGACGTCGCGAGTGTGAAGCTCGAGCCGTTCCGAGAGCTCACCGCTCGCGGCGTGGACACCACCCGCTATATCGGCTCGCATCCGCTCGCCGGGCGTGAGCGCGGGGGAGCGATTTCCGCACGTGCAGACCTCTTCATCGGACGTCCGTGGGTCGTCTGCCGTGACGAAGAGACTCGTGCCGCTGATCTCGCCCTGGTCGAAGACCTCGCGCTCGACGTCGGGGCGATGCCGTTGGAGATGACCCCTGAGGAGCACGACCGCTCGGTCGCACTCACCTCTCACGTGCCGCAGGTCGTGGCCAGTCTTCTCGCATCCCGCCTTGCGAGCGCTGATGAAGACGCCCTCCGGCTCGCCGGTCAGGGGGTTCGCGACACCACGCGAATCGCCGCCTCCGCACCTGAGCTGTGGGTGCAGATCCTCGGTGCGAATGCGCAGCCCGTCGTCGACGTGCTCGATGCGCTCGCCGCTGACCTGAAGACCGTGTCGGATGCTCTGCGCGAACCGACTGCGCCTGGTGCGCGCCGCGTCGTGGCCGAGGCGATCCGCCAGGGCAACGACGGCGTGGAGCGTCTGCCGGGAAAGCACGGCCAGAACAGCCGGTTCGAGCAACTCGTCGTCATGGTCGACGACACCCCAGGTCAACTGGGACGCCTGTTCGGCGAACTCGGCGAACTCGGTGTGAACGTGGAAGACCTGCGCCTGGAGCATTCGCCGGGCGCGCAGTTCGGCCTCGCAGAGATCAGTGTGGCGCCCGCTGCGCTGCTCGGTGCGGTGGAAGGGCTGCAGGAGCGCGGATGGCGGATTGCAGGAGCGACCAATGAGTGATTTCATCGCTATCGACGGGCCGGCAGGCTCGGGGAAGTCCAGTGTCTCCAAAGCCATCGCGCGTCAGCGCGGGTACGGACTTCTCGACACCGGTGCCGCTTACCGCGCTCTGGCATGGCTGATGCTCGAGAACCAGGCGGATACTGATGATGCCGAGGCTGTCATTGCCGCGGCATCCGATTTCGATCTGCGCCTCGGGCTCGACCCCGACGACCGCACGGTCGCCGTGGGAGACACCGACATCACCGCCGCCATCCGGGAGCCGCGCGTCTCGAGCGCGGTCAGCGGTGTGGCGCGTGTGCCTGCCGTGCGCGAGCAAGTCAACACCTTCTTCCGTTCATTGGTGGCGAATTCTCCGCTTCCTGCTGTCGTCGTCGAAGGACGCGACATCACCACCGTCGTCGCACCTGACGCTCCGGTGCGAATCCTCCTCACCGCCGCACCTCAGGTGCGTGCGGCCCGCCGTGCCGGCGAGCTCGCCGGAGAGAACGCGGCAG
Source organism: Microbacterium zouquanmingi (assembly GCF_052266695.1). Classification (NCBI taxonomy): domain Bacteria; kingdom Bacillati; phylum Actinomycetota; class Actinomycetes; order Micrococcales; family Microbacteriaceae; genus Microbacterium; species Microbacterium zouquanmingi. The sequence continues at coordinate 13,520 of NZ_JBQPQZ010000008.1, forward strand.
CCGTGGCAGAGGCGCTGCACAAGCGCGATGCTTCGGACAGTGCAGTGGTGGACTTCCTCAATGCCGCAGAAGGCGTTGAAGTCGTCGATTCGACTGCACTCGATTTTTCCCAGACCATCGACGCCGTACTCTCGGTGATCGACCGAAAGCAAGGAGCGGAACATGGCCGCTGAAGAAGAATATGAGGGTGGCGCTGACCACCTCGCCGAGAAGCTGAGCGAGCTCGACGAGCAGCTCGTCGAACAGCGCGCGGAGGCACTGCGCGCGGGTCTCGCCGACTACGACCTCGATGAGGATGACGCGGCGCTGCTCGCAGGTCTCACCCAGGGCGAGGGTGGGATCGAGTTCCTGCCTGCGTTGCCCGTGGTCGCGATCGTCGGACGCCCGAACGTCGGCAAGTCCGCACTCGTGAACCGCATCCTCGGTCGTCGTGAGGCCGTCGTGGAAGACACCCCGGGTGTCACCCGCGACCGCGTCACCTACAAGGCTGAGTGGAACGATCGCCGCTTCTCGCTGGTCGACACCGGCGGGTGGGAGCCCGACGCCAAGGGCATCGACCGCTCGGTCGCAGCTCAGGCAGAGGTCGCGATCGAACTGTGCGACGTCGTGCTCTTCGTCGTCGATGCGATGGTCGGCGCGACGTCGACCGATGAGCACGTGGTGAGGCTGCTGCGCAAGAGCGGTAAGCCGGTCTTCCTCGTCGCGAACAAGGTCGACGACACCCGCCAGGAGCCCGAGGCTGCGGCCCTGTGGAACCTCGGACTGGGTGAGCCATACCCGACCTCGGCCGTGCACGGGCGCGGCGTCGCCGACCTGCTCGATGCAGTGCTCGAGAAGCTTCCCTCAATCTCGGCCGTTGCGAAGTACGAGATCGGCGGACCCCGTCGCGTCGCGATCCTCGGCCGACCGAACGTCGGAAAGTCGTCGCTGCTGAACAAGGCCGCAGGCGAGGATCGCGTTGTCGTCAACGACCTCGCCGGCACCACGCGCGACCCGGTGGACGAGGTCGTCGAGCTCGGCGGCAAGCTCTGGCGCCTGGTCGACACCGCCGGCATCCGCCGTCGTGTGCACCTGCAGCAGGGTGCGGATTTCTACGCGTCCCTCCGCACCTCGGCAGCGCTCGAGAAGGCCGAAGTCGCCGTCGTCGTCCTCGATGTCTCCGAGACGATCAGCGAGCAGGATGTCCGCATCATCGATCTCGTGCTCGAATCAGGACGCGCACTCGTGCTCGCGTTCAACAAGTGGGATCGCCTGAACGACATCGACCTGGAGAACGCGGATCGTCGTCGCTATCTCGAGCGTGAGATCGAACAGGACCTCGCTCACGTCACGTGGGCGCCGCGGGTGAACATCTCGGCGAAGACCGGGCGCCACTTCGACAAGCTCGTACCGGCGCTCGAGACGGCGCTGGAGAACTGGGATCGTCGTATCCCCACCGGTAAGTTCAACGCGTTCCTCACCGAACTCGTCGCCGAGCACCCGCACCCGCTGCGCGGTGGCAAGCAGCCGCGCATCCTGTTCGGCACGCAGGCCTCGACGCGTCCGCCGACGTTCGTGCTGTTCACGACCGGGTTCCTCGACCCCGGCTACCGCCGGTTCATCCAGCGCCGCCTGCGCGAGCTGTACGAATTCGACGGCACGCCGATCGTGATCAACATGCGTGTGCGGGAGAAGCGCCAGCGCTAGTTGCCGCGCGCCAGGTTCAGTGGTGCAATGGATGGTGGATGCTGCGACCCTGCGGCATCCACCATCGCTGCCCACAAGGCCTGCCGAAAGAGGATGCAATGTCGCACACCCTGCCCCTTCCCGAGTTCTCCCACGAGCGGGTGGAGGTGACCACAGGCACGCGCAGCGGGCTCTTCATCGCTGTCGCGCTGCACTCCTCTGTGCTCGGCTCCGCGCTGGGCGGTGCGCGTCTGTGGACCTATCCGCACTGGAGTGACGCACTCGGCGACGCCCTGCGGCTTTCCGCGGCGATGACGCTCAAGAATGCGACCGCTGGTCTGGATGCTGGTGGCGGAAAGTCGGTCATCGGCCTCGAACCAGGCACCGAGCTCGACGCGGAGCGCCGTCGTGATGCTTTCCTCGACCTCGGTGATGTCGTGGAGTCATTCGGCGGTCTGTACCGCACGGCAGAAGACGTCGGATCGACCATGGATGACATGGCGGTCGTCGGTGAGCGCACCGCGCACGTCGTAGGCCTTCCGGATGCGGCCGGCGGCTCAGGGGAGCCTGCGGGTCCCACAAGCCTCGGAGTGTACGAGTCTCTGCGCGCGGTGCTGGAGCGCACCACCGGCAGCGCTGATGTCGCCGGTCGACGCATCACGATCTCCGGACTCGGACAGGTGGGCGGCCGTCTCGCCGTCCGACTCTCTGCCGAGGGTGCTGTGCTCACCGTCACCGATGTGAACCCGCAGCGCAAGCATCTCGCCGGCGAGCTCGGCGCGACATGGGCAGAACCCGGCACAGAGCACCTGCTTCCGGCAGACGTATTCGTTCCGGCCGGCATCGGCGGGCTGCTGACCGACGATGTCATCGATGCGCTCGACACCGCTGCCGTGTGCGGGCCGGCGAACAACCCGCTGGCATCGCATGAGGGCGCTGAGCGGCTGGCTGCGCGCGGCATCCTGTATGCGCCGGACTTCGTGGTGAACGCCGGTGGTGTGATCTACCTCGACCACGAGGCGAAGCAGCTCGGATCTCGCGACGAGATCATGGCTCGCGTCTCGCAGATCGGTGACACCGTACGGCGAATCCTCGCCGATGCGGACGAACGGGGGATCACCCCGCTCGAGGCTGCCGAAGAACTCGCGGCCGCACGGCTGCGCGATGGGGCATCGGCTCTCGCCGTTTAGACCCCGTAGACCTCGCGCACGCGTTCGCGCAGCTGGTGGCTGCACGCGGTGACGGCCTCGGTCCAGGTGGTGTTCGCATCGTCCTGGGCCCGGTCGGACACTGCCTTCCAGATGCGGATCGGAACGCCGAACTGCTCGGCGACCCACGCATAGGCGTAGGACTCCATGTCGACGAGGCGTCCGCCGAGTGAGCGGATAATCGTCACAGCCTCGGCGTCATCGATGAAGCTGTCTCCGGTGGCGATGGAGATGTCGCCGGCGCCGAGGCTCATGCGCTGCGGCATCGAGACGTGCTCGCCACGCACGCCCTCTTCGTTGATGACATCGTGCTGGAACGCCCAGTGGACCTCGTGAACGCCGGACTCGATGGTCTCATCGAGCGCACCGGCGGTGCCTACGACGAGGATCTCGTCGTAGGTCGCGGCGTCGAGCGCGCGGGTCAGCGCATAGGTCGCCTTGAGCTTGCCTGGGCCGGTCACCAGTCGGGTGAAGCCGGGAAGGTCTTCAGGGAAGGCGATGAGTTCGGAATCGAGGGCGGCAACGAGAAGCTTCACTCTCTTATTGTTTCAGAGCGCGTCGCAGATCGCCCGCTCACGCGGATGCTGTGAAAAGCTGGAGCGGTGACGATTGTTCCCCCCGCACCTGATGAGCCGCGACGCCCTGACGGGCCCCGCGACCCCGGAGACGCCTGGGTCGTGGCTGAGTCAGGAGAGCGGTACTGGGGCCGTTTCGGTGCCGCAGGACTGCTCGCGGTGGATTCTGAGCGAGGCATCCTGCTGCAGCACCGCGTGAGCTGGAGCCACTTCGGCGGCACCTGGGGTCTTCCCGGCGGCGCACTGCACGAGGGTGAAGAGCCCATCGATGGCGCGCTCCGCGAAGCCACCGAGGAAGCAGGGATTCCCGCTGGTGCAGTGCGAGTGAGCTTCACGACCGTTCTCGATCTGGGTATCTGGTCGTATACGACGGTGGTGGCCGATGTGATCACGCCGTTCGAAGCAGTGATCAGCGACCCGGAGAGCGTTGCCCTGGAGTGGGTTCCGATCGATGAGGTGACCGAGCGTCCGTTGCATCCGGGGTTCGCGAACGCGTGGCCCGCGCTGCGCGAGCGCCTCTGATCTTCAGTCGCGTCCGCGCAGCTTGTCGATATCGCGGCGCTCGCGCTTGGTGGGGCGCCCGGCTCCGCGATCGCGAAGACCGAGAGCGGCTATCGGTTCGCGTGGAGGGGTGCGATCCTCGTACGCGAGGGCTGCGACGGGGGCGCCGACGCGCTTGGTGAGCGTCTTGCGCACGGTGAGGATGCGGTCGAACCCGCTGATGCGGATGCGCAGCTCATCACCTGGCTTCACCGTCTGGGCGGCCTTGGCCTTCTCGCCGTTGACCCGTACATGCCCCGCTCGGCAAGCGGTCGTTGCCGCCGAGCGCGTCTTGTAGACGCGGATCGCCCATAGCCAGCTGTCGACTCGCACCGGGGCATCCATCAGCGCGTTCTGGTGCGGTACGGGACGCTCGGGTGTCATCGGGTGTCTCGCTCGCGAAGGGTGACGAGTGCGCCGATGATGATCAGACCCTGACCGAGGGTGTAGGTGATCATGACCAGTGGGCTCGTCCAGTCGGGCATTCCGTCGAGGAACAGCCGGAAGGCCAGCACGGTATCGCTGATCAGGAAGAAGATGCTGCCGACGACGACGAGCGGGTGACAGCGCGCGGCGAAGACGGCGGTGCCGCCGAGGACGAGGCCGTAGGCTGCGACAGCGACGAGCAGACCGCCGGTGTGCGGCGCGAGCACGATCACCATCGCGACCCACCACGCGGCATAGACGAGGGTCCACCACGGCAGACGACGCACTCGCAACACACGAATGAATAGCACGATGTAGGCGATGTGGGCCAGACCGAAGAACAGCAGCATCAGCGGCAGTTCTGGCCCGGTCGGGAAGAACGCACCGGCGCCGTCACCCAGCCACGAGAACACGATCGCTGTGAGCAGCAGGACGATCGCGAATGCAGGGCGCACGCGGAGCGAGAAGAGCACCGGGATCGCGAGCAGCGGCATCAGCCACAGTTTCGTCGGAGGGGCGATATCGCTGCCGGTTGCGAGAGCTGTGACGTGGACGATCGACATCACGATGTAGGGAACGAACGTCCAGGGGAGGGCTGTTCTCGGCAGGGTGCGGCGTTGCATCCCTCCATCGTAGATTGCGGGACGTCAGCTGATGTCGAGGGTCACGAGGGGGCGGTCGGGCTTGGGGCTGGGTGTGGCAGAGAAACCAGCTGCGAGGAACGTCGAGAGTGCGCCATGGAAAAGCTCGTTGACGTGGACGCTCGTCTGGGTGGTGTCGATCGGGTACCCCTCGATCATTCGAGCACGGTGGTCGCGCGCGAAGTCGACGGCCGCGGCGAGGAGAGCGGCGTTCAGGCCCTGGCCGCGGTGCTCTTTGCGCACGACGAAGCAGCTCACCGCCCAGACGCTCTCATCGTCAAGAGGTTCGCGGGTGGTGGCGACGATGTTGCGCGTGCGACCGAGGCGTCGCTGCGCGGGGCGGGGACCGACACGGATCCACCCCGCGGCTTCACCGTCGACGTAGGCGACGATCCCCGGTGGGCGGTCGGATGCCACTTCCTGTTGGAACAGCGCGGTGCGCTGATCGAGGTCGGTGGTCTGCCACTCTTTGTTCATCAGCACCGGCCAGACGCACTGGCAGCTTCGGCCGTCCCCGCCGCCACTGAGCGCATGCTGGATGTCATCCCAGACCTCTGGGCTTGCGAGTGCAGTCGTGATGGTGGGCATGTCCGGCAGGGTACGCCCGGGGTGCGACACGGGCAAGAGGGCCGGTTCGCGAAGGGCCCGTTGATGCGGCTAAGATAGGGGAGTTGCCTGCGCGAAAGCGCAAGACAACGGGCTGTGGCGCAGCTTGGTAGCGCACCTGACTGGGGGTCAGGGGGTCGCAGGTTCAAATCCTGTCAGCCCGACCAGCGGGCTGTTGGCAATACTGATTGCAGAACAGCTAGAGAAAAGGGAAGGGCACCTGCCTTGAGCAGGTGCCCTTCCCTTTTTCTTGTCTTTGGAGTCCAACGCGGGTCCACATAGTTGGGTTCGGACGATTCTCGCGGCGAAAACACGAACGCGCCCGGTTTTCGGGCGCGTTCAATTGTCCTGGGTTCAGCGGGAAGCGTGCCGGTCGTGCCGCCGGCAGGCGTTGTCAGTGCGAGCCGCGGGTCAAGTGCGCATTGGCGTCATCGTGAGCGTGTCGCGCTCCAGAGTGGTCGCGGGCGTCGACGACGCGGATGTTCGATTGCCCCGGGGGATGGTGAGGTCACCGTTGCCCGTGGTCTTGGTGTAGCGGTTGGCCCAGACGCGGTCGCGGCGGCGCAGGGTGTGCACGCGCCGATTCGTACGAGCACGTTCAATCGCTTGATCGCTGAGGAACGCGGCGATCTTGCGGAGGTTGTGGTTGACGATCAGGAGCGTCACGATGATCTGTGCGGCGGCGATTCCACGGACGCGGCGGCGTCCGGCGGTTGCGATGTCTTCGTCGCCGGATGCCTTGAGCTGCTGGTTCTCCGACTCGACGGTGTTGCGGGCGTGGTCGTGGAACTCCTCCCCCTCGTCGCTTCCGTAATCGAAGGCCTGCTGAGGCGCCTGCATCTCGGTGAGGTCGAAGGACGCGGAGTGTTTCTTGCAGATGGTGTCGAGGAACTCCTCCTCGAGAGTCTCGGGCTCCACTTCCGGGCGGTTCTTCTTCGCGGCGGTGAGCATCATCTCGCGCAGCGGGCAGGTCACCGTGGGGCTTGGGCCGAGGGCGGGGCAGCGGAGCATGGTCTTGCCGTCGGCGTTGGCCTTCTGCTTCACGTGGAGTCGGTACGCCTTCCGCTCCTCCAGGCGCGCGCGGTAGGTCTCGATATCGATGTTCTTGTCGAGGAGGTCCTTCGTCGCGGTGAGCAATGGCTTCGGCGTGCTCGGGCAGTAGACATCACCTTCGACGAACAGTCCGCCGTGCTTCCCGCCTTTCACACCGACGCGGTCGGAGCGGTAGTCGGTTGACGGGGTGAAGCCGGTCTTCAAGGCAGGCTTCAGCAGCCGGAACGGCTTGGCGTTGGCCCAGTACTGCTTGTCGGCGTCAGCGATGCCGGGGGCGAGCTCCAGGGTCGCTGCGGCCTCGAGCAGGTGAGCGGCTTCTTCGGCCACTTCCATGTTCGGGATGCTGAGCGATGCAGCGACGACGAGACTCGGGAACCGCTTGGAGCCCGGCTGCTCCGCGTCGACTCGGACGGCGAGGTTCGCTACCCAGCCCCAGTCGTAGTCCGCCCACTTACCGCGCTCAGGCGTGGTCTGGTCGATCTCGCCTTTCTGGTTGTCAGTGCGTTCGCCCTTGCCGCTCTTCACGTGCCATCCGGCAAATGCGTCGACGGGGCCGGGGCTTCGCTCGCCGAAGTCGGCCGTGCGCTCGGCGGCGACCTTGCTCCCCAGGTTCTTGCGGCTGTAACCCTTGGTCGTGGGGGTGCCGATGTAGGTCTGATCGAAGGACACGTCGAGATGCTTCGTCGCGCGACGGACCGCCCGGGGCTGCGCCATGAAGGTCATGCGCATGAACAGTCGTGTGTACTCGTCGAGACGCGCCTTGTACTTCTCCGCGCGCTGTTCGTCGTGGTTCCGGAGGATCTCCTGAACCTGTGTGTAAGTCTTGGCGGTGTAGAGCTCCTGGGGGTACGGGTCCATCAGCCTCTTCATCCTGTGAAACGCACGGATGGTGTTCGTGTACCAGCGCTTGGTCGTGGGGACGTGGGTAGCGAAACTCACCGGCGACTCGGGAAGGTCAAGTAGCTCACGAGAATGCGAGGAGAGGCGGTGCTGCAGCACGTAGGCGGCACGTCGGATGTGCAGCGGGGCCCCTTCGTGGGCGAGAAGCAGAAGCGCGGTGAGCAGCGCTCGGATGGAGATCATTGCGGGCCGTCCGCCCATACCCTCCGGGTTCGAGTCTTCGGCCGCCCAACGGTCGAGCTGCTCGAGGATGCCGGACTGTCGAACGCGGGCTTCAATCAGCGCGACGGTGGAGTCGTCGAACTTCTGAAGGTTGCGGCCGCGGCCGAGGATCTCGCGTTCTGTGATGCCGCACTCGTCATCGCCCAGTGCGGGGTAGTAATCAACGTCCGTGGAGATCATCGCGCGACCTCCGCTCCGACGAGCTGCGCGGTGAAGTCCGCAACGTCGAGCACGTTCGCGTGCGCGTAGTACCGCACAAGCGAGTCGTAATGGTCGAAGCCCGCGACGTCGCGAAGTACCTGGAGCGGTACGTGATTGTTGATGTGGTGCACGAGCCAGGCCGCTCGCAGGGCGGCCGGGGTGGGGCGTACGGGAGCCGGGTGGTCGGTGAGGAACGTCTGGATAATGCGCGGCGGGTACTCTTCGATACGAGGGCCACGAAACAGCGGCTCGCTTGTGCGTTCGCGGCCGTCAATGCTGCGCATCAGCACACGCGCCCACGCATGCCGCACGGGCACTCGACGGGGCTGCGCGCCGACGACGTTCACGAACACGAGGTCGCCATCGCGGTCGATGTCGGTGACGCGCGCGTCGACGATCTCCGCCGCAGTCAGACCCGCGCCTCCGGCGAGGCCGAGGAGCGCCTGTGCGTTCTGACGCTTCTTGACGGTGGTGAGTGAGTTCGCCCAGCTGTGCATCGTCGCGATCTGTTTGGTCGTGAACGGAGCGCGCACGTTTCCGCCGGGGAGCGGCAGGGCCACGAGATCGGCGTCGGCGAGTTCACGGCCGACCTTGACGAGTTGGCGGGACACTCCCCACCGGTGAGACGCGGAGCGGCTCTTGTGAGCGGCCGCCAGGAACCGGTCGATGTTGAGCTGCGTGTAGACGCGCCCGACGGTCAGGACGGTGCCGGTGCGCGCCCACACCCACATGTGAAAGCGGGCGGTCATGGTCATCAGTCGGCGCGCCGCGTCGTACGTGCTCGGGAGCATCGCTGCGGCCGTCTCGATGGTGAAGGACCGCACCGCGTCCCACGCGCCCATCGCGGACGCATCGTTCGGCCGGTAGCCGAGCATGATGCGCCAGGCGAAGTCAGGGATCTGCGGGCAGGAAATGCGGAGTTCGACGAACTCGGTGGGAATGTCGATGAGTCGGTTTTTCGCGGTCATGCAGGCCATGTACGCGGCGCGGACAAAAAGCTCGCGTACGGCGTGTCGTACTAGCCGGAACACCGGGCACCGTCGCTACTCAGTCCGACTGCCGGGCGTCGCTTTCAAAGGCGGACTCGGCGCCCGCGCAGGAAGGAACCGAGTGACCCGGTCGAGGGCCGCCAGATTTTCCAGCCCGGCAATTCGCAGCAGCTCGCGGGGCGGCGTTCCCGAATGTAGGTGGGTGAGCATCCACGTCGTGCGCATTCGCGCGGGCCGCACGTCCAACTCTGTCGTGTGCCCGCGGTGCAGGAAGTCGGTGACCTGTCCGGGTCGAACGCCGGTACGGCCGCGCCGGAAGAGCCACTCGCTCGGGGCGGCGTCGCGCACCGCTTCCCGCAGCGCCGTCTCCCACACAGGCAGGATGGGAACCAGGCGGGGCCGTTTGTCCCACACCAGGACATGCACGCTGTCGGGCCGCACGTCCACGTCGCTGACGCGAAGTGCGAGCAGTTCGCGTGTGGCCAACCCCGCCCCGAAGCCCAAAGCGAGCAAGACGGATGCGTCTTGACGTCGTGTGCTGCTTCCCTGGCTGTTTGCCCAGCTACGCAGCGCAGCGACCTCTGACGGCGTATACGGCGGAGTTGGGTCGGACCGTGGGATGGGGAACGGTTGCTCGGACGGTGGCGTGACCGCATCGACGATGGCGATCAGCATCGAGCGGTATGTCGCGCGACTGCCGCGGGTGTACGAGCTCATCCCACGATGCACGAACTCCTCAATCGTGCGTCGCCGGAACATCCGATCCACGTTTAGATCGATGCCCTTGGTTTGCCATGCCCACATTACGAACGCTGTCGCAACTGGGTACAGAGTCTGCGGTTCCCGCCCTGCGAGTCGCGCTGTCTTGGACACCGCGGCCACAACGACTGGTTCTAGTGCATCCCAGTAAGGCGCGGCCTTGATCGGCATGAATCCGGCGGCATTGAGATCGGCCGGCTTGTCTCTATTCTTGCCGCCGCGTGCATGCGATGTCACGACGTGGCCGTTCGAGTCGTTGGACGTGCGGGAGAGAACGCGCTTTCGATGCTGATGACGGCCGCGGTGGTACGGCGGGTGAACTGTACACCGGGCGCATTCCGGTCGATGAGGAGCACCATCGGAACGCCGAGTCGGCATGTGGCGACCGTGAGTATGGACGCCGGCGCGGAATCGACGACGATGCGCACGCGCGGGCTGACCTCATCGGTCCTGGTGACCAGACGCTGATCCATATCCAGGTGGTGCGTCACGCCGTCATCAGTGATGACGACGAAGACGCCTTCCGCCTCGTCCAGCAGACGGTCCAGCGAGTCGTCGTGATGCGGCATGGCGGGACCTCCGTTCGCGTGTCAGTAACGCTACGAAACGGGCGGAACGCAGTCCGCCGACTCAGCGACAACGTTGCCGCCACGCCGTCTGGTCACCTCGGGAAGCACGGCTGCGCATAGGTGCATGTGGGCGCACCATTCACGCCCCGAAAGGACCCCCGTGCATGCTCCGACTTCCGCTGAACTCCACGCTCACGCCGACGCACTCTGGCGCCCGACACACCCCGATGATCTTGCCGCCGCGCGCTACGCTGATGCCGCCGCACTGCTGTTGAGCGGGCGTCCGGGCGCACAGCGACGCGCGACCAATTGGGCCGCCACGTTGCACCGTTACGAGGACCATTGGCGCGAGGTGGGGCACGCGCCGCGGGAGAAAACTCGTGCGATGGCCTCACTTCCGACCAAGGAACGCAACCTCGGCGAGTGGGCGCGGTATCAGCGACGATTCGAGGATCAACTGAATGCCTATCAAAGCGCCCGCCTGGACCTGTCGCCGGCGTTCGAGTGGGATCCGCTCGAGACCCTCTGGCGAGCGAGGTTCATCGAGTGCGTGACGTTCGTACAGGCGAACCGCCGGCTTCCGCGTCTGCATGCTGACGACCGCGTCGAGTTCGCGTCAGCGCGTTGGCTCGGCCGTCAACTGCTTCGACTTCAGGATGGCCGGTTGGATCAGAAGCGCACCGAGGAGCTGCACGGCCTGCTCCGATTCAGCCGACACTAGAGCGTCCGTTACCGCTGCGAACCGTCCCGTTCCTCCGCGTATCGCGGTGCCATCGCTTCCATCTGATCCATCACCAGCTTGATGGCTTCGGGCTGCTTGTCCGGCGGGTACTTGTACTTCACGAGCAGCCGCTTGATGGATGAGCGCAGCTTCGCGCGGACATCATCACGCACCGTCCAGTCGGTGCGTACATCCCGGCGCATCACGAGCACGAGTTCGCGGGCGATCTCAGCGAGGACGCCCTCGCCCTGAACGTCGACGGCGGATTCGTTCGTCGCTACAGCATCGAAGAACGCCAGCTCATCGCTGCTCAGCGGCGGCGTGAACTCGGATCCCCGCGAGGCCTCAGCGGCGACGTCCTTAGCCATGGCAACGAGCTCGGCGATAACCTCTGCGGCGGTGAGCTGCTGGTTCGTGTACCGGGTCATAACCGCCGCGATCCGTTCGGAGAATGCGTGTTGTCGGATCAGGTTCCCCCGTGTCGCAGCGGCGCTTGCATCGATAAGAGACTTCCGGAGTGCCTCGATAGCGAGCTGCGGATTCGATGCTTTCTGAGCCTCGGCGAGGTACTCCGGACCGAGGTTGTCGATTGTGAGGCGGGGAAGCCCGGCAGCGTCGTAGATGTCGAGGACCTCGTCAGAGGCCATTGCCTTTGCCACAAGAGCGCTGAGTAGCCGCTGGATGTCTTCGGGAATCGGTTCGTCACGGGCCTGACGTTCAGACGCGTCGAACTTCGCCATCCACACGCGAACCTCTTCATAGAAAGCGATCTCATTATGGAGTTCGCCCAGAGAGTTCCGCCCCGAGGCGAGAGCCCACGCGCGGGACAGCGCGCCACTAGCGGCACGGTAGCGAGCCTTCAGCGTCTGATTCTCCAGTGAAGGGTCGTTGAGTGGACTGCTGCTGTCGCGGAGGAAGTTCGTGGCGACGGTCGCCGCGGTCATCAGTGCGCGTGGGCCGCCGCTTCGAACGACTCCGCGCCAATCGCATCCGTTGAGCATGCTGCGGATGTCCGAAATCAGTTCGAGCGCAAGGGCCGCCGCCTCGTCGACGTTGCGACCGATGGGGCGGGATTCCTGATCTTCCTGGGTGTACTCGGACAGCGCCTGGGCGAGGTTGTCCGCGAGCGGCGCGTACGCGACGAGAAGTCCGTCATCTTTGCCGCGGAAGGTGCGGTTGACACGTGCGAGCGTCTGCATGAGTAGCGCGCCTTTGAGTGGGCGATCCAGGTACAAGGTGTGCAGCGGTGGAGCGTCGAACCCAGTAAGCATCATGTCCTTGACGATGACCAATTCGAGCTCGTCGTCCGGGTTCTTCAAGCGCTCCTTGATGACGGCGTTCTCGGAGTCGCGGCGGACGTGATCGCTGACCGGTGGCTGGTCAGCTGCGGTGCCGGAATAGACGACCTTGATTCGGCCGCCATCGAGCGCGCCCGAGTGCCAATCGGGACGCAGCGCGACGACGGCGTCGTAGAGGCGTGCACAGATCTCGCGGGTTCCGCCGACGATGAGCGCCTTGCCGGGCGACTCAATGAACGGAAGCATCCTTTCGCGGCGTTCCTCCCAGTGGGATACCAGATCCTCAGCAAGGGTCGCGATCCGCTGCGGTGCTCCGTACACGGCATTGACGACCGCGACGGAGGCCTCGAGGCGGGCCCTCTCGGTATCGTCCAGTCCGACCGTGTACTCGTCGGCGGCCCGGTCGATGTCCTCTTCCGTTGCTTCTTCCGCGAACGCGACCTTGATAAGCCGGGGCTCGAAGTACACCGGGACGGTAGCGCCGTCGGCGACGGCCCGGGTGAGGTCATAGATGTCGATGTAGTCACCGAACACCGCGCGCGTGTCGCGTTCGGCGAACGAGATCGGGGTGCCCGTGAAAGCGATGAGCGTGGCGTTCGGGAGCGCATCGCGCAGGTGGCGGGCGTAGCCGTCGAGATCGTCGTAGTGGCTGCGGTGTGCTTCGTCGACGACGACGATCACGTTGCGCCGGTCGGTCAGGAGCGGATGCTGCGTGCCCGCGTCCTTCTCGTGCTTGCTGAGGCCGAACTTCTGCAACGTCGTGAAGTAGATGCCGCCGGTAACACGGTTGCGCAGTTCGTCACGCAGTTGCGCACGCTCGGTGACCTGCGCCGGCTTTTCAGGTAGCAGGAGACTGCGGTCGAACGTACGGAACAACTGACCGTCGAGTTCGGTGCGGTCAGTGACAACGACGACCGTGGGATTCTTGAGTTTCGGATGCCGTGACACGAGGTTCGTGTACAGCTCCATCTCCATGGACTTGCCCGACCCTTGCGTGTGCCAGACGACACCGGCCTTGCCGTTCGATTCGACCGCCTGCACGGTGCTGCCGACCGCCTTGGCGACGGCGAAGTACTGGTGAGGCTTCGCGATCCGCTTCACGAGGCCATCGGAGCCCTCGTCGAATGCGATGAAGTTTCGCAGCAGCTGCAGGAATCGTTCCTGGTTGTACAGTCCGGTCAGTGCATCGTCGAGCGGAAGTACATCCTGTTCACCTTCGATGCGGGGTTGCTCGAGGCGAGCGCCGTCGTCGTCCACGTTCCACGGCGCGAAGTGGTTCAGCGGAGTGAACGGCGTGCCGTACTTCGCGTCCAAGCCGTCGCTGGCAAGGACGAAGGCGCAGAACCGGAACGCCATCGGGAACTCACGAAGGTAAGTGTTCAGTTGGTCACGTGCGGAGGACACGCCCGCACTGGCAGCGCCAGCACGCTTGAGCTCCACGATGCTGAGTGGCATCCCGTTGACATACAGCACCACGTCGAACCGGCGATGGAGATCGCCCTGCCGCAGCGTGACCTGGTTCACCGCTAACCAGTCGTTATCGGCGGGATCGACACTCAGCAGACGTACCCGCACGTTCTGCTCTTGTCCGTCAGCGTCGAGGTAGCTCAGCGGGTACCCGCCCACGAGGTACTCGTGGATCCGGTGGTTCTCCGTCACCGCGTCCTGCGACTTGGGCGCTGCGATCTCGGATGCCGCCTGCTGCAGATAGTGCAATGGCACGGTAGGGTTCAGCGTCTGCAGCGCATTTACCAGCCGAGGACGGATCAGAAGCTCATCCCACGTGTCCCGTTCCCCGCTTCCCGGGGCGATCTCTTCGCCGCGGAGCGGGTGCCAGAACAGCGGCTCGGCGAGCGTATCGAGCGTCGCCTGCTCCCAGTCGGACTCAGAGATACCGGACATGGGCTCACACTCCTGTCAGCCGTTGACCGGCCATCTTCCGGATAACGTCGACGAAACTCGGCGCGTAGGCGCCCCACGTCTCCGCGATCTTGTCCACATCGATCTTCCCCGTGTGCACCTGCTCGCACAGACGGATCCAACCTTCGCCCATGGCCGCGGTGAGCGCGAAAGCGACGCTCGCCCCGACGACGCTCCCCGCGCCCGGAATCAGTTTGAGAAAGCTGCGGGCGAGAGCCTGCCCACTGATCTGAACACCCAGCTGGGCGAGCGCAGTGGCAGACAGCATCGTCTTCAGCTCCAGGTCGTAGATCGCTGCGATGCGGCCCATCATCGTCATCTGGATCGGTGCCAGGGCCATCGCGTCTGCGACCGGGATCGGAACTGCGGCGGCAGCTGCTGCAGCAGCCGCCGCTGCAGCGATGACCGGGCGGGCCATCTCGCGCTTCCACGGAAGGTTGAGACGCTGGGCGATGCGAAAGGCATCCTTCTCGTCTTCCGGCGAAAGCGTGAGAGTCTCCGCGACGAGCTCACCGAGGCCGTGCCCCGAACCCTTCCCATGCTTGTCGCGGGTCGACGTGAGAATGACACGCTGAATCGGAAGGTCAATGCGGTTTCCGTCGACGTCGACCGGATCCTCCAGCCACGACGTGAACTCCTCGACGTCCCTCGGGGGATTGCGCTTGCCCGTCACCGGGTTCTTCGACCAGTCGACCTTGGTGAGTACCAGGATCACCGGTAGCCCAGCGGCATCGAGTTCGCGGATCATGGCGATATCGGGAGACGTCAGACGGTCTGCTTTCGATAGGACGCAGTACCAGACCACGGAAATCTGCTCGACGGCAGGACGCTTCGCGATGGTCGCGAGGCTTGCGCGGAGGGTGTCGGCGGGAGACGTGGTCGAGCCGATCTCGAATCCCTCGAGGTCCCAGATTCCGAGAGAGTCATCGTGGTAGTAGTCAGCGCCGCGGGTGACAGGGAGACCCTTGCCAACCTTCGCGAGGTCACGCCCGAAAACCGCGTTGATGAGCGACGACTTGCCGACGCCGGTTCCCCCGACGACAGCCAGGTTGAACCGGCCGTACCGCGACTTCGCGGTCTCGTTCGCCTCGAGGAACGGCTGCTCGTCGACCGTGGGGAGGTCGACGGGGCGGGCGTCTGGCATATCGGTCATGTCCGTGTCTGCTTTCACTTCGGTGCTGGAGCGGCCGAGACGAACTCGAACTCCAGGGTGACGTCAGGGTCGATAGCGGTGATGATGTTGGTGTAGAACATGCGGGCCTGATCCTTCAAGAGGTCAGCGTTCTTGGCGAGGTACTCGGCCTGTAGCTCGTCGCCGAAGACATCGTTCACCATCGCGACCTTGTCGATCTCGGGTGTCGTCCAACTGAGCACATCTGTGCTTTCGGCCGCAGTCTCAACGTTCTGATTGTCGAGTCCGATCACGATGAAGGACGGGATGGTCACGACGAACGAGCCATTCGGTTGTTCATCGATTTTCACGTCCTTCGCGTCGATCCCGAGCTTGGCATCGAAGCTGTAGCGCAAGAACGCCGCTCGCGAATTCGGGATGCTGAGGAACAGGAACTGACCGGCTTCGGTCTTCCGCTCACGGATACCCTCAATCCCGAGCGTCACCAGCGCTACCTCTTGGGTGCGCGTGATCGCGTTCACGATCTGGGTGTTCTTGTCGGTCGTCCCGCCGATCCAATTCCCCAGCGGTGGCTTGACGATGAAGAGCGCGCCGGCGGCAAGGAGCGCACCGACGATGACCAGCGCTGGCCACAGGATCAGGTTTTTCTTCATAGCGTCTCTTTCGGTAAGGCTGGATCAGGCGCCAGCGGCGGATGCCACAGCCTCGATATCGCGGACGCGGAGTTTGCCGGACATGAGTTGCGGGAGAAGCGCCTCGCGGGTTGCGGCGAGTGTGCGGTTTTCGTCGAGCGCTGCTCGCTTGGCCGCCGTCTCTGACGCGATGGTGGTTTCGATCCGCGGGAGATCGGGCGTCGACGGGATGACCAGTTGGAGTCGCTTGAGATTTCCCATGCTGATCTTCGGTTGCACGGCGCCCGTCACGAGCGTTGAGACGTCCGCCGTACGCAGGGATTGAAAGAGCATCTCAGATGAGATTCCGTTCCCTCGCAGTACGTGTGCGTGGTTGTTCACCCATGCCGGACCCCAAACATATTGGGTCACGGGCGACGAGTCGGCGTTGATAACCGAACCATCCTCACCTACGAGGACGATTGGTTCATCAAAAATAGCTTCGTCGACGTACCCGAACACGCCAGTGGCGCCGTAGTAGGGCACGCTCCCTGGGCGTGAGTCTCGTTCGGCAGCAGACAGAGGAACGCGTTGCCGATTATGGAACACCGCGACGTCCCTGAGCTGGACCTTCGCGCCATCGGCCGCGCGCTCGAGCAACGCCAGTTTCATGTGTTCATCCAAGGTGGCGGCGAGCGCGGTATTGGCAGAGATCTTGTCGTCGAGGGCGCCCAGCACCTCGGCAATCGCCTGCTGCTCAGGGAGCGGCGGCATTGGCAGCCGGATCCGGCCGATGTCCCTCACGTTGAGACTGTTGAACACAGCGCCCACGTTCAAAAGTCGGTCGACTTCGGACCACCAATACGGGCTACGCGTCGCCCACCTAAGGTACCTCTGATCGACCTCCGTGCCGTCACTGCGCAAGAGGACTAAGTTTTGGCCGATTGCGCACCGCAAACCCGCCGGGATTGGCGCTGTATCGCCAACCCGTCCACGACGTGTCACGAGGATGTCGCCCGCGAGAGGGGTTGTCCGGCGCGTCCAAACGGCCAAGTCGTCTTCTGAGATAAGCCGGGCGTTGGCGGTGACTACCCGTCCGTCTCGTATGTCTGGAATCGCAATGTAAGGGACGCCAACGGATTGCGCAGCTGGGGTCTTGTGCTCGCAGTCGAGAACTGCCAAGCCCATCTCCGCAAGAGTCTTCACGAGACTCGTCCAAGTTGTGTGCGAACGACGTCTGCAAGTCGTGCGGATTCTGCGAACCGTGCGTCCAACTCGGTCCACAAGCGCGCGAGCTTCTCCTCGATGGGCTCGCTGTCACCGTCGGATGTGGCAGCGCCGACATAGCGCCCTGGAGTGAGGGCATAATCTGCGGCCTTGATCGTGGCGAGGGTGGCGGAATTGCAGAAACCTGGGACATCTGCGTACCCATCGGGCATCGAATCTGATTTGACTCCATGCCACGCGTGGAATGTTTCTGCGATCCTTGCGATATCGTCGTCGCTCAGCACACGCTCGGCCCGGTCGACCATGTGACCGAGGTTTCGAGCGTCGATGAAGAGCACCTCGCCGGCGCGCCTTCCCTTGTCTTTCGTGAAGAACCAGACACAGACAGGAATCCCGGTGGACCGGAAGAGCTGGGTGGGAAGGGCCACCATGCAGGAGACGAGGTCGGCTTCGACGATCTCCGCGCGGATTTGTCCTTCGCCGCCGGAGTTCGACGACATGGAACCGTTGGCCATGACCACGCCGGCCTGTCCACCGGGTGCGAGCTTGGCGAGGATGTGCTGGATCCACGCGTAGTTGGCGTTTCCTGCGGGTGGGACACCGTATCGCCAGCGGGGATCTGAATCGTTGCGGGCCCAGTCCTTAATGTTGAAGGGTGGGTTGGCCATGATGAAGTCGGCCTGAAGGTCGGGGTGGAGGTCGCGGGCGAAGGTGTCGCCCCAGCGGGGTCCGAGGTTTCCGGAGAGTCCGTGGATGGCGAGGTTCATCTTTGCCATTCGCCAGGTGCGTTCGTTGAGTTCTTGCCCGTAGACGGAGATGTCTGAGCCTTCACCGTGGTGGGCTTCGAGGAACTTCTCTGCTTGGACGAACATGCCGCCAGAGCCGCAGGCGGGGTCGTAGACGCGGCCGTGGGTGGGCTGGAGGAGTTCGACGAGGACGCGGACGACGCTGGCGGGGGTGTAGAACTCTCCGCCGCGTTTGCCTTCCGCAGAGGCGAACTTCTCGAGGAAGTATTCGTACACTTCCCCTAGGAGGTCGCGGGCGCGGCGTCCGGTCTCGCCCGACTGTCCCTGTCCGGCGAAGCGGGCTGAGTTGAAAAGGTCGATCAGTTCGCCCAGGCGCCGCTGGTCGATACTCTCGCGGTTGAAGATGCGGGGGAGGGTGCCGGCCAGGCTCGGGTTGGCCTGCATGATCGCATCCATCGCCTCGTCGATGAGCGCGCCGATGGGGCGTTCTGCTTCGGTGCTCTTGGCGTTCTCGGCAAGGTGTCCCCAGCGGGCGGTGGCGGGGACCCAGAACACGCCGCGGCCGGTGTATTCGTCGGTGTCGTCGATGAGTTCACTGATCTGTTCGGCGTCGTATCCGTCGGCTGCGAGCTCGGTGCGGATGGCGGTGCGGCGTTCGTCGAAGGCGTCGGAGACGTACTTGAGGAAGACGAGCCCGAGGATGACGTCCTTGTACTGGGAGGCGTCCATGGAGCCGCGGAGTTTGTCGGCGGCCTTCCAGAGCGTGTCCTTCAGTTCTTTTATGGTGGACGGTGCCGCGGGTGCGGTCTTGGTGGTACGGGGCATGGATCCTCTTAGCTTTCTGCAGCCGTGACGGTGTCGCCGTCCGGTCGGCTCATGGTCAGAGTAACGGCACCAGCGGCGATGCCTGTGACGAGGGCGTCAGCGTATGTGTTGAGTTGGGTGAGACGTGTGGTCAGGCTGGCTCGCGTTGCGGCGATCTCGGCGAGTGCTTGGCGGAGTGCGGCGACGGATGTGGGGGGAACGCGTCGGAGGTGCCAGCGTTTCCAGGCGCCTGGTCCGGCGGGTTGTGTGGCGATGTCTTGGGCGACGAGTTCAGGGATCAGCCCGCCGGGGTCGGTGCGCCGGATGCGGAGGATGCGCGCGGGGTAGGCGACGACGGAGGATCCGTCGTGGTCGACCCATGCTGCGGTCGTTGGCCCGGTACGGAAGACGATATCGCCCGGCTGCGTCAACTGCGATGTTGGGTACTGCTCCGCGTAAGTGAGCGGATCGATGCAGTCGTCACCGATGCCGGCGGGGTCATCGAGGTGGCGGCTGAGGACGACGCGAAGTCCGGTCTTTCCGAGATCCTCGGGGGAGATGCGCGTACCGGGGATGATGCGTGCGTGCCGTTCGCCGATGAGATCAGTCAGTACTGCCGGAGCTGAAGCAGACGTGGGGGATCGGTCGTCGAGGACGACGTCCGGGTGGTCGTCTCCGAGCTCGCGTGCCGCGTGACTGATGCGCGTGGTGAGCTCTACCACGTTGGGTGTGCCGCGACGCGGTGGGGTGCGAGAGACAAGCGCACCGGTTCGGGCTCGCAGCGACGACGTGCGCGGCAGCGACATGAAGCGGTACGCGCGTGCACGGAGCTGATCCTGTGTGCCCATGCTCGCGACCAGGTCGCTGACGAGGTCGGCTTGGCGTGTGGGCGTCAGCGGCACGTCGGTGAGGTCGGCGACGGCCGTGTAACGGTCGTCAGTGGCGAGGTGCGACGGCGCGGGACCGAGCGCCCACAACGCGAGAGCCTCGCGAGTAGCCCCGGGAACGAGGCCCGCTGGCAGACGGACAACCGCCCGCACACGATCCGTGCGTAGCACGTCAGCACGGATTCCACGCTCGTGTGGTGCGAGCGCGTCAGTCAGAATGCGCGCAGGTCCCAGCACGACCGCGATGTCGTCCCCGCCCAACTCGAGGGAGAGGTCGTCGATGGCGTTTAGCGCGTCCGCGTCGGTGTCGTCTGGTCGATGGGGCACACGGTCGACGCGGACAGCGCCTTCGAGTGCGTCTGCTTCGGCAAGCCAGATGCCGAGCGCCATGAGCCGGCGACGCAGCTTCCGTGAATGAGTGCCCCGGGTGAGGGAGAGGGCGGAGTCGTCGCTCACCGTGGACGCAACACGCACGCCCAGGTCCGCATCGACGCCGTCGCTGACGATGATGGGCCGTAGTGGCCAGGCGTCGAGGAGAGTGATGAGGAGGCCCGCTGCGGCGTCGTTGAGGGGGGCGTGGGAGCCTGTTGGCGGTGTGGCGGCGTTTGACCTGCGGGCCATGACCTCGAGAGCACCTGCCGGCGAGTACGCGGCGTCGATGATCCGGTCTGCGAAATCGCGCCAGTCGCGACCGCTTGTCAGGTGGCCCTCGACCTCTGATCGGATGGAGAGGTCGTCGGGGTCGACCCGCGCTGCGTCCTCGCGAATCGCCGTCAGCGGGCGCCCCGTGAGAAGCCCGGTCTGCGCCTGGAGCAGGATGAGCGACTCGAGCTCCGCGACATGCGTGGGGTTCGCGAGCGAAAGGTCGGCGGGGGCCGCCGTTGCGGCGGAATCCGCGCGCGCGTCCGCGTTGTTGCCGTGCCCGGTCGTCTCGAGCCACTCTGCGACCTCGAAGGTGTCGAACATGGGTCGCGAGCTGTCCTGCTCGACTGGTCGGGGGAACGCGTCCGGTCCCACCCGGAACCGGCGCCTCCACATCGACACCACGGGTCGGCGAACGTGCGCGAGATCTGCGATTCCCTGGAGCGAGACGAGCATGCGCTGTGCGGCACGGTCGTCATCAGACAGGGCGATTGAGGTCATGTCGCAAAGATATCCAAAACTGCAGACATTGCACCAAATTTGCTGATAAGGATGCTTATCAGGAGAGATTGTCACTTGTGCCGCGATGCTTCGTACTGTCGGTGCTGCGAGTTCAACGAGGGCTCGTGAGGTTCGCTGGCCGGCGCCACCTCTGAAGCAGTACCCACCTGTCAGGAGGACAGAACCATGGCAGATCGCCGCATCACACACAGCCGAAAAGACCGCAACGGTGACATCACCGCCGTCGGTCAGCCCGGTCAGATTTGGTCACCGAGGCTGAGGGCGGACGCGATCCGAGACATCGAGTCCCGGATGCACACGTACTTTGTTCAGTGGCCGGAGAAGCGCACGGAGATCAGGGTTGTGCAGGGGGCAACGGGCAAGTACCTGCGCACCGACCGGGACGCCACGACGCGCAACAACCTCGACGACCTCCCGGACCTGTAGGGGTACAGGCCGGATGGCCGCGACCAAGTCGATCTTGCGTCGTGGGCCTGCTGGGGAGGGTGCTGGGGATGCACCTCCCCAGCAGGCGCTCCGGTCCTCAACATCACCATCTTTCACCCGTCGAGCTCATCGCCATCACCACAGTCACCCAGCCCGTCAACTGGGGTTGGCGACCCGCGACCCCGTGATTGCGCGGGTACCATGAGGTCATGGTGGATAGCTCGAACGAGACCGATGCCCCTACTGGCTCGTCCCCGTGGACTGCTGCTGAGGTCGAAGGATTGGCTGACCAACTGGAGCAGAACCTTCCAGATTTTCTCAACGAACAGTACGGCGGCCACGGCGACACGATTTCCTTCCGTCGGGTGGGTGTTGTGTTGGATTCCGATGCTGACCACCGCGAATCAGGAGCACAGGACTACCTGTCGTCGATCCAGATCACGCATGTGAAGAACGTCGAAGTTCATAATCTTCGGGTCGGTGCCGAGGATGACAAGCAGGCAGGGCTTGCGGAGCTACGGCTATTCGGGGACATCCTCGGCAAAGTCGACAGACACCGTGACGGGGCTCCGGACGACGTCGCCGTCACCATCGACTTTTCATCCGACTATGTCGACGTTCCCGCGTCCATCCGATGGGATCACGATGGGCAGATCGAGGACGTGACGGCTACCGACACCGCCGTACTCGTCGCCACGGAAACCGAGGTGCTGTATGCCGGTGATGACGACGACCTCTACCCGTATAAGTAGGGCCGGGACCGGTTCTCGCCGGCCCCACAAGTTTCATCGTCATCCCCGCAGCGTTACTTAGCGGGGCTGCGCGGCGGCGCTGACCGGCGGCGCGACGCTGTTCGCGAAACAGCACTGGTACGACGCTGGCGGTTACTGACATTGCTGTGCGGGCATACGACGCGTGATGTCGATGCGGGGCCGCTTCATCCGTCCGCGTCCTCGGCAGACGGCGTGCTGTCGTGGGATCGGTAGTTCGTGAGGCCCGATCAGCGGAATCGTCGTGACCATCGAATTGCTTAGCCGCAGGTGCGAGCCGATGGGTGAGATGGAGAGCTGATGATGCGACGCCGTAGGCCCCCGTTTGCGAGCGAACGGGGCAGCGACAAGCGGCTGGCCGTGGCGGCGTGCAGGGCGCCGGCGACAGCCGTGAACGACGCATCCGTGCGGACTGACGGCTACCAGCCGAACCGGCCGCTGACGGAGCAATCCACACCAGGCATCTACCTCGTGATCACCGCCTCACGCACCCTCTATCACGTGGAGGTAGTCGCCGGCGACTCGTCCTCGACGATCACCCGCTACCCGTGTGCAAACTCGTTGACCCTGGACGGCGAGCCTTTGACCGGGGTGCGCAGCTTCTTCTTCGACCCGATGTCAGGGTCGGGTCAGATTGAGTGGTGGAAGCGGAACGTCGCGGATCGTGACCACCCCGACCGCCAGTATCTCGGTACCATCCGCAGCACCAGCCGAGTCATGCTCATCTTGAGTATCCATGACACAGGCGAGAACGAGGGGTCCTCATCGCGATCCGAGAACACTGCGCACATTCAAACACTGCTCGACGGCCTACACGCTGCGCTGGCGACTGTCGATTTAGATGACGATTTCGTAGAGCTGCTGACGGTGCTCGTGCGGCATGGACGCGACAGGTCGGAATCGGATGTGCGCAGCGACCGTCCACAGTCCTTCGACTCTGGCGGATCCGATGGAATCCGATGAGGCCCTAGCATCATCCCTGGCGGATCCCATCGCGAGCACGTGAACTGCTGCGCCACCTCGACGACGGCCCAGGGCCCAGATGGACGCGCTCGGTTCTACATGCACGGCTACCAAGAGTTGCACCCGTCAAGCCGCCTCGGCGCCGGAGGCCTGCCTGAGATCGCGTACGTCGAATCTCGGGAATTGCTGGCGCGGACGTGGGGCACGACCCGTATGTGAAGAGCGCCGTCGGCGGCCTGCGGCACAATGAGGTCATGAACAGCCCCGCCGGGACACCGACCACGCGCAACCCCTTCCTCGAGTATGGGCAGACGCACTCGGGCATGGTGCTCGTGAACATCCGATTCTGGGTGGCGACGCTCATCGGCCTGGCGCTACTGATCGGCGGGTACGTAGCGACAGCGAACGGTGCGGGGCTGGCGCCGATGTTCGTCTGGCTGACCTTCAGTGTCCTGTGGCTCGTCTGGGCACTGATCGTGAGGATGAGCCAGGGCTTCGGCACCGCAGGGCTAGCAATACCCGTCGCCCAACCAGCCCCGACGACGCACCACCAGACCGGGCGGGGACCGCACAACATCACCCCTCTGACGCCCGAGCAGCGGGCGTGGGTGGAAAAGCAGAAGGCCAAGGCGCCGGCTGAGCCGGTAGAAGACTTCACACCTGAGCAGCTTGGAGCAATCGCAGCGACCATCGCCGACCGCCAAGCTATGACCAAGAAGCCAACGAAGGCAAAGGCGAAGGCGGAGCCGCCACGTTCCGCGGCACCGGAACCGCACCCTCTCGGCGTGGACCACGAAGGTGCAGAGCACCTGGCCGCCCAGTGGATGAGACATCTGCGCGTACTAGACGCGGAGACCACCCGCCATGTCATGGACGACGGCATCGACGTCGACAGTGCGCACTTCGTCGCCCAGGTGAAGCACCTCACCGGCGGCGTGGGCGGACCGGACCTTCACCGCCTCGCCGGCGTCGCAAGCGTAGCCGGCAAACACGGCGTCTTCTTCGCGAACACCTATTACACGGCTCAGGCCATTCTTTTCGCCGAGCGGGCGAAGGTTGCCCTGTTCCGGTATGACGCGCACGCCGGGACGCTGCACGGTGAGAACCCCCTGGCGCAGAAGGCCATTGACAGTGGCGACCTCAACGCTGCATTCCGGCCCTGAGCACGCACGTGCATGAGATTCCACCTCAGCGCCGCTTCCTGTCGCGCAAGGAGCACAAGCGCTTCGCCACCGAGCTCGAGCAGTACTGACCTCGACCCCAGGAAGCCCCTGAGGCACAGAGCCCGCGGATCCTCAACGACACGTTCACCGAAAGATATAGAGCGTTCCGGAGATGGCTTTGGTCACAGGCGCTGAAGCCGACACGCTCTCATGCGGAGCCGACGGTCACCTGGATCGAACGGAACGTCATCCTGCCCCGTCACCGGGAGCCCCGCGACATCCCGTGATCTCGACGTGGAAGTCACCATCTCGCAGTGTCTTCCGGCGATGCACTCGTCGTGTTCATCAACCAGCAGAAGTCTTTCCGTGGGACCTTCGTGATGTCGTCGAGGATTTGCGTGCCCAAGGCGGGAAGTTGTGGCGGTAACTGACCGAGAACGTCGAAGGCGCCGTGAACCCGATGCCGTGGCTCGGTTCCGCTCGTCGAGGACAGTGCGGTCGAGGTCAAGTACGGCGAATCAAGAGCGCCACGCCGCTGCGTCTTGTTCAGCATCGCGAAGCACAGCCTCGAGGAGTCCTTCGTGGAGCTCATCGATGTGGCGAGACGGAACCGCTTCGCCGTCTGAGAGTCCTGTCGCCCGCGGCGCCCGGGACGAGTCTGCCTACAGGAAAACGGCGCGGCACCCTCAGGAAACAGACCTTGGGTGGGGAGTCCTATCGCGCGATAGACCAGGTAGTGCCAACAGCCCACCAGCAAGCCGCGGAAACTCAAGGGTTTCCGCGGCTTTTGCGTTGGTGAGATTTGATCCGGCCGTCTATCACGACCTCTTCAAAGTCGAAGCGTCCTTTCGGATGGCGAAGACCGACCTGCGCGCGAGACCCATGTTCGCCTCGACCGCCGAGTCGATCCATGCACACCTCACCGTCGTCTTCGCAGCTCTCGCGATCAGCCGACACCTCTATGCGACCACGGGCGTGAGCGTCCGCCGCATCATCCGTGCGCTCCGCCCGCTCCGTGACGTGACGATCAGCGTCGACGGACACCAATCGACCGCGACCACCCCGCCCACCGGCGAAGCCGCCGAGATACTCGCCCTGCTACGGTCCGACGCGGGGCACTAGGGCGACACGATACAGGCCGGACGACTGAATCGCCGGTAAGTCTCTGAGTGGCTGACCTGGTCGGCTGGCAGGGGTGGTGTTGGTGCTCCGCTTGGTCGGGACCATTACAGGCCTGCCTATGAAATGACCATTCCCGGGTCGACCCGAGCAGTAACGTCAACCTCGTGGAAGGGATCAAGGTCACATGACCATCGTCGCGGCATGATCACCACAAGCGAACCGTCCGGGAAGCCCAGGGCCGACCAGGCTATCATCGAAGAGTCCTGGAGGGAAGAACTAATATGGCTCGCCGTTTGGTACCGGAAGCTCGCAAAGCGGAGATCATTGCTCGTACGCGTCAGATGATTGCCGCGCAGGGGGCCGAGAATCTGAGTCTGCGCGAGGTTGCCCGTTGGTGCGGAATGAGCGCACCGGGCCTGCTGCACCATTTTGATGGATTGACCGCGGTCCTCGAAGCCGTGCTCACCGCGCGGGCCGAAGAAGAGCGGCAGATGTATGCGGCCACGATCGACACCGCCGGGGATCAAGCGACGTTGCGCGACTTTGCCGATGCCACGGTGCGTATCGCGGCGAGCCGGCCGGAGGAGAGCCGCAATTTCGACCGGCTCGAGATGGTCGCACTCGCGGACCCCACACATCCCGCCTATGCGTTCTATCGGGAGGGAAGCGATGTGAGGCGGCTCCGGCCGTTGACGCTCATGCTCGCGGAACGCGAGTACCAGGATCCGATCGCCGTCGTTTCTGTGCTGGGGTTGGTGGCCGAAGGGCTACGCCTGCGTTGGCTGCGCTCGGAAACTCCTCCCGACTACCTCGGTGACTGGGAGCTCGTTCGCGATACCGTGTTCGACGGCTTCGACCATCTCCGCAAGCGGAACTAATCGAACTCGATGAGTGCTCTCGAGTGCGCTGTCCGCTAATCTATCTGCTGTTAGATAGGTGAGAGTGGCGGACTTTTCCGTGACGACTAGGCAGGGGGAGTGACTGACATGGGCTCGGAAACGTACGGCAGCGTTCGCACACAACAGGGGGAAGTCCGGGGAAAGTGGCGACGATCCGCCTCGGGCGAGAGCGCTGCATTTCTGGGAATTCCGTTCGCGCAGGCCCCGGTCGGGAAGCTCCGGTTTGCGGCTCCGGCTCCCATGGCGCCGTGGGACGGGGTCCGTGATGCGCTCCAGTACGGCGCCACGCCTGCCCGAACGGAGTTTCCCAATGGGTCGATTCCTGAACCGGCCATTCCGGGTGAGTCAACGTTGAATCTCAACGTATTCACTCCGCGCCCGAGGGAAAGCGATGCGGGTCTGCCGGTGCTGGTCTGGATTCATGGCGGCGGATACTTCAGTGGATCACCTGCAAGCCCGTGGTACGACGGCCGCACCTACAATCGCAACGGCGTCGTCGTGGTGAGCCTGTCGTATCGGCTCGGTTTCGATGGCTTCGGGTGGATCGATGGTGCGCCGGCGAATCGCGGTGTGCTCGACTGGATCGCCGGCCTCGAATGGGTGCAGGAGAACATCCGTGAGTTCGGCGGCGACCCCTCGCGCGTGACCATTGCAGGTCAATCGGCGGGGGGCGGAGCAGTGATGACGCTGCTCGGCATGGAACGTGCCCAGCACCTCTTCTCCGCCGTGCATTCGATTTCTGGTGCCTTCGGTGACATGCCGATGGCGCTGGCGAAGGAATTCGGGGCTGCCCTCGGTAAGAAGCTCGGTGTCGAGCCAACGGCCGATGCCCTTCGTGCAGTGCCCGAGGATCAGATATTCGCGGTGCAGCAGGAGCTCTCGACACCGCCCGGCATGGACTACTTGAAGTCGATGGTCCAAGACGGCCCCCTCGTTGCCCCGGTGGTCGACGGAGAACTCATTCGACGCCCGACGTTTGAGTCGTATCGGATGGGGATCGGAGCGGATAAGGCCCTCATGCTGGGTG
Source organism: Microbacterium zouquanmingi (assembly GCF_052266695.1). NCBI lineage: Bacteria > Bacillati > Actinomycetota > Actinomycetes > Micrococcales > Microbacteriaceae > Microbacterium > Microbacterium zouquanmingi. The sequence goes on from NZ_JBQPQZ010000008.1 coordinate 40,754, forward strand.
CGACCGATGAGGAGTTCCTCATCATGGTGGCCGGGCAGAGCGAGCAACTGGCACCCCTGCCGCTGCCCGCATTGCTCGACTCGGTCGGGTTGAGCGGTGAGACGCGCGACGCCTATATCGCGTCCCAACCCACTTACGTCGCCCGAGGCAACGCCGCCCTCCTTGGCAAGTACCTGACCGATGGGATCTTCCGCAGCACGGTTCTGCGAGTGGCTCATGCGCGGGCGGGCGCACCCACGTGGCTGTATCGGTTCGCGTTCGTGTCGACGAGCATCGGATTCTCCTTCCACTGCCTGGACGTCCCGTTCTGGTTTGACTGTCTCGACTCGCCGGAGGTCGCGGCGCACACCGGGCCGAACCGGCCGCAACCGCTGGCCACGGCTATGCACCGAGCATCTGTGGAGTTCGCTTCTGCGCACGACCCTGGTTGGTCGGCGTGGACTGCGGATACCGGGGCGACCCAGGTCTTCGGAGATGGGGCGGTGGCCGCACGTGCCTCCCGGGACGAATTCAATGACGTCGAATGCTTGCTGAAGACGGCCTTTCGGCCTTGAGTGCAGTGGCTGCCTCATCCACTCATCAAGAGTGAGTTTCCGCCAGCGAATCGGCGCCGCGCGAAAGAGTACGCGGATATCTAACGAGAGTTAGACATGCCGCTATCATGGTTCATGAGGTCCGTGTCGGCGGATTCGGGACATGCCGCTCATTTTCCGGATGGGCGAAAGGAGAGTCGTGTCTGAACTTCCCGCGCGGGCGACCTCTAGGACAGAGGGGGAAGGAGGGTGCGCATGCGCGCGGTGATCGCCACGGCACTGCTTGATCGTATGGTGGGGTTCGTCCTGCTATGACCGGGGTGATTCTGAGGGCTGCGACTACCTTCGCGGGTGCCAAGCTGGGCGTCGACGACACGACAGCCTCGGCCTCTGATGCGCAGAGCTTCTACGAGGCGAATAGCGTGCTGATTCTGATCGGGGTCACGATCGTGGTCACCGCGCTGGTGACCTGGGCGCTCGTCAGAATCGCACGGAAAGTCACGGCGAAAGTCGCTGCGGGCGCTCAGGCGAGCTTGGACCGCACGGAGGAGGGCAGCGCGAGCCACCGCGGTAAGCAGCAACTTCTGCGCCGTGTGCGCACCTTGAGTAACCTGATAACGAACATCATCGTCTGGGTGCAGGTCGCCATCGCAATGGCGATCATTTTCAGCATCCTCGGGGTGGACATCACGGCCATTTTCGCGTCTGCCGGCGTGGTGGCGGCGGCGCTCACCTTCAGTGCGCAGACCCTGCTCAAGGACATCATCACCGGTCTCTTCTTAATCGCTGAGGACCAGATCGACGTCGGGGATGTGGTCGACGTCGGCTTCGGTTTGGGGGTCGTCGAGTCCGTCAGCTTGCGCGTCACTCAGGTACGTGCCTTCGATGGCTTTCTCTCGTCGGTGCGCAACGGCGAGATCGTGCGTACCTCGAACCGGAGCCGAGGGTGGCTGCGCCTCATGCTAGAAATCGACTTCACGCTTGACTCCGACATCGAACTGGCGAAAGAGACCGTTCTTCGGGCGCTTTCAGATGCGCTGGCCCAACACGCGGCACCACATGAGCTGCAGGCGGCACCGACCTGCTGGGGACTGCCGGCCTTCAACGGCTACGGGTATCGGCTCAAATTCATGGTCGAGTACTCTGCCCAGGCCTTCGATCGGCTTGACTCGGCGATGCATGAGGCGGCGTTTCGTGCGGTCCGCGCGGAGAAGGCGCTGGCGCTGGCGCTGGCGCCTGCCGTCATCAATGACGCTGTGGTTGCTCCGCTGCCTCCGTCGCAGCCATGACGGGCAAGGCCGACTGTCGGGGTTGTGTCGAGCGTGGCGCGAGGTTGACAAATGCCGGCGGTGCCCACTAAATTGCTGCCTAACGCGTGTTAGATATACGGATCGCCTCGCTGCGATCGGCTTAGTGGAGGAATCGCAGAATGACGGAGCAGGTCGACCCACGGAACCCGGATTCCCCTGATGAGCGGGCGCGAATCACTGAAGCGCAGATGACGGATGACGAGCGCTTCTCGTTGCTGGTCAGCCTTATGGGGCAGAACCCGATCGTGGTCGACCGCGACCCTCGAATCCCCGAGGGTACCCCCATGAGTGCTGGCTACGTCCCCGGTGTGCCGCGCCTTGGCGTGCCAGCGCTGCTGATGAGCGATGCCGGTCTCGGCGTGACCAACCCGGGCTACCGTCCCGGTGACAGCGCGACGGCGCTCCCCGCCGGGCTGGCCCTAGGATCGAGCTTCAACCGCGAGCTCTCACGCAGCGCCGGGGGGCTGCTCGGGCGCGAGGCCCGCAGCCGAGGCTTCAATGTGCAGCTCGCGGCCGGTGCGAACCTGGTTCGGGACCCGCGTAACGGACGCAACTTCGAGTACTTTTCCGAGGACCCATTGCTCTCTGCTGAGCTCGCCGCCGGCACGGTCAACGGCGTTCAGTCCGAAGGCGTGATCTCGACCATCAAGCACTTCTCGCTCAACTCGAACGAGACCAACCGGCAGTGGCTCGATGCGATCATCGACCCTGCCGCCCACCGCGAGGCCGACCTGCTCGTCTTCGAAATTGCGATCGAACTATCGCAGCCCGGCACGATCATGGCCGCCTACAACAAGATCAACGGGGCGTATGCGACCGGGAATGAGATCCTCCTCACCGAGGTACTCAAGGGGGCCTGGAACTACAAGGGCTGGGTCATGTCCGACTGGGGTGCCACCCCGACCTGGGAAAGTGCGCTTGCGGGTCTCGACCAGGAATCCGGTCTGCAACTCGACGCCCTGATCTGGGGCGCCGAGGCCTTCACCGACCGGCTGCGCGCGGCGCACGCCGACGGCCGTCTCCCCAAGGAGCGCCTCTCCGACATGGTGCGCCGGATCCTGCGCTCGATGTATGCCGTTGGGATCGACAGCTGGGGTCCGGCTCCCGAGGTCGATCCGGCCGCGCACGACCTCATCGCCCTCGAGGGCGCGCGGCAAGGCATGGTGCTGCTCAAGAACGACGACGACATCCTGCCGCTCAGTGCCACGTCGGCGCCGCGGATCGCGGTGATCGGCGGCCACGCACAGGTCGGTGTCCTGGCCGGCTGTGGTTCGAGCACCGTCCTTCCTGCCACCGGGTACAACGAGATCATCACCGTCGGCGGCCCCGGCATGATGGGTCCGGCCCGGAACATCTACCTCTACGGTGATGCCCCGGTTGACACCTTGCGCGCTGCCCTGCCGAACGCCACGATCGAATTCGACCCCGGGATCAGTCCGGCCGAGGCGGCGTTGATGGCGAAGCGGAGCGACATCGCGGTCGTCTTCGCCTACAACCTCATGGGTGAGGGCTTCGACAACGGCGACATTGATCTCCCCTGGGGGCAGAACGAGGTCATCGCGGCGGTCGCCGCAGCTAATCCGAACACTGTCGTCGTGCTCGAGACCGGTAGCGCGGTCAGGATGCCGTGGAATGACAGCGTCAAGGCAGTGGTCCAGGCCTGGTACCCGGGTCAGGCAGGCGGTAGAGCGATCGCTGAGGTCCTCACCGGGGCCGTGAACCCCTCGGGCCACCTCCCGATGACGTTCCCAGCCAGCTTGGAGCAGACCCCTCGCCCGGAATTCGAAGGCCAGGGCTCGGCGTGGGCCACCCCGATCACCATTAATTATCACGAGGGCGCCGAGATCGGGTACCGGTGGTTCGCAAAGACTGGTGACACTCCGCTGTACGCCTTCGGCCACGGGCTGAGCTATACGACGTTTGACTTCGCTGACCTGGTCGTGACCGGTGGCGACACTGTGACTGCCGCCTTCACCGTCACAAACACGGGAGACCGGGCCGGTGCCACCGTCCCGCAGGTATTCCTGACGCACGTGGACGGGACCGCACGCCAGCGTCTGCTCGGCTTCGATCGGGTGGAGTTGCAGCCGGGCGAGCATCGCCGGATCGAGGTCACCGCCGATCCACGCCTCCTCGCCCACTACGACTCCGACGCGGGCCGATGGGCAATCGATGCCGGGAGCTACCGCATCGCCCTGTCATACTCCGCCGTGAGTGAAGCGGACACGGCGGACGTGTCACTGTCCGCGAGAGTCTTCGGCCGCTGACCCTCAGCGGTGTCTCGGCGGTACCTCATCGAGGCCGCGCCGAGACACCGCCCTGCCCTCACCCCTCCTCAGAAAGGCTGGCCCATGAGCCGCACCACCACCCTTCTGTCCGATTTTCAACTGGCCGAGGCAGCCCTCGGTTCGACGCCTGATGCGCTCGCGGGACTGCCTGCTGACGCCTGGCTGCCTGTTGAGGTGCCTGGTGGTGTGCACGAATCACTGCTCACCGCCGGTCGGATCCCGCACCCCTACCGGAATGACAACGAGAGCGAGGTCCGATGGGTCGAGGATCGTGACTGGTGGTATCGCTGCCGCTTCACCGGTCCCACCGATCTGCGCCCCGGCGAGGCGCTGAGCCTGCGATTCCTCGGGCTCGACACGGTCGCGGACGTCTGGCTCAACGGCAAGAACCTCGGACATCACGAGAACATGTTCCGCCCAGCCGAGTTCGCGATCACCTCGCATGTACAGGAGGACAACGAACTGCTGATCCGTTTCTCACCGCCATTGGCCGATCTCGAGCTGCCGACGTCGACAGAGACATGGACTCGCTTGAGCCGAATGATGCCGGTCTCCTCCGACATCATGCAACTTGCGGCACAGCGCCGGAAGGCGATCTTTTCCTGGGGCTGGGACTTCAGCCCCAGGGTCGCGTCGATTGGGATCTGGCGCCACGTCGAGCTGATTCGTCGTCAGGAGGCAGTAATCGCCGGTCATCATGTCTGGACTGATCGGATCGACGCGGATGGCACCGCGCACCTGCGACTGCAGCTCGAAGTGGACCGCTTCATCGTCTGCCACGATCTGACAGCAACGGCACGCATCACGACTCCCGTCGGCGAGATGATCGAGCTCGATGTTCCGGTCGAGGACGGAATCGGGCGGTCGAGGACCGTGATCGACATCGTGCTGCCGAATGCGGAGCTCTGGTGGACGCATGATCTCGGGAACCCTGCGCTGCACCGGTTGCAGTTGCAGTTGGAGGGCCCGCAGGGCGCGCTCGACGAGGTCGAGGACCGCATCGGGGTCCGCACGATCGAGCTCGATCGCTCGGACGACCCGGAAGGCGGTCGGTTGTTCCGGTTCATCCTCAACGGTGTTTCGACGTTCGCCCGCGGTGCGGCGTGGATCCCCGCCGACATGCTCGTCGGTTCGGTATCGGAGGAGCGCTACCGCTCGCTGCTCACCCTGGCGACCGACGGGGGCATGACCATGCTGAGAGTGTGGGGCGGCGGTGTCTACGAACACGATGCTTTCTACTCGCTCTGCGATGAGCTCGGCCTGCTCATCTGGCACGACTTCATGTTCGCCAACGCCGAGTACCCAAGCGAGTCCTCACCGCAGCTATGCGCGGAGGTGACCGCCGAAGCCGAGTACCAGGTACGGCGGCTCCGCAACCGCCCGAGCCTCGCACTGTGGTGCGGCAATAACGAGTCACAGCTCTTCCACGGCATGGGCTACCACAACCTCGAGCCCGGCGAGTGGGGCTGGAACATCTTCTTCCAGATCCTTCCAGACGTCGTGGCACGGGAGGACGGGCGTACCCCGTACTGGCCCGGCAGCCCCTGGGGCGAGGCCGCTGAGGAAGGCTTCATGGCGCCGGGTGGCGTGCTCGACGGTGACCGGCACGCCTGGGAGGTATGGCACGGAATCGACTTCGGTGCGGGCAGCGAGGACTATCCGTCGGTCGGCGAGGCTCGCCACTATCGGCGCTACGCCCGCGACCGAGGCAAGTTCATCAGCGAGTTCGGCATCCACGCCTCACCCGAGGTGACGACGCTACGCCGCTGGATCGACGATGACCTACTCTCGGTGCACAGCCCCACCTTCGACGCGCACAACAAGGACCACCCGAAGAACAAGGGTGATGCCATCCTCGAGATCATCACGGGCCTGCCGAAGACGATGGACGAGTACATCGACTTCAGCATGGTTTCCCAGTCAGAGGGGCTGAAGTTCGGCATCGAGCACTACCGTCACCGGCAGCCGCACAACAACGGCACCCTGGTCTGGCAGCTCAACGACAGCTGGCCGGGTTTCAGCTGGTCCATCATCGACTACGACGGTGTACCGAAGGCCGGGTATTACGCAGCCAAGCGTGCTTTCCAACCGGTCATCGCTCTCTTCGTCAACGAAGGGGAACGTCTCGAACTGTGGCTCAGCAACAGCACGGCGGCGGCTGTGGCGATCACGGCAGAGGTATCACTCGAGGAATTTGACGGAACCGTGCAGCTCAGCGAACGGGTGACCCAAACGGTACCGGCGGGCGAGTCGGTGCTGGCCTGGTTCGGGCCGTCTCCGGCAGACCCCGCAATTGTCGCGTGGGTGCGCAGCTATGACGGCTCGTTCCCCGATAATCGGTTCTTCTTCGGCGAGATCCGTGAGCTCCCGTTTGCTCCGGCAGACCTGGCCGTTCAGATCGAGTCCGGCGCGCCGGGGTCGGCGACAGTGACGGTGTCGGCGAACACGCTCGCTTATCTTGTCAGGATCCCCAGTCCGGCGCCGGGCGTGCGGTTCAGCGACAACTACTTCGACGTGGCACCGGGTCGACTGGCACACATCGAAGTAACTGGTCTTCCCGCCGAGTTTGATCCGCACGAACTGCAGGTGCACGCTTACGCGGGTGTACGCCCGAGTGCGTGACACGGGAGTCGCTGGAGCGATCGCTGCTGCGGGTGAGGGGCGGGATCGAGAACGTCGGAAGCCGCTACGAATCACCCTCTCGTGTTAACTCTTTCGTTGAGAATGGATTTCCCGTGACCACTACTGCCCTTGGCCGTGAGGCGACGCCGAAGAAAGCCGGGCTTGCGCTGACCGCACTGCTCCTGACGGTCATCGCCTGCAATATCAACTTCGCGGCGGCGACCGTGGCGTTGCCCGATATCGGGCTCGCCTTCACCGCATCGCAGACCGAGCTCAACCTCGTCGGACTCGGCACGGGTCTGGGGCTGGCTATGTCCGTGCTCTACTTCGGTGCGATCGCCGACCGCTACGGGCGCAAGCAGCTGCTCATCCTGGGGCTGATTCTCACGGTCGTCGCGAGCCTTCTCTCAACGTGGGCTCCCACGATCGGAATCCTCATCGGCGCCCGGATCTTCACGGGGCTCGCGGCCGGTATGGCATTCCCGACCACGCTGTCGCTCATCACGGCACTCTGGCGCGAAGGGCCGAAGCGCACCAGTGCGATCGCGCTGTGGGCGAGCATCGGTGGCATGGCAAGCGTGAGTGGTTCCGTGATCGCCGGGGCGCTGCTGTCGATTGCGCCGTGGAACGCGGTCTTCCTCGTCGTGGTGCCGATCGCGATCATCGGGCTGATTCTCGTCGCGGTGGCGATCCCCTCGCACGTCGATGAATCGACTCTGCCGATCGATCACGCCGGCGGTGTGCTGTCCACCATCGGTGTCGCGGCGCTCGTGCTGGGCATCAGTGTCATCCTGGCTCCGAACGGACTCATTCCCGGGTTTCTGCTGCTGGCCACCGCCGTCATCGTCATCGGTGCGTTCCTCATGCGTCAGCGGGTCGCTCGCAACCCGCTCTACGACCTGCGCATTGCCCGTCGTCGACTGTTCTGGGTCCCGGCGCTCGCCGGAACGATTGCGTTCGGTTCCCTCATCGGCGCAATGTTCGTCGGAGAGCAGTTCATGCAGAGCGTGCTCGAATACTCACCTCTCGGCGCCGGTCTCGCGGTCGTCCCGGCCGCTGCGGGCCTGGTGCTGATGGCGCCGGTCGCCGCCCGGGTCGTGACGTCCCGGGGCACCAGGGCGTCGATGCTCATCGGGTATCTGCTGATCCTGGCCGCGTTCATCACCATGCTGTTCTGGCGCGCGGACGCGCCTTACCCGCTCATCGGTGTCGGGTACCTCGTCATCGGCGCGGGCGCGACGTTCGTGATGACGGCCTCATCCCGCTCGCTGACCAGCAGCACTCCGGTCAAGCGCGTCGGCCAGGCCTCCGCGACGTCCGATCTGCAGAACGATCTCGGCGGATCGGTCATGCAGGCGCTTCTCGGCGCGGTCCTGGCGACGGGGTTCGCCACTGCCTTCGCCCGGCTTGTCGCCGCGAGCCCGGAGGCGGGCCAGGTGCCCGACAGCCTGATGGTGACGCTGCAGTCGTCCTTCGCCTCCGCGGCGAACGTCGCTCAGCAGCCGGAGTACGCCGCGTTCGCCGACCAGATCATGCAGGCGGCCCGTGAGAGCCTGCTCGAGGGTTCGCTAGCCGCGTATCTGATCGGCGGCATCGCGATCCTGCTCGGCCTCATTATCGTGTGGTTCGGCCTGCCTTCCTCGCACAAGGAGGTTGAACTGCGCGAACAGTACGCGCGGGAGACCGTGTGACATCGCCTCGATACGGATCTCCGGGGGGGACGGCGATCGCAGGGAAGAGTGTGCGCGTCAACTCGCGGGGTATCCACGGGCGGGACTGCTGACGGTTTAGTTGACTCGTCTTGTTTGGGGTTTTCA
>NZ_JBQPQZ010000009.1:0-45273 GCF_052266695.1 Microbacterium zouquanmingi
GCCTGTCGATCCCTGAGCCTGTCGATCCCTGAGCCTGTCGAAGGGGCCGTGACCTGAGAGGATGGACTGCGTGACCATGCCTGATCTCCCCGAGCCCCAGCGGCACGTCGGAAACCTCATCCGTCGAGCGCAGCAACTGCACTTGGCGACCTGGGCACGAGTGGCATCACCAGACATCACGAGCGCGCAGTACAGCATCCTCGCGGTTCTCGACCGGCTGGGGGAGGCGAGCCAGCGCGAGCTGTGCGATGAGGTCGACCTCGACCGCTCGACGATCGCGGACTTGGTGCGTCGCATGGAGAAGGCAGAGCTCATCACCCGGCGGCGCGCCGAGGGCGACGCGAGGCGCAACGTCGTCACCCTCACCGCGCACGGTGCGGCCGAGCGCGCGAGACTGGCGCCACTGGTCGTCGAGGTGCAGCGCGAACTCACCGGACACCTCGACGCCGCGGAGTCGACCGCGCTTTTCCAGGGGTTGTGGGCGATGCTTGAGGGGGCCGGACGCGATCGTTCGTCCGACTCGCGCGCATAACTCCTGAGCCTTTTCGCAGATCCGTGCGTTCTCGGTGCCTATGTGGCCGAAACGGGCAATCTATCAGGAGTTGTGCCGCGCGGCTGCAGCGGAAGACCGAGGGTAATCTCAGATCATGACCTCACGAGCTGACCTCCGATGGAAGCCGCTCGAGCCGCAGGCGATCGCGGAGCTGTTCTCGGCGGCATCCGTGCGCTGGTGGCTCTCGGGCGGAGTCGCGCTCGATCGTTGGCTCGGGCGTCCGATCCGCGAGCGGGAGAACATCGACGTGAGTGTGGTGGCGGGCGACCTCGCAGAGCTGATCGCGGCACTGCCCGAGGGGTTCAGCGCATGGGCGCCCTCGGGCGAGGAAGACGAGATCGTGCCCTTCGCGGACGCTCCGGAGGATGCCGACCTGCAGCCGGTACTCGTGCGCGACGACGCCCAGAACTCCTGGGTGCTGCAGGTCAACGCTGAAGACGGCGCACCGCGCGCGTGGGTCTACAAGCGAGACCCACGGTTGACGCTTCCGTGGGACCGAGCGGTGCTCGAGGTCGAGGGCATCCCGACCGGAGCCCCAGAGGTGCAGCTGGTCTGGAAGGCGCTTCGCCCGCGTCCGGAGGACACCATCGACAAGGATGCTGCGCTGCCTGAGCTCGACGAGCAGGCAGTCTCGTTCTATGAGACGGCGCTGCTGCGCATCCACCCGCACTCGACGTGGGCAATCCACGTGCGCAGTCCGTTCGCGCCGGCCAAGGCCAGCTGGAACAAGAAGAAGTCCTAGGGTCACCCACAACGCGGGGTCACACCGCTCTATCTGCAGCGTGACCCCGCGTTGGTCACTGGATGACGTTCAACTCCGCAACCGGCGTCTCGAGAACGGATCCCTTCGCCCCGACCGAGGTGAGATCGGTGCGAGGGGAAGCCTGAGCGGCGTGGCGACCGGCGATCCGGCCCGAGACCATGGCCCAGCCGATGTGCAGACCGTGGTTGAGCAGCTGAAGCCCGCCCTGTCCGGTGGAGCCTGCGGCGTACAGTCCGGCGATCGGCGCGCCCTCTGGCGTCGTCACCCGCAGTGTGGTGTCGACGGCGAGGCCGCCGTCGGCGAGCGTGATGTACGACTGCATCGGGCCGAGCGCATAATACGGACCGTCGCCGATCCCCGCGCCGAAGGTGGCGCGTCCGAAGTCGGGGTCCTCGCCCGCCGCCGCGTAATCGCGCACCTGCTGAATCGTCGAGAGCAGTGCGGCCGGGTCGATCCCCGCCTTCGCCGCGAGCTCTTCGATCGTGTCGGCCTTGTGGAACATGTCAGGACGGTAGCGTGCGTAGTCTCCGACGTAGGCGTAGGCGACACCGGGGAACGTCGAAACCGGGTTCGGCCACGCTGAGAACCGCTTTGCGAGCGCTTCGTCGAACACCATGTATCCCCGGTTGCTATCTGCCGCGACTCCGCGAGCAAGCAGCTTGTCGGAGTCTTCATTCGCGACGCGCTGCCCCTGCTCGTTGACGAGGATGGCGCCGGCAGCGTACATGGTGTTGTTCGGCCCGACCCAGCTCGTGAGCGCTCCGCGCAGGAGCACTGCGAGGAGGCGCTTGGGCAGTCGCTCGGCGACCAGGCGCACCAGACGCGAGACCGACGGATGCGAGGGCAGCAGCTTGATCGGATCAGGGAAGCGCCCTGGCGGGAAGCGCAGCCCCTCATAGAGGCGGTCCATCTGCAGCATCACGCCGCCGACGTCGCTGCCGAGCCGAAAGCCGTCACCGGTGTTGGTCTTGTTCACGGCGGGGACGCGCGCGGCATCCTCTCCAACGTAGGCGGCCTTGAGATCGGTCGCTCCGGAGTAGTCGCCGGTCGCGAGCACGACAGCACGACGGCCGAAGTACTCCACGCCGTTCGCGCTCGCGCCGATGACCTCGCCTGCGGCGTTGCGCAGCAGTCGGTCTACGCGGACGTTCGTGACGACCTGCACACCACGCTTGCGCGCCTCGCGCAGCAGTGCCGTCACGTACGCGCCCGCGTTAGGCAGCACGTTGTGCATGCGGGGCTTCTCGTATGGAGGCTCGGGAGTCGGGCCGAGAAACTGCACGCCGATACTGGAGAGCCATTCGAGTGTTGCCCCGGCGTTCTCGGCCAGCACGCGCCTCAGTGCGACGTTCTCGCGCGCCTCGTCTTTGCCGTTGGCGACCTTCATGTCTTCGATGAACAGATCGATCGAATCGTTGACGCCGGCGCGGTATTGGTACGCGGTGTTCGCCGCGGTGAAGCTGCCCACCGACATTCCGGTGCTGCCACCGGGCCGGGCGCATTTCTCGAGGACGATGCTCTTCGCACCGCTGGTCGCGGCGGAGATCGCGGCCGTGAGACCTGATCCGCCGCCGCCGATGACCAATACGTCTGTCGTCACACTCATGCGTGCGTCCTTTCCAAGAGGGCTGCGGTCGCGGCGGCATCGCCAGCCCACCGCCCGGTGATGTAGGCGGGGGCCAATCCGCCGGCGTATCCGACGTTCGACAGTCCGCCGATGTCTGCCCCTGCCGCGTAGAGCCCGGGGATGGGCGCACCGTCCGGATCGAGCGCCTCGCCGCGCGTCGAGATCGGCACACCCCCGAAGGTGAAAGTGATCGACGGCTGCACCATGAGCGCGTGGAATGGTCCGGTCTGCGGAGCTCGGGCGCTCGCGGCCACGGGTACGCCGGATACCCAGCCAGCACCGGTATCAGCCGCGTAGCGATACGCATCAAGAGTGGAAGTGAGGGTCGTGGCATCCACACCCCAGGAGGCGATCTGCGCGATAAGACCATCGAGCGTGTCGGCGCTCGCCCACAGTCCACCGGCCGCCTTCGCCGTCTCGAACCTGTCGGTGGCGCCGAGGCCGGGGAACGGTTCCTGCCGCGCTTCGGTGAGGTGCACGTGCTCGTCGAAGATCAGTACTCCGCGACTTTCCGGCTGCCCGACCACGACCTGATTGATGATCTCGTCACCGAGCGTCTCGTCGACGAAGCGCTCGCCGCGGAGATTCACGAACAGGGTGGACCCTGAGTAGTACTGCGAGTACGGCAGGTAGTGCTCTGGTTCGAAAGCTGTCAGCGGCCAGGGAACGAGGTGGCCGTAGTAGGAGGCCATGGAGCGACTGCCACCGGACCCCGCCGTGCGGGCCATCCGTATCCCGTCGCCGACGTTGCCGACGTGTGAGCGCATCAGCAAGTTGTCGGCCTGCGGGCCGATGTAGCGGGTCAGCATCTCCGGGTCACGACCGAACCCGCCGGTCGCGAGTATGACACTCGCCGCGCGGTACTCGACCGGGCCGCCGGCGGTTGACGCGACGACACCCGTCACGCGGCCGCCGTCGATGAGGAGTTCGCGCACCGGAGCGTCGGCCACGATCACGCCGCCGGCAGCGGTGACGGCATCCCGGCACGCTGCGAGAATCGCGTGGATGTCGGTGGAGTATCCGATCCCGAAGGTCATGATGTCGTTCGTCGGCTCGGCGGCCACTCGTGCACCTGTTGCGCGTACCTCCGCGATCGCATCCGGGAAGTCCGTCACCACGCGCTCGCCGAGAATCGCATCACCTTGGGGGATGCGGCGACGGTAGGCGTCCATGTCCGGCGCAGTCCACAGCATCCCCGCCGACAGCGCTGTCGATCCACCGAACGTCGCTGACTTCTCCAGCACGGCGACTCGCGCGCCTGCGCGTGCGGCCGCTGCTGCGGCGGACGACCCGCCGATGCCCGAGCCGACCACGATGACGTCGAAGGAGTTCATGAGGCCGCCCCCGCGCCAAATCTCTCCGCCGCCTGACGGGCGACGTGCAGTCCGAAGATCGCGCCCTTCCCGAGCGAAGTGCCGGTCATGTAGGCCGCACCGTGGAATCCGCCGACGACTTCACCGATCGCGTAAAGCCCCGGGATGATCTCGCCCTCGACATCGACGACCTCGGCATCCGGGGTGACCTTCACCCCGCAGTACGTCGTCGTCATGAGTGACTTCGCCGGGTAGGCGTAGAACGGCGCCTTCGTGATCGTGCGCAGCTCGCCGATTCCGTTGCAGAGGCTCTCCCGGCCGAGTTCGTCGGCTGTGCCATCGGTCACCGCGCGGTTGTAGCGCTCGACCGTCTGAACCAGCTGATCGCCATCGATGCCGACGATCTGCGCGAGCTCTTCGAGAGTGTCGGCGTGGTGCAGGTGACCGAGCGACTCGATCGCTTCCATATCTTTCAGCGGGATGCCGGGGTGCGACTTCGCGCGGACATCGGCGTCAAAGATCTGCACTCCGAGACCGTCTTCCTCGTCGAGGACCGCGCGGCCCAGAGTCTTGTACGACTGCGACTCGTCGGTGAAGCGCTCGCCCGCCCGGTTCACGATGATCGCGCCCATGTAATAGGCGGTGAGCAGTTCGTGGACGTCGCCCGTCTCGGGGTGCGAGCCGTACGTTCCGCTCACGAAGGACATGTCGGCCATGTCTGCGCCGAGCTTCCACGCCATCCGCAGCCCATCTCCGGTGTTGCCTCTGCCGCCGAAGGGGATCGCTGCGAGTTGCTCGGGTGCGAAGATCTTCATCAGCTCGTTGCCGCGGGTGAACCCACCGGTCGCGATGACCACGCCCTGGCGGGCGATCACGTCGATCTCACCCTCAGATGACGCAAGGGTCGCACCCGTGACGCGTCCGGATGCGTCGGTGATCAGACGAACTGCGCGATGTTCGCGCAGCGTCGTGCCCTCGGCCGCCTCGAACTGATCGTGCAGTCCTCCCATCACCTCGGCGATCGCCGTGTTGTGGCTGCGCTTGGCCGACTGGCCTGAGCTGATCTCGATCTCGCGGAACTGCACGCCGTGCTCCTTGAGCCAGCGGTACGCCGCGTGCTGACGATCCAGATACGTGTGCAGCAGGGCGGGATCGTTGCGGAACTCACCGACCTCCTGCATGTCCTTGAGGAACAGCTCGGTGGAGTCCTGCTCACCGGCTTCGCGCTGCTCGTCCGTGCCGCTGAAGGCGAACCATCCGCCGCTCATCACGGTCGATCCGCCGAGGTCGGCGGTCTTTTCCGCGAGGATGACCTCGAGTCCCGCCTCTGTCGCCGCAGTGGCGGCGGTCTGCCCGGCGATGCCGCTGCCGAGGACGAGGAGGTCGACGGTGCGGGTCGTCATCGCTTCGCTCCCGCCTTCGGCTGGATGACGCCCAGCTTGTCGAGCGGCGTCTTGTAGGTCTCGCGGCCCGAAGCGATCGCGATCGCCGAGATCACACACGCGATGCTCGTGAACACGGCGGCCGGCCACCAGGCGTCGTTGTTCGCGGTGGAGATGGCCTGGATGATGACGGGCGAGAATCCGGTCAGCACGAGTCCCAGCTGCAGACCGACGGCCATACCGGTCACGCGGTAGCGCACGTTGAACAGCTCGCTGAAGTACGCCGGGTACACGGAGTTCGTCGCCGCGAAGCCGATTGAGACGCACAGCAGCACGCCGACGAAGATCATCGGGATGTTCGCCTCGCCGACTGCCCAGAAGAACAGCCAGACAGCCGCGGCGCCGAAGAGGTTGCCGCCGATCAGTACGGGCTTGCGACCGATCTTGTCGCTGAGGCTGGCGAACAGGGGCTGCGTGACGAGCGCGACGACATAGCCGACGATCACGACCCACAGCATGGTGCCGGCTTCGATCCCGGCGATGTTGGTCGCGTACGTCAGTCCGTAGACCGGAACGGTGGTGCTGATCACGACGAGGAAAGCGGCGAAGATGACGCGCACGACATCGAGCGGCTGGTGACGGAGAACTTCTCCCAGGGGCACCTTGGCGGTGGTTCCCAGCTCCTTCTCGACGGTGAATGCTTCGGTATCGCGCACGGTGCGGCGGATGACGAGGCCCACGACGAGGATGAGCGCACTCAGCCAGAACGGCACGCGCCAGCCCCAGGAGAGGAGCTGATCTTCGGGGAGAGCCGCGACGCCGATGAAGGCCAGCGTGGCGAGAATGTAGCCCACCCAGATGCCATTGATCGCCCATGAGGTGTAGAGCGCTCGGCGGTCCGCCGGAGCGTGCTCGAGGGTCAACGAGGATGCGCCGGAGAGCTCACCGCCCACGGACAGGCCCTGGCATAGGCGCAGGATGATGAGCAGCGTGGGGGCGAGGATGCCGACGCTGTCGTACGAGGGCAGGCAGCCGATCAGGAACGTCGCGATACCCATGACGAGCAGCGTCAGGATCATGATGTTCCGTCGTCCGAAGCGGTCGCCCAGGTGGCCCGCGAGGAAACCGCCGACCGGGCGCGCGATGTACGCCACGCCGTACAGGCCGAGGGCGTAGAGGAGGCCGGTGGCGCCGGCATCCGGGAAGAAGATCCGCGCGAAGACGAGCGCCGACGCGGATGCGTAGATGTACATGTCGTAGTACTCGAGGGCGGAGCCGATGAAGCCCGCGAGCGAGGAGCGCTTGCTCTGATTGCCCGGCGCGCGCATGCTCGCCGTCTCGGAGAGAATTCCGGTCTTCGTTGACATCGTGAACGTCCTGTTCTGTGTATGGGAGGAGAGGAGGCGGGGCGCTCAGCAGGTGAGCATGCCGCCGTTGACGTCGAGGCTGGCGCCCGTGATGTAGGAGGCCTTGTCGCTGATGAGGAACTCGATCGCATCGGCGATCTCGCTCGGTTGGGCGAAGCGTGCCATCGGAACCTGTCCGATCATCTGCTGCGCCTCGTCCGACGGAACGCCGCCGGTCATCTGGGTCTGCACGAATCCTGGGGCGACGCCGTTGACGCGGATGCGGAAGCTCGAGAGCTCACGCGACAGTGAGGCGGTCACGTTCTGCAGAGCGCCCTTCGAGGCGGCGTACGCGATGGACGAAGGAAGGAAGGGCGGGAATGTGTCGCTCGGGAGACCGCCGGTGCCGAGGCGCGACACGATCGAGAGGATATTGACGATGGATGCCGATCCGTCTGTTGGCATATGGCGGAAGGCTTCTTGCACCAACAGCAGCGGCGCCTTCACGTTGACGGCCATCACGAGATCCCATTCGTCGGGGGAGATGTCGTAGAACGGGCGCTTGCGACCTTCGTCCTTGGGGGAGATTCCGACCCCGTTGACGAGAACGCTCAGCGTCCCGAGTTCGCGGGCGGCCTCGACGGCGGCGCGGTTCGTTTCGGAGCTGGTGAGATCCCCGGCGACGACTTGGTGGCCGCCGTTCGGTGTGGGGAGGGATGCTCCGACGGCTTCGGCCGAATCGGCGGAGGCGTCGGCGATGACGACCCGGTAGCCGACCGAGGCGAGTCGCTCGGAGACGATGCGGCCAATGCCTCCGCCTCCGCCCGTGACGATCGCGCTGCGCGTGGTGGTGTTCATAAATGCTCCTAGTAGGTGGCCCGGCCGCCGGAGGCGTCGAAGACGAAGCCCGTGGTGAACGAGGAATCGGGAGAGGCGATGTAGGCGACGAGTCCGGCGATCTCTTCGGCCGTGCCGAACCTGCCCATCGGAATGAGCGACTTCTGCACCTCGCGACGCTCTGCAGTCATCCCCTGGATAAGGGGGGTGTCGATGGATGCCGGGGCGATGGCATTGACGGTCACCCCGCTTGCCGCATACTCGCGGCCGATCGCCTTGACCATGCCGATGACTCCCGCCTTCGATGCGGAGTAGGCGGCCATCTGCGGGTTGCCCTCCTTGCCGGCGATCGAGGCGATGTGGATGATCCGGCCAAAGCCCTGGGGTACGAGGTGCGCGAGTGCGGCCCGCGTGACGGCGAACGCGCCGCCGAGGTTCAGGCCGACGATCCGTGAGAAGGTCTCCTGGTCGGTCTCGAGGGTGGGGGTGACCGGGCCGAGGATGCCGGCACAGTTCACGACGATGTCGAGGTGTGCGAGGTGTGCAGCTGCATCGGTGATGGCACGCGCGACGCCTTCGGTGTCAGTGACGTCTATCGAGCCGGTGGTCGCACCGAGGCCAGCGGGCCACTGCGCGGCGGCGAGGTCAAGGGCGACGACCTCGATGCCGTCTGCGACGAGTCGGCGCACGATGGCCGCGCCCATTCCGCTCGATGCGCCGACGACGATAGCGCCGCGGGATGTGCTCGGTGTCATCGACATTGATTCCTCAAACCTCGTCGTTCGTTGGGGCGCGGAGTTTTTCCGGTTGTAGCGATGGTAAGGCACAGATTGCGCAGTAGGCAATAACGAGTAAGGTAAATTGCGTGATGCGCAAAGATGCTCCGCGAGTCGAGTCCGTCCACCGGGCGCTTGTCCTGCTGAAACTCCTGATTGAAGAAGGAAATCTGGGGGTGACCGAAGCGGCAGCGGCGCTCGATGTCAATGCCTCGACTGCGCAGCGTCTGCTCGCGACGCTCGTGCAGGACGGCTTTGCCGCGCAGGGGCGCGATCGTCGGTACTCGGTCGGGCCCGCTCTGCATAACCCCGGCCTTTCGACACGGATTCCGCAGCTGACCGATCGACTGCGTCCGGCGCTGGAAGACCTCTTCGAGCGCACGGGAGAGACGGTGCATGTCGCCGCGCTCGTCGGCACGCGCATTCTGCACTTGGACGGTATCGAGGCGCGCACGCACATTCTGCGCTTCGGCCTGCGCGTAGGCGTGTGGCTCCCAGCGCACGTCACGTCGGGCGGAAAGGTTCTGCTGGCGGATCTGACCGACGAAGAGGTCGACGCGCGTTACAAGATGGCGCTCACGGGCCCTCGGGGTCAGCACATCGGCGTGGATCTGGAATCACTGCGCGAGCAGCTCGATGATGTGCGCCGATCGCGGATCGCATGGAACTTCGAAGAGAGCGAGCCGGGCGTCGCCGCGCTATCGATCTCGGTCGGGGAATTCGGAGGTCAGCGCGTGGCCTTCAGTATTGCGCTGCCGATCGCCCGATTCACCCGCGAACTCGGCGAGAAGTGGACGCAGGATCTCATCGAGGTGGCGGACGCCGTCGCCGGGCGGCGTTCCTGAGAAGAGTCCGTCACGCGGGCCTGCGCCGGTACTCGCCGGCGGCAACGGCGTCGAGCACCACGCTGCGGAACCACTTCTGTGCCGGTGACAGGCTCGCCTCGCGCCGGGTGTACAGCGAGACGGGCGTCGACTGCGCGGGCCACGGAAGATCGGTGATCCGCAGTCCCTGGAACCATCCGCTGAACACCTCGGCGACGTGCCGCGGCAGCAGCACGACAAGATCGGTGGCCTGCAGCACAGCGGGCACGGTGGCATACTCCTCGACGGTGAGCGATACCTGCGGCATCAGTCCGTGCTCGGTCAGCGCCTGAAGCGGGAACACGTGGCCGCCGCGTGTCGAGACACGCACGAAGTGGCGGCCGACGAACATGTCCGGCCCGGGGTCGGGCAGCGGATGCGCAACCGACGTCAGTGCCACGTACTCCACGGCACGCACATGCGTGCGCCAGAGCCTGGGGCTGCCGATCATCGACACCGTCATCGCCAGA
This sequence comes from Microbacterium zouquanmingi, assembly GCF_052266695.1. NCBI lineage: Bacteria > Bacillati > Actinomycetota > Actinomycetes > Micrococcales > Microbacteriaceae > Microbacterium > Microbacterium zouquanmingi. The sequence goes on from NZ_JBQPQZ010000009.1 coordinate 9,931, forward strand.
TCGATCGCCCCGCGGATCAGTCCGTCTTCGACCTGGTCGGCATCCAGACGCTCCACCTGCAGATGCGGGCCGGATGCTTCGCGGGCGAGCGCCTCCATGATCGGAGGCAGGAAGGTCTGCTCGCCGATCGAGGTGAGACCGAGCGCCAGTTCACCGCTGAAGCCGGCCGGTTCGAAAGCATCCGGATCACTCACTGCCTGATCGATCTGCGCCAGTGCCTCGTGCAGCGGCGCGAAGAGCGCCGTCGCTTTCGCGGTCGGAACCATGTCGTGTCCCTCGCGACGGAATAGCTCATCGCCGAACTTCTCGCGCAGGCGCCGCAGCGTGTAGCTGACCGTCGGCTGCGTCACGTGCAGGCGCTCGGCGGCGGCCGTGACGCTGCGCAACTCGTAGAGCACGACGAAGGTGCGCAACTGGTTGAGATCTGCCATGGCCATGTATAGAGCGTATCTATGGTTCGGGCTCAAAACATCTATTGGACTGTATAGAAACGGCGACCTAGAGTCGTGATCAACAGCACCCGAGTGACAAGTGACAAGGACGACACGCGTTGATCATCGACATCCACGGCCACTACACGACAGCTCCGGCACAGGTCGGCGCCTGGCGCGACCAGCAGATCGCCTTCACCAAGGGCGAGGGCGACGCTCCTGACCCCGCCGCGCTCACGGTCAGCGACGACGACATCCGCGAGAGCATCGAGAAGAACCAGCTCCGTCTGATGAACGAACGTGGCAGCGACCTCACCGTCTTCAGCCCTCGCGCGTCGTTCATGGCGCACCACATCGGCGATCTCGAGGTCAGCGAGACGTGGGCACGCATGTGCAACGATCTCGTCGCACGCGTCAGCTCGCTGTTCCCCGACCGGTTCATGATGGGCGCCATGCTCCCGCAGTCGCCCGGCGAAGACCCGAAGACCACCGTCGCCGAGATCACGCGCGCCGTCGAGGAGCTCGGGGCGGTCACCGTCAACATCAACCCCGACCCGTCGGCAGGCCGCTGGACGTCCCCTGCGATCACTGACCGCTCCTGGTACCCGATCTACGAGAAGCTCGTCGAGTACGAGCTGCCGGCCATGATCCATGTGAGCTCCACGTGTATGCCGCAGGTAATGCACACCACCGGCGACCACTACCTGGGCGCCGACACCACCGCCTTCATGCAGCTGATCCGCGGCGGCGACACCCTCTTCAAGGACTTCCCCGATCTGAAGCTGATCATCCCCCACGGTGGCGGCGCGATCCCTTACCACTGGGGCCGCTTCCGGGGGCTCGCGATGGCACTGGGTAAGCCAGAGCTCGAGGAGTACCTGCTCGACAACGTCTACGTCGACACCTGTGTCTACCACCAGCCCGGCATCGACCTGCTGACCGACGTCATCCCCACAAAGAACATCCTGTTCGCGAGCGAGATGATCGGCGCCGTCCGCGACATCGACCCGCGCACCGGTCACTACTTCGACGACACCAAGAAGTACGTCGACGCGACCACGAACCTCAGCGACTCGCAGCGTCAGGCGGTCTTCGAGGGCAACGCTCGCGACGTCTACCCCCGCCTCGACCGTGCCCTCAAGGCCCGCGGACTCTGAAAGGCCACACCATGCGACTGAACAACCTCGGAATCGTCCACACCAGCATCCAGCGCCCCGACCCCGACGACGTCGCGCGTCTGTCGAAGTTCGGCGTTGCGACCATCCACGAGGCCATGGGCCGTGTCGGCCTCATGCGCCCCTACATCCGTCCCGTCTACAAGGGAGCAGCGATGTGCGGCCCCGCCGTCACGGTGCTGCTTCAGCCCGGTGACAACTGGATGTTCCACGTCGCCGCCGAGCAGGTGCAGGAGGGTGACGTGATCGTCGCCGGCTGCACCACCGAGAGCGAAGACGGCTTCTTCGGAGACCTGCTGGCCACCTCCCTCACCGCTCGCGGCTGCAAGGGTCTCGTGATCGACGGCGGCGTCCGCGATGTCGAGGACCTCGAGAAGATGGGCTTCCCGGTCTTCTCCCGCGCCATCAACTCCAAGGGCACGGTCAAGGCCACTCTCGGTTCGGTGAACGTGCCGGTCGTCGCAGCGAACGCGCTCGTGAACCCAGGCGATGTCGTCGTCGCTGACGTCGACGGCGTCGTGGTGGTTCCACGCGAGCTCGCAGGTGTAGTGGCTGATGCCAGCCAGAAGCGCGAGGACAACGAGGCATCCAAGCGGCAGCAGTTCCGCGACGGCGTGCTCGGCCTCGACCTCTACGGCATGCGCGAGCCGCTGGCAGCCGCCGGCCTCGAGTACCTGGAGAACTGAGATGGCGCACGGCGACACCACGGGCGACTTCACCAAGACCGAGGGGTGGCTGGACTGGTACGACGGCCCCACGAAGCCGACATTCCAGCTGCCTGCGGGCGCTGTCGACGCGCACTGCCACGTCTTCGGCCCCGGTGCGGAGTTCCCGTACGCGCCGGAGCGCAAGTACACGCCGTGCGACGCTTCGGCAGACCAGCTCTTCGCCCTGCGCGACCAGCTCGGCTTCGACCGCAACGTCATCGTGCAGGCCACCTGCCACGGTGCCGACAACTCGGCACTCGTCGATGCGCTCACCCGCAGTGAAGGCCGCGCACGCGGTGTTGCCACGGTGCGCCGCGATGTGACCGATGAGCAGCTCGCACAGCTGCACGAGGCGGGCGTGCGCGGCGTGCGCTTCAACTTCGTCAAGCGCCTCGTCGACCGCATCCCGACCGACTCGCTCGACGAGATCGTCGCGAAGATCGCCCCGCTCGGATGGCACGTGGTCATCTACTTCGAGGCCGAGGATCTTCCCGAGCTGTACGACTTCTTCTCTCGCATCCCCACCGATGTCGTTGTCGACCACATGGGCCGACCTGACGTCACGAAGGACGTCGACGGCGAGGAATTCGCACTCTTCCTGCGCTTCATGCGTGAGAACCCCAACGTGTGGACCAAAGTCTCGTGCCCAGAGCGGCTCAGCGTCACAGGTCCCCGCGCACTCGATGGCGAGCAGCACGCGTACACCGACGTCGTGCCGTTCGCCCGCCGCGTGGTCGAGGAGTTCCCCGACCGCGTGCTGTGGGGCACCGACTGGCCCCACCCCAACCTCAAGAACCACATGCCCGACGACGGGCTGCTGGTCGACTACATTCCGCAGATCGCGCCGACCGTCGAACTGCAGCAGAAGCTGCTGGTCGACAACCCCGGCCGCCTGTACTGGAAAGACTGAAGGAGAACGACATGGCACTCGACAAGCCGTACAAGGACATTCCGGGCACCACGATCTACGACGCCGAGCAGGCGCGTAAGGGTTTTCACCTGAACCAGTTCGCGATGTCGCTGATGAAGCCCGAGAACCGGGTGCGCTTCCTCGCTGACCAGCCCGCCTACCTCGATGAGTGGCCGCTCAATGCGCGGCAGCGCCAGGCCGTGCTCGACATGGACATGAACACCATGATCGCTGAGGGCGGGAACATCTACTTCCTGGCCAAGATCGGCGCCACGCATGGGCTGAGCTTCCAGCAGATGGCTGGCTCTATGACGGGTATGAGTGAGGCTGCGTATCGCGACATGATGGTCGGTGGTGGGCGGCGTCCGGAGGGCAATCGTCTCAAGGATCTGGATGGTTGGACTCCTCCCGCGCCGGGTGAGAAGGCTGACACGTTCCGTCCGAACGCGCCGGCGAAGTACACCTCTGCGGTGTTCACCTCGCATGTGCCGGCGATTGGTGCGGCGATGGATCTCGGTAAGACGGAGGAGCCGTATTGGAAGAAGGTCTTCGATGGTTACCAGTGGACGCGCAGTTGGCAGCAGGAGTCCAAGCCTGACGTCGTGATTCTGATCTATAACGACCATGCGACCGCGTTTGATGCGTCGATCATCCCGACGTTCGTGCTGGGCACGGGAGCGGCGTATGCCGTCGCTGATGAGGGCTATGGTCCGCGTCCGGTTCCTGGCATCGAGGGTTACCCGGAGCTTGCCGCCCACCTTGCGCAGTCGATCATCCAGGATGATTTCGATCTCACTCTCGTCAATGAGATGGTCGTCGATCATGGTTTGACGGTGCCGTTGTCGCTGGTGTTCGGTGAGCACGGCACGGAAGATGAGTGGCCGGTGAAGGTCATCCCCCTCGCTGTCAATGTGGTGCAGTACCCGGTGCCGTCCGGGCGCCGCTGCTATGAGCTCGGCAAGGCACTGCGCCGTGCGCTGGACAAGTGGGACGGCCCCGAGCTGAACGTGCAGATCTGGGGCACCGGGGGCATGAGTCACCAGTTGCAGGGTCCGCGTGCAGGCCTCATCAACGAGGAGTGGGACAACGCGTTCCTTGATCACCTGATTGCTGATCCGAAGGGGCTGACCGAGTGGTCGCACATGGAGTATGTCGATGAGGCGGGCTCTGAGGGCATTGAGCTGGTCGACTGGTTGATCGCTCGTGGTGCGATGGATGACCAGTTCGGTGGGGAGTCGCCGTCGACGGATCACCGGTTCTATCACGTGCCGGCATCCAACACCGCCGTCGGACACCTCGTCCTCAGCAACCCCACCGCCTGATCTCGCTCGCGAAAAGGAGACCGCATGACTGACAAGATCCGCATCGCCGTCGTGGGCGCCAATGGCGCCTTCGGCATGAAGCACCTCGACGGCCTGGCACTCATCGAAGATGCCGAAGTGACCGTCGTCGCCGCCACCTCGCAGGAGAAGGCGGATGCTGTCGCCGAAAAGTATGGCGTCGCGAACGCCGTCGTCGGGCTCGAGGCGGTGCTTGAGCGCGACGATGTGGATGCTGTCATCCTCGCGACTCCGACCGGTCTGCACTCGGGCCAGACGCAGGCCGTGCTCGCCGCCGGCAAGCACGTGCAGGTGGAGATTCCGCTGGCGGATTCGCTGGAGGATGCCGAAGCGGCACTGGCTGCGGCCGAAGCATCCGACCGCGTGGCGATGGTGGGGCACACCCGCCGGTTCAACCCTTCGCACCAGCTCGTGCACAACCAGATCTCCGCCGGCGAATTCAGCGTGCAGCAGATGGACGTGCAGACGTACTTCTTCCGCCGCACGAACACGAACGCCAAGGGCGAAGCGCGTTCCTGGACTGACCACCTGCTGTGGCACCACGCCGCGCACACGGTCGATCTGTTCGCCTACCAGGCGGGCAAGATCGTCGAGGCGCACGCCGTTCAGGGGCCGATCAACCCGGAACTGGGCATCGCCATGGACATGGGCATCCTGCTCAAGAGCGAGACCGGTGCGATCTGCACGCTGTCGTTGTCGTTCAACAACGACGGGCCGTTCGGCACGTTCTTCCGCTACATCGGCGACACCGAGACCTACATCGCTCGCTATGACGATCTGTTCAACGGCAAGGACGAGCAGATCGATGTCTCCGACGTCGCGGTCAGCATGAATGGCATCGAGCTGCAGGACCGCGAGTTCATCGCCGCGATTCGCGAGGGCCGCGAGCCCAACTCCTCGCTGCGTCAGGTGATCGACTGCTACCGCGTGCTCGGTCAGCTGGAAGAACAGCTGGCGTGAGCATTCCTTCCCCTAACCCGCAAAACCACGCCGAGACTGCGGCGAGCCGCCGCAGTCTCGGCGTGGTTTTGCAGTCTCGCATGGGCCTCGGCTGCATGAATCTCAGCCATGCCTACGGCATCCCGCCCTCTCCTGAAGAGGGCCTCGCGGTGCTGCGCACGGCGCTCGATGACGGGGTGAGCCACCTCGACACGGCCACGCTCTACGGCGCCGGTCGCAACGAGGAGCTCGTCGGTCAGGCGCTGCGCGGGCGACGCGACGAGGTCGTGCTCGCGAGCAAGGGCGGGATGGCGATGGTCGACGGCACGAAGGTCATCGACGGGCGGCCCGACACCCTGCGGGCGCAGGTGGATGCTTCGCTCTCACGCCTCGGAGTCGACCACATCGACCTGTACTACCTGCACCGCTGGGACAAGAAGGTGCCCATCGAAGAGAGCGTCGGTGCGCTCGCGTCTGCGGTGGAGCAGGGGAAGATCGGCGCGATCGGGCTCTCGGAGGTGTCGGTGGCGACGCTGCGCAAGGCGCAGCAGGCAGCCCCGATCGCCGCGGTGCAGAACGAGTACTCGCTCTGGAGCCGCAACCCCGAACTCGGGATGCTCTCGGCCACCGCGGCCGACGGGATTGCACTGGTCGCGTTCTCGCCGGTGGCACGCGGATTCCTCAGCGACTCGGTCGGAGACCCTGCCGAGCTCGCGGAGAAGGACATCCGGCGGGCGATGCCGCGGTTCTCGGCGCAGAACTGGCCTGCGAATGAAGCGCTGCTGCCGGCCTGGCGTGCGCTCGCCGCAGAGGCAGAGTGCACTCCGGCGCAGCTCGCTCTCGCCTGGTTGCTTTCACGTGGCGATCACGTCGTGCCGATCCCTGGCACAACCAGCGTTTCGCATCTGCGTGAGGACTTCGGGGCGCTTTCGCTTTCGGTGGACGCTGCGCTGCTCACGCGTGCCGGTGAGCTGATCACCACGGCTACGGTCGCAGGCCCACGCTATGCGCCAGGCCCTGCCTCTGAGGTGGATGCCGAGACCTTCGAGGCAGACGCATGAAGGCCATTTCCTCGATGGCGACGCGGCACGTGCTCGCCGATCTTCTCGACGCAGCCGCATCTGCGGGGCTGCCCGCCGTCGAGGTCGAGTCGGTCGGGGGAGTGGATGCCGCTGCCCGCGTTGCCGACGGTGAAGCGTTCGATCTGGTATTCCTCGCTTCGGGGGCGCTGACCAAGCTCGCATCCAGCGCACACGTCCCGGGCCCTGTCGTGCCTCTCATGCTGTCGCAGACCGCGGTGGCTGTGCCCTCCGGCTCGTCCGAGCCGGCCACGCGGCCGGAGGGCCCCGCCTTCGCAGACGCTTCGGAGCTTCGCGACGCACTGCGCTCCGCGAACCGGATCGGCTATTCGACCGGACCCAGCGGCACTGCACTCGTGAAGATGATCGACGGGTGGGGGCTGACCGATGAGGTAGGCGACCGGCTCGCGCAGGCGCAGCCCGGCGTTCCGGTCGCTCGCTCTCTTGCGAAGGGTGTCGTCGACCTGGGATTCCAGCAGCTCAGCGAGCTCGTCGGTCAGCCGGGCGTGCGCATCCTCGGTGTCATGCCTTCTGACTGCGCGATCGACACCGTGTTCGCCGGGGCCGTGGCGACAGCATCCGACTCGCCCGAGAAGGCTGCTGAGGTGCTGGCGTTCCTGGCGTCAGACGCGGCCCGGCCGATCAAAGAGCAGCACAGCTTCCGCGCATAACTCCTGAAGAATTGCCGCTTTGCCCGGCTCAGGTGACCTGTTTTCGCGGTTTCTGAGAATTCCTCAGGAGTTGTGCACACGGAAGCGGCGCTGACGCATGACGTAACGTGTCGTGATCTTTCGACACAGAGGGAGCCGTGCGGCCTGTCGCGCGGCATCCTCGTGTCATGAGCGAATCCCGTCCCCTCCGGTTCAACGCGTTCGTGATGAACACGAACTCGCACATCCAGCACGGCCACTGGCGCAGGCCCGAGGCCGCACAGGTCGATTTCGAAGACGTGCAGGTCTGGATCGACCTCGCGAAGACCCTCGAGGCCGCGAAGTTCGACGCGATGTTCTTCGCAGACGTCGCCGGTCACTACGGCGACGCGGATGCCGACTACGAGGTGTACGTCCGGCACGGGCTGCAGATCCCGAGCAATGACCCGACGGTTCTGCTCGGTGCGCTCGCGGTGGTGACCGAGAATCTCGGTCTCGCACTCACCTCGAACGTGGCCCAGAACCACCCGTTCAACTTCGCCCGCCAGGTCTCGACCCTCGACCACATCTCGCGCGGCCGGATCGCCTGGAACATCGTCACCGGCACGCAAGACAACGGGGCGCGCAACTTCGGCTTGCCCCAGCTGACCGACCACGCCGAGCGCTACCGCTGGGCCGAGGAGTACGTCGACGTCGTCTACAAGCTGTGGGAGGGCTCTTGGGATGAGGGCGCGATCCTGAAGGACAAGGGGAGCGGCGTGTACGCCGACGTCACGAAGGTGCACAAGATCTTCCACGAGGGAGAGCGCTACCGCGTAGAGGGCCCGCACCTGCCGGCGCCCTCGCCCCAGCGCACACCGCTGCTGTTCCAGGCCGGAGCATCGGAATCAGGACGCCGGTTCGCCGCGCAGAACGCGGAGGCGGTGTTCATTCTCGCGCCCACCCCCGAGATCGCCAGGTGGCAGATCGACGAGACGCGGGCGCTGGCCGTCGAGTACGGGCGTGAGCCCGATGACATCAAGTTCTTCCAGGGCCTGACGTTCGTCATCGGCGACACGGAGGCCGAGGCTCAGCAGAAGGCCGAGGAGTATGAGACGTGGTCGAGCGACGAGGGCTTCCTCGCGCACGCCGCCATCGTCGACCCGACGGGTCGCACGTACCCGCCGGAGACCGAGCTCAAAGACGTCGATACCAACACGATGAAGGGATTCACCGAGCTGCTGCGCCGCACGATCACCGATCGCGAGCCGACCGTTGCGGATGTCGCATCACGGATGACGCGCAACAACCTGGTCGTCGGAACCCCGGAGCACATCGCGGATGAGCTCGAACGCTGGCAGGCCGCCGGCGTCGATGGGATCAATGTCGTGAACGCCGTGATCCCCGGTTCCTTCGAGGAGTTCGCCGACAAGGTGCTTCCTGTCCTCCGCGAACGGGGCCTCGCGCAGAGCGAATACGCGCCGGGAACCCTGCGCGACAAGCTGTTCGGCGCGCCACGGCTCAATGAGCGCCACCCGGCCGCACGCTATCGCGGTGCGTTCTCGAGCGACCGCACCGCGCAGCCGCTGGCCGCAGAGGCCGCTGCGCGGGCGTAACCGCAGGCATCGTCCGATAGAAGAAGCCTTTCCCGCTTTCAGGTGCGCCTGGACGCAGGAAAGGCTTCTTCCCTGCGCGCGCGGTGCGATAGTATGGGCGCCAAGCGAACGTACGTTCGCACGGCGAACACGCAAGGAGGCGCAGTGATTGACAAGACCGTGGCGGATGCGGCATCCGCCGTCGCCGACATCCCCGACGGCGCGACCGTCATGATCGGCGGGTTCGGGCGCGCGGGGCAGCCGGTCGAGCTGATCGACGCGCTCATCGAGCACGGCGCCCGCGACCTCACGATCGTCAACAACAACGCCGGCAACGGCGATGTCGGACTTGCGGCGCTCCTGGCCAAGGGACTGGTGCGCAAGATCCTGTGCTCCTTCCCCCGACAGAGCGACTCGTGGGTGTTCGATGACCTGTACCGCTCGGGCAAGATCGAGCTCGAACTCGTTCCGCAGGGCAATCTTGCTGAGCGCATCCGTGCCGCCGGAGCCGGCATCGGCGCCTTCTTCACGCCGACGGGTGTCGGCACCGCGCTGGCCGAAGGCAAAGAGGAGCGCGTGATCGACGGACGCCGCTACGTGCTCGAGTACCCGATCACCGCCGACTTCGCCCTGATCAGCGCGCTCAAGGGCGATCGCTGGGGCAACCTCGTCTACCGCGGCACCGCGCGCAACTTCGGTCCGATCATGGCGACCGCCGCCACCACGACCATCGCGCAGGTCGACGAGATCGTCGACCTCGGCGCGATCGACCACGAGGTCGTCGTGACACCGGGAATCTTCGTCAATCGCGTTGTCGCCGTCGGCGAGCGCCGGTGGCTGCAGGGTGGCGAGTTCGTCGGCGGCGTCGATCTCGAGGGTGCGCCATCGGATACTTCAGAAGAGAAGGTCGCCTCATGAGCACTCGCATCACCCGCAACGACCTGGCAGCGCGCATCGCAGCTGACATCCCCGAGGGCTCCTTCGTGAACCTCGGCATCGGCGCCCCGACCCTGGTCGCCAACTTCCTGCCCGATGACCTCGAGATCATCCTGCACACCGAGAACGGGCTGCTCGGGATGGGCGGCGCACCAGAGGAAGGGCAGATCGACCCCGACCTCATCAATGCCGGCAAGCAGGCCGTCACCGCGGTCGCGGGAGCTGCGTACTTCCATCACGCCGACTCCTTCGCGATGATGCGCGGCGGACACCTCGATGTGTGCGTGCTCGGCGCGTTCCAGGTCGCGCAGAACGGCGACCTGGCGAACTGGTCCACCGGAGCGGCGGGTGCGATTCCGGCGGTCGGCGGCGCGATGGATCTCGCGATCGGCGCCAAGGAAGTCTATGTGATGACCGATCTGCTCGCCAAGGACGGTTCTTCCAAGCTGGTCGAGGCGTGCACGTATCCGCTGACCGGTGTCGGCTGCGTCAGCCGTGTCTACACCGATCACGCCGTGTTCGACGTGACGCCCGATGGCTTCCAAGTGCGCGAGGCGTTCGGCGAGAATACGGTGAAGTCCCTTTCAGAGCTGACTGGCTTGGAGCTGCAATGACCACTTATATCTACGACGCTGTCCGCACTCCGTTCGGGCGCGCGGGCGGTGCGCTCGCCAGCATCCGTCCCGATGATCTTGCGGCGACAGTGATGCGTGCGACGATCCTGCGCACCGGGCTCGATGCGGCACGCATCGATGATGTGATCTTCGGCGACGCGAACCAGGCTGGCGAGGACAATCGCAACGTCGCCCGAATGGGTGCTCTGCTTGCCGGATTCCCGACGACGGTGACCGGCACGACGGTGAACCGGCTGTGCGCCTCCAGCGTCGAGGCCGTCATCCAGGGTGCGCGGGCGATCGAATCCGGGGATGCCGAGATCATTCTCGCGGGCGGCGTGGAGTCGATGAGCCGGGCGCCGTTCGTGGTCGAGAAGTCGGCCAAGCCGTACCCTGCGACGGGCAACCAGACGATGTGGAACACCGCGATCGGCTGGCGCATGACCAACGAGGCGCTGCCGACGGGCTGGACGATCTCGAACGGCGAAGCCGCCGAGAAGACGGCCGCCACCTGGGGCCTCTCGCGCGAAGATCAGGATGCTTTCGCGGTGCGCTCGCACGAGCTTGCCGCCAAGGCATGGGCTGAGGGCATCTATGACGGCGAGATCGTGCAGGTGCCGGGTGCGGAGCTTGTCCGCGATGAGGGCATCCGCGACGGGTCGACGGTCGAGAAGCTCGCCGGGCTCCGTGCTCTGTTCGCCGCGGACGGCACCGTGACAGCCGCGAACTCCTCGTCGATCAATGACGGCGCCTCAGCGGTGCTGTTGGGTGCCGAGGGCGTGCTCGACGTCGAGCCGCTGGCGCGCATCACCGGTCGTGGTGCGCACGGCGTCGACCCGGATGAGTTCCCGACCGCGCCGATCGAGGCGGCCAACAAGGCCCTCGCCCGCGCGGGCCGCACCTGGGCCGACGTCGACTTCGTGGAGTTGAACGAGGCGTTCGCATCGCAGTCGCTGGCGTGCCTGCGGGGCTGGCCCGGCCTGGATCCCGCAAAGCTCAACATCCATGGCGGGGCGCTGGCGATCGGGCATCCGCTCGGAGCATCCGGCGGACGCATCATCGGCCATGCCGCACATGAACTCGCGCGCCGCGGTGGCGGCGTCGCGGTCGTGGCGATCTGCATCGGTGTCGGCCAGGGCCTCGCCGTCGTCCTCGAGCGCTGAGCCGTGGCATCCGGGACGGCGCGGCGTCGCCGCGCGCTCCCGCGAAACGGAGGAAATCTCATGATCCGGAGGATGGATTCCGGTCAGGCCTCCTCCGATTCGAGAGATGTCCTCCGGATCTGCACGGTGGCAAGGGGCGTTAGGGTTCTCGAGTGACCGAAATGGATGCCGCACCCGCTGCCGATCCGGCATCTGCCGACTTCGTGCAGTCGCTGGCGCGGGGGCTCGCCGTCATCCGCACGTTCGACGGGGAGCCAGCCGAACTGTCGCTCGCGGAGGTTGCTCGTCGGGCGGACATCCCGCGCGCCGCCGCACGCCGGTTCCTGCGTACGCTCGAGCAGCTCGGCTACGTTCGGGCGACCCCGGACGCCAGATTCCGGTTGACCCCGCGCATTCTCGAACTCGGCTACGGATATCTCTCATCGCTCTCGCTGCCGGAGATCGTGCAGCCGCACCTTGATGAGCTTTCGCATCAAATCGGTGAATCGGTGTCGGTCGCTGTGCTCGACGGTGACGAGATCGTCTACGTCGCGCGCGCCGCCGCCCGTCGCATCATGAGCGTGCGCATCACGATCGGCACGCGACTGCCCGCAGCGGCGACCAGCATGGGGCGTGTGCTTCTCGCGGCGCTTCCGGAGACAGCTGCCGCCGAGACCGTAGGCGAACTGGTGGCTTACACCCCGCGCACACGCGTCGATCCGGCGGAGCTTTCCGCAGAGCTCGAACGCGTCCGCGCGCAGGGTTGGGCAATGGTCGATGGCGAGCTCGAAGACGGGCTGCGCTCGATCGCCGTTCCGCTGCGGACGCGCGCCGGGGTGACCGCGGCGCTCAACGTCTCGACGAGCACTGCCCGCGGTGCGGCTGACGACGTGCGGGCGGAACTGTTGCCTGCGCTGCAGCGCACAGTATCCGAGATCGAAGCGGAGCTGGTCGCTGCCCGCGTGTGACGGTGCTCCCGCGTAGGCTTTCGCTATGCACCTGAACGAGACGCGCGCCTGGAACAAGTTCTACGCACCGGGCACTCCGATCGACATCGAGCCGGTCACCGGTTCCCTCAGCGATCTGCTCGACGAACGCGTCGCCGAATGGAACGACCGACCGGCGATCGCGTTCTTCGATCGCACGGTCAGCTACCGCGAACTCGGCGACCGCGTCTCTCGCGTGGCGAACGCTCTGCGCGAGCGAGGAGTGAAGGCCGGCGACCGTGTCGCGCTGATCATGCCGAACGCGCCCCAGCACGTCATCGCGTTCTACGCCGTACTGCGCCTGGGTGCCGTCGTCGTCGAGCACAACCCGCTCTACACCCGCGACGAGCTCGAAGTACAGTTCCGTGACCACGGCGCCACCGTCGTCATCACCTGGGACAAGATCGTGCCGACGCTGCAGGCGCTTCCCGCCGACCTCGGCATCCGTGACATCATCGCCGTCGACATCACGCGCGCGATGCCGTTCGGGATGCGTCTTGCGCTGCGCCTGCCGATCGCAAAGGCTCGCGAATCGCGCGAGAAACTCACGGCTCCCGCTCCCGGGGCGACACCGTTCGCGCAACTCGAGAAGAGCGAGCCGCTGCCGTCGTCGCATCCTCGCCCTGAAGCATCCGATATCGCTTGCCTGCAGTACACGTCGGGCACGACCGGAACGCCCAAGGGCGCGATCATCACGCATTCGAACCTGTGGTCCAACGCCCGCCAGGGCAAGGCGTGGATGCCGGACTTTACCCGCGGCGACGGCCGCATCTACGGGCTGCTGCCGATGTTCCACTCCTTCGGCGTTCTGCTCTCGGTGATCTACTCGGTCGAGACCGGGTCGTGCGCGGTGCTGTTCCCGACCTTCGATCCTGCGCTCGTCGAGAAGGCGGCGAAGAAGTTCCCGCCGACGTTCGTGCCCGCCGTTCCGCCGATGTTCGATCGGCTCTCGCGCGTTTCCAAGGAGGGAAAGCTCGATCTCACCGGCGTCGTCTACGCGATCTCTGGCGCGATGACGCTGACCCCTGCGATCGTGAAGCGCTGGGAAGACCAGGCTGGCAGCATGCTCAACGAGGGGTACGGTCTCACCGAGACGAGCCCCGTCGCCCTGGCGAACCCCTTCACGGATGCTCGCCGCATCGGCGCGATCGGCCTGCCGTTCCCCTCCACCGACATCAAGGTCGTCGACCCGGATGAGCCCACTCGCGAGGTCGAGCTGGGCGAGGTCGGCGAGCTTCTCATCCACGGTCCGCAGGTGTTCCACGGGTACTGGAAGCGCCCGGAGGAGACCGCAGCCACGCTGCTCGATGGCGGATGGCTGCGCACCGGCGACCTCGTCGTGCAGGACGAAGACGGGTTCGTGACCGTGGTCGACCGCAAGAAGGAGCTCATCATCACCGGTGGCTTCAACGTGTCGCCGAGCGAGGTGGAGCAGGTGATCACCTCGGTCTCTGGCGTGGCGGCCTGCGCTGTCATCGGCATTCCGCGCGGCAGCGGAGCCGAGGTGGTGACGGCCGTCGTCGTCCTCGAAGAGGGTGCGTCCTTCGACGAGGATGCTGCGCGTGCCGCCGCCCGTGACAGCCTCGCCGAGTACAAGCGCCCGAGCGCCTACACGGTGTGGGAAGAGCTGCCGACCTCGCTCATCGGCAAGGTGCTGCGCCGCAAGGTGCGTGACACGCTCATCGCCGATCGCAAGGCGACGCGCGCCGCCGAGGACTGAGCGCCCAAACCCGCAAAACCACGCCGAGCCCGCAGCGAATCGACGCTCTTTGGGCGTGGTTTTGCAGGTTCACGAGGGTCACGGGCGCTCGAGCACGTAGCGATCGCGTGCGGCGAAGGCGCCGAACACGCCCTGCAGCGTCATCGTCACCAGCAGGATGATCAGCGGAACCGTCCAGTTCCCGGTCATCGCGTGCACGGCTCCGAACAGCGCCGGCCCGATGGCCGCGATGGCATAGCCGACCGACTGCGACATCCCCGATAGCGCGGATGACGTGTGGTGATCGCGGGCACGCTGAGCCATCAGAGTCAACGAGACGCCGAGCGACAGCCCGGAGAAGACGCCGAGCGGCACGACCCAGATGCCGATGGCATCCGGCCAGATCATCAGGCCGATGATGCCGACGAAGCCGAGCAACGGCAGCGCGCCTGGAGTGATGCGCGCGCCGCGGCCGCGCATGGCGAGGGCGACCGTGAGGGCTCCCACCAGAGAGAACATCTGGTAGATCATCACGTCGACACCGGCGAGTGTGTCACTGCGGCCGGTAGCGAGCGACATCGTCGCGAGCCAGGTGACCAGCACATAGAACGTCGTCGACTGCACGCCCATGTAGGCGGCGACCTGCCAGGCGATCGGGTCGCGCCAGATGCCGAGGCGGGATGCCGGAGCCGCAGTGCTTCCGCGCATCGCCCGCATCTCGCGCCGACTGACGAACCACCACGCGAAGAGCGCGAGCGGCGCGACGGCCGCCCCGGTGACAAGCAGCGCGAGGCGCCATCCGGCCCCGGTATCGCTGCCGCTGAGATCCGCGATCGGCACGGCGAGGCCGGATGCCACGGCTCCCGCGCCGCCGAGCAGCGCGGAGTAGACGCCCATCATCATCGGCACGCGCAGCGGGAAGTCGCGTTTGATCACAGCCGGAAGCAACACGTTGCCGATCGCGAGGGCGACGCCGATGATCGCCGTGCCGACCCACAGCCAGGCCGTCGAACCAGGCAGCGAGCGCACAATCACGCCGACGGCGAGCAGCCCCATCGCCGCGAGCACGGCCCCGCCGAGTCCGAACCGACGGCCGAAACCGTGGGCGAACGGGGAGACGATCGCCCAGGTGATGAGTACGATCGTCGAGAGTGATCCGAGCAGCGCGAGCGGGATGCCGGTGTCCTGCGACATGCGGTCGATGACCGGCCCGACCGCGGTGATCGCCGGCCGCATCAGGGTGGCGACCAGGCACAGCGCGATGATCGCGAAGATCACGGGGCGACGGCTGCGCGGGGTCATGCACGGTCCTTTCGCGCTGGGTCCAGGTGCACACCGGCGTTGTGCTTAGTGCGCTGGATCTCACCGTAGATGTGATTGGCGCACTTCCACGAATCGCGACCCGAATCCGCGCAGCACGCGGGAAAGTTGCGGCAACGCCGCCGATGCTGTGGCTCAATGGCGCGCGTCGGCGTAGCTTGGATGCCATTCAATCGGCCCAGAAGGAGAACCCGATGCCCAGCCGAAAGAAAGCGATCACGCGCCCCAGGCGTCTCGAAGTCGACGATGTCCTCGTCGTCAAGAAGTCGAAGCTGAGAACAGCGATCACCGGCACCGTCGTCGGAAATTTCATGGAGTGGTTCGACTTCGGCATCTACGGCTACCTGGCGGTGACGCTGACCGCCGTGTTCACCAGTGATGCATCGGGCGGCCTCGGTCTGCTGCTGACACTCTTCGGTTTCGCGATCTCGTTCCTTGTGCGGCCTCTGGGTGGCTTCATCCTCGGACCGCTGGGGGATCGGATCGGCCGGCAGAAGGTGCTGTTCGTCACCATGGCGATGATGGCCACGGCGACCGCCCTCATCGGTCTTCTTCCCACATCAGAGGCGATCGGCCTCTGGGCGATCGTGCCGCTGTATCTGCTGAAGATGATCCAGGGCTTCTCCACTGGCGGCGAGTACGCCGGTGCCACGACCTACGTCTCGGAGTTCTCGCCCGACCGCTCACGCGGGTACTGGTCATCGTTCCTCGACGTCGGCTCGTACATCGGCTTCGCCGCCGGTGCCTCGACGGTCGCGGTGACCACGTGGATCGTCGAGGGGATCTCCGGCGACGGCGCCATGGTCGATTACGGATGGCGCATCCCATTCCTCGTCGCGATCCCGCTGGGGGCTGTGGCGATCTGGTTCCGATTGAAGATCCCCGAGACTCCGGCCTTCGAAGCAGAAGCAGAGGACGCTCGCGCCGGGCAGGAGGACGACCCGCTCGGACGCCACGGCATCCCGGGCATCTTCCGTCATCACTGGCGCGAGGTGCTCATCGGCATCGCGCTGGTGTCGGCGACCAACACGGCGGGGTACGCGCTGACCAGTTACATGCCGACCTACCTCGAGACCGAAGTCGGGGTGTCGAACCTCATGGCCGCCATCGCGACCGTGCCCGTGCTCATCGTGATGAGTGCGTGTCTGCCGTTGATAGGCAAGCTCTCTGACCGCATCGGACGCAAGCCCGTGTACGGCATCGCGGTCGGCGCGACGATCATCCTGATGGTGCCGGCGTTCTCGATCATGCAGATCGGCCAGGAATGGGCGGTGTTCATCGCGCTGGCGATGGTCGCGATCCCTGTCGCGTTCTACGTCGCGATCTCTGCATCCGCTCTGCCTGCGCTGTTCCCGACGGCATCCCGTTTCGGCGCGATGGCGGTCGCCTACAACCTTGCCGTGTCGCTGTTCGGCGGCACGACGCCGCTGTTCAGTCAGGCGCTGATCGATCTCACCGACAACACCTACATGCCCGCGTTCTACATCATGTTCTTCGCGGCTCTCGGGGGAATCGCGATGCTGACGATGAAGGAGACGGCAAAGCGCCCGCTGCTCGGTTCCTTCCCGACGGTGGAGACGAAGGCGGAGGCGAAAGAGCTCGTCGAGGGGCAGGAGGACAACGAGCTGCTCGACACCAGCACCATGCCGCTGGGCATCATCCTTCCCGTCGTCGAGGGCACCGTCGGCGGGGATGCCGATCCCGAGGCGTCCGGGAAGCAGGCCGAGCCGGTGTAGCGAGGCGGCATTCATCGCTCGGCGGAAGCTACTTCCGCCGTGTTCCTCGAATCGAGCGAGCGGGTGGCGGTGAGCCATTGCACTAGACCGAGTGCGATGGCCCCGCTGATCACAATCACCAGTGCGACGGGCAGGCTCTCGGTGGCGCCGCCCACACCGCCGAGCGGTGCGGCGATGCTGCCAAAGATGAACTGTCCGCAGCCGAGTAGCGCCATGGCGGTACCCGCCGTGCGCCGGGCGTTGCGGATGACGAGCGCCGTTCCCGGTCCGAAGACGGCGCCCATACCTGTCGGAATGAGAAACAGAGCGGGGAGCACGAGCCACGCCGTGAATGCGTCGAACACGGTCGCAAGCAGCAGGATGGTGCCGCCGAGCGTCAGAGCGGAGAGTCCGAAGCGGCAGAGCGTGGTCTCGCTGACCCGACCGACGGTCTTCGCGGCGATGGCGCCGCTGAGGGTCAGACCGATCCCGTTGATCGCGAAGATGATCGTGTAGGACATGGCGTCGAAGCCGAGAATCGTCTGGATGACGAAGGGGGATGCTGCGATATAAGCGAAAGTCGCGCCGACGGCGAAGCACATCATCAGGGTCGCGGAGAGGAACGTGCGGTCGTTGAGCAGGCCGGCCGTCGAGCGGAAGAAGGCCGGCAGTCCACCGCTGACGCGGTTCTGCGCCGGCAGAGTCTCGGGCACGAGCAGGATGACACCGAGAAGCGCGATGAGGCAGAGCGCGGCGAGAATCCAGAAGATGACCGGCCACGCGGCCCAGCCGAGGATCAGGCCGCCCACTGGAGGGCCGATGATGGGCCCGACGCCGCCGATCAGGCCGAGGATCGAGAAAGCGCGTGCGGTATTCTCCTCATCGGCGAGGTCGGATACGATGGCCCGGCCGATCACGACGCCTGCGGCTGAACCGATTCCCTGGAGCACCCGCCAGATGATGAGCATCTCGACGTTCGGCGCGAGCGCGACGAGCACTGTTGCGATGAGAGCGATGGCTGATCCGCCGATGAGTAGCCATCGGCGACCGACCGCGTCGGAGAGCGGGCCCAAGCAGAGTTGCCCCGCGGCCATGCCGAGGATGAATGCGCTCAGCGTCGTCTGGATCCATAAAGCGTCGGTCTGCAGATCGGCCGCCATGACCGGCATCGCCGGTAGGTAGATATCGGTCGCCAGAGTACTGATCGCGGTCAGCGTGCCGAGCACGAGCAGCAGCGCGGCGGGAACGCGGCGCGAGTCTTCCATGATGCCCATCTGATCGATTATTCCGTCGACGGATGACTTTGAGGTCGAATCATGTGCCCTATTGATACGGGTCCGGCGCCGATTGATACGAACCCCCATGATGACCGCGCTACGCATTGACACACTTCGAGCCATCTGGATACGGTGGTCGAAATAGTCAGTCAACGGACTATCCGTTGACGTTTCAATGGAGGCGACGTCATGGCGATCGACAAAGCAGTCAAGACCGATTACTACGAGCGGCTCAAGCAGGCCAACGTGGCCGCGCTCTGGACCATCCCCGGCACGATGGCAACCGAGCCGACGCTCGACGAGGTTCCGTACGTCTGGCGGGCGAAGGACATCTACCCGCTGCTGCACGAATCAGCGGATGTCATGACGGAGGATGACGACTACGATCGTCGGGCGCTCAACGCGTCGAACCCGAAGCGCGTCTTCGGCACGAGCCACAACATCGTCGCCGGCTATCAGCTCGTGCTCCCGGGTGAGGAGACCGGCGCGCATCGTCATTCGCCCAGTGCGATCCGCCTGCTGCTGCACGGCAGCGGCCACACCACGGTCGACGGCGAGCCGGTGCTCATGCATCGAGGCGACCTCGTGCTCACCCCGCAGTACGCGTGGCACGATCATCGCCTGCAGGCCGATGAGCCGATGATCTGGCTGGACGGACTCGACGTCCCATTCGTGCGAGGTCAGCACGCCCAGTTCGCGGAGGAGCACGAAGACGGGCTCCAGCCCCTCAACCAGCCCGAAGACGCCAGCGTCGCCCGCTATGGTGCGGGTCTGGTTCCCTCAGGTGTCAAGGAGACCTGGAAGAAGACCTACTCGCCGATCAACAAGTATCCGTACGACCGGGCGCGCAAGACCCTCTTCGCGCTGCACGAAGTCGAGGGATCACCGGCTGAGGGGGCATCGATCGACTACGTCAACCCGCTCACGGGTGGCCCGGTCATCGCAACGATCGGCTGCTCGCTGAGCATGGTGCCCGCGGGCAGCCACGGCCTCGCGCGTCGACACACCCCGAGCAAAGTGTTCTGCGTACTCGAGGGTCGCGGTCACAGCATCATCAACGGCGAGCGCTTCGACTGGGAAGAAGACGACTTCTTCGTCGTCCCTTCCTGGAACTGGTACCAGCACTTCGCTGAAGAGGGCAGTGACGTCGTCCTCTTCGAGATGACCGACCGTCCGATCTACGAGCCCTTCGGCCTGCTGCGCGAGCAGAGCGCCGACGCTGCACCGGAGAAGTGACATGGCACAGGAAGAACGAAGTGACGAAGTCCTCATCGTCGGCTGCGGCATCGGCGGCGCCACCGCCGCGCTCGCTCTCGGGCGAGCCGGGATCCCTGTAAGACTCCTTGAGCGTGCGGCCGTCATCGCCGAGGTCGGCGCCGGTCTTCAGGTCGGCCCCAACGCGATGCGCATCCTCCGCGACCTCGGAGTGCGTGAGCATCTCGCACAGAAGGAAGTGCTGCCCGGTCGTGCCGTCATGCGAGACGTGAACACCGATGAGGAGGTCGTCGCCTTCGAGTTCGACGATGAGTTCCGCGCGCTCTACGAGGAGCCGTACGCAGTGATGCACCGCGGCGATCTGCTCTCGGGCCTCATGAAGGCGGCCGAGTCGACCGGGAACGTCACGATCATCCCGGGGCAGACGATCGACGGCATCGAGGATCTGGGCGACCGGGTTCGCGTGACCACCGCCGAAGGCGCGGTCCATGAGGGTCGCGCGGTGATCGGCGCCGACGGCATCCGCTCGCGTGTTCGCCGACACGTCATCGACGACCAGGTCCCGCTGGCATCGCAGTACGTCATCTACCGCGGCACGATCGCGCGCACGGATGACGTCGAGAACGCCGTGACCCTGCGCACTGGCCCGCATCACCACGTGATGCACTATCCGATTCGCGGCGGCAGCGAGGTCAACGTCGTCGTCTCGTTCCGCAGCGACCGTGCCCCGGTGGGCTCGGAAGGCTGGGGCACCGAGGAAGAACTCGACGAGGCCTTCGCGGCCGCGAGTCCGTTCGTGAGGGGTCTTCTCTCGAAGATAGATCGTTCGCACAAGTGGGTGCAGTTCGACCGTGCCCCGCAGGCCGGCTGGTCGAAAGGCCGGGTCGTACTCACCGGCGACGCGGCTCACCCGACGCACCAGTACCTCGCGCAGGGTGCAGGTCAGGCGATGGAGGATGCAGTGGCGCTCGCCGCAGTCCTCACTGAGTTTCCCGACGACATCCCGGCTGCGTGGAACGAGTTCGAGAGGCGCCGCTTCGACCGCTCATCGGCGGTGCAGCGCGGTTCGCGCTTCTGGGGAGAGCTCAGCCATGTCGCGGGCAGCGAGGCCGATCAGCGCGATGCGCTGCTGCGCACGATCGCACCGGATGATCGACGCTTCATCGACTGGATCTACACGACCTCCGGCGACGTTCCGCTGCCGGTGATCCCGCCGCATCGCGACGTCTATGAACCACTCGAGTCCGAGCGGGTGCTGTCATGAGGATCGGTCTGTTCAACGGTGGCCGACTCGGCGTCGTGCAGGAGCCGGTGGTCCGAGACGTCACGGACCTCGTCGGATCGGATGCTCCGCAGGGACCGCTTCACGAGGTCATCCGTCGTGGCATCCGCATCGATGAAGGGATGCTGGCGTCTGCGCCGAGCGTGCCGATCGCCGACGTCGCGTGGGACGCTCCGCTGCTGCGACCGGGGAAGATCCTTGGGGCGCCGGCGAACTACTACGAGCATGTCGACGAGATGCCCGACTCGAACACGATCCTGGATTGGGGGGTGTTCCTGAAAGCCAGCACTTCGGTCACCGGACCCGGTGGAGTCATCGAGTTGCCATACACCGACAAGCGCACCGACTACGAGGGCGAGCTCGCCGTCGTGATCGGGCGCGGTGGCCGAGACATCCCTCTGGATGAGGCGCTCGATCATGTCTACGGATACACCGGCGTGCTGGATATCACCGTGCGATCCACCGAGGACCGCTCCACTCGCAAGTCATTCGACACCTTCACCCCTCTCGGCCCGGTGGTCGTCACGGCCGACGAGTTCGGCGATCCCGGCGATGTCGCGTTGCGCCTTGAGGTGAACGGCGAGCTCAAGCAGGACAGCACGACGGCCAAGCTGATCTACAGCGTGCCCGCGGTCATCGCCTATGCCAGTTCTGTGATGACATTGGAGCCAGGCGATGTGATCGCGACAGGGACTCCGGCAGGGGTCGGTCCGATCGTCGATGGTGACGTGGTGACGCTGCGGATCGACGGCATCGGCGAACTGTCCGTGACTGTCAGCGGCAGGCGGGCCATCGCCTATGTCGACCGCCCAGGACCCAGCGTCGCGCTCACGCGCGCGTGATGAGCCACCGAGTGAGAGGAACACCATGACCCGTGCATTCAGAGCCGCAGTTCTGCGGGGGCGGGCCGAGGACGGCACCGTGCAGTTCGGCGTCGAGGAGCTCGAGCATCTCGAGGAACTCGATCCCCAGTATGTGGAGGTGCGGGTGACCGCATCGAACGTATCGATATCGGACCAGCTCTTCATCCGGGACGAAAACCAGGGCGGCCCCGGTCCGCTGCCGCGGGTGCTCGGTCACGGCGGCGTGGGCATCGTCGAGCGCATCGGCGACGCGGTGACCGCCGTCAAGATCGGCGATCGTGTGCTGATCTATGGCACGCCCCAGTGCGATGACTGCTGGTACTGCCGCAATGGCCGACCGGACTGGTGCGCACAGATCCAGTTCGATGGTCCGGCGATCGCACGTACAAAGGACGGCCTCGGCGTGCACGCATCGAGCGCTGTCGGTTCGTTCGCCGAAGCGGCGATCGTGCCCCAGTCTCAGCTGGTCGCCGTCGACACGGAACTCGGCGACGACGTGCTGTCGTTCCTGACGATCAGTGGCAGTTCCGGTATCGGCCCGGCGCTCCGCATCGCGGCAATCAAGCCGACTGACACAGTCGCCGTGGTGGGCCTCGGGCCCTGCGGGCTCAGCTACGTGCAGGCGGCCAAGCTCGCCGGAGCCCGCACCGTCATCGGCATCGACCCTGTCGCCGCTCGCCGCGAGGTGGCGGCGGCCACCGGTGCTGACCTCGTCATCGACCCCACCGACGTCGACCCTGTCGCCGCTGTGCAGGCTGCGGGTCCCGATCGCGGCGGACCGCTGGGCCGGGGTGCCGATATGGTCTTCGAGGCTTCCGCTTCGACCGAGGGGATGCAGCAGGCATGGGCGATGGCTCCGGCCGGGGGCACTGTCGTGCTCTCCAGTGTGCCCCTGAACATGGGTGCGTCTGTGGAGTTCCCGGCCACGCCCCTGGCCTGCCAGGGCAAGACCGTGCACGGCAGCCAGCAGGGTGGCTTCGGCATCCGTCGCGACACTCCGGCTGCGATCGACCTGCTCGAGTCCGGTGCGCTCGACTTCGGGGCGATCCTTGACTCCGAAACGGATCTTTCGGGGATCGCAGCGATGCTGGATGCAGTCGCCGAGCGCCGTGTGATCGGAGCGACGCTCTACCCGGGTCGCTGAGACCGCTGACCCATTTACGGGACAGGGCTGTGCCGTAGTTCACAGCTCTGTCCCGTTTTCATTGGAATCGCTCAGAATGTCGGAGTTGTCTTTACGAGACGATAGCGTCTACTATGTAGAAAGGCGCACGAGGCAGTGCCCCATCGAAAAGCTGCGAAGGAGCATGATGACCATCACGACAGTCGACCGCACGGCCACCGCCGATGAGATCGTCGAAGCTGCACGTTCACTGCGCGGCCTGCTCCGCGAGCAGCAGGATACGGCAGAAGAACTCGGCTACTACACCGAAGAAGTCCACCAGCAGATGGTCGACCTCGGCCTCTACCACCTGCTCACACCCAAGCGCTTCGGTGGCCTCGAGCTGGGTCCCACCGCTTTCGCCCGCACGGTCATGGAGATCGCGCAGGGCGACCCGGGCAGCGGCTGGTGCTACTCACTCGGACACGGGCACGCGCTGTCGGTCGCCTCGTGGTGGCCGATCGAGGCACAGGAGCAGGTGTTCAACAACGACACGGGCTACTTCCGCTCTTCGCAGTCGATGCCGCCCGCCGGCACCGCGAAGAAGGTCGACGGCGGCTACATCATCAACGCCCGCTCGCCCTACCAGTCGGGCAACCCCTATGCGACGCACGCCATCGTCCGTGTGATGCTCGAGGGGCAGCCCGATGGGGCGCCGAAGAAGTTCCTGAACGCCATGGTCTCTGCCGAGCAGTTCTCGCGCATCGACGACTGGGGCGGCGACAAGATCCTCGGCATGCGTGCGAGCGGATCGAACAGCATCCTCGTCGAGAGCCAGTTCGTTCCGGAGAGCTGGGTCGTCGACGGCGATTGGCTCACCGTGCCGACGATCTCGACATCACCCGGGCTCGAGTACCACGGCAACCCGATCTACCTCGGGATTCCGCAGACCTTCCTGATGACCGAGCTCGTCTCGGTCATGGTGGGCACGGCGCGTGCCGCGATCGACGAATACCGCGAGATCATCACCTCACGCACGACGCTGCTGCCCCCGCAGCAGCAGCGGTCCAAGGATCCCCAGCACCAGCGCGAGTTCGGCACGGCTATCGTCAAGACCGACTCGGCCGAATCGATCCTCATCCATGTGAACGAGGTTTTCGAAGAGCGCAGCCGCATCACGGCGGAGACCGGCAGCCCGTACACCCGCGCGATGGACGTCGAAGGATTCGGCCAGCTCATCCAGGCCGGAGATATGGCGTGCGAGGTCGTCGAGATGCTCTACCGCTCGGCCGGTGCGAGCGCCGCGAAGAAGGGGCAGCGCATGCAGCGCTACCAGCGCGACGTGCAGATGTATCGCTCGCACAACGTCTCGCAGTACGGCCAGCTGATGCAGCGCATCGGCATGATCCATCTCGGCGAAGCCGAGTCCGTCTACTGAGCAGCGCAGAACCGCAGAGGAGTAACGAGATGTCAGATCTCAATGGAAAGACCGCGGTCGTCACCGGCGGAGCGCGCGGCATCGGCCGGGCCTTCGCGGAGCGGCTCGCAGCAGACGGCGCCGCCGTCGCCATTCTCGACCTCGGCGACGGCGCCGAAACGGTCGACGCGATCACCGCCGCCGGCGGTCGCGCGCTCGCCGTCAAGGTCGACATCTCCGATCCTGAAGCCGTATCCGCCGCCGCCGCGACCGTCGAGCGCGAGTTCGGGCCCGTGCAGATCCTGGTGAACAACGCCGCGATCCACCCCGACCCGCCGATCCCGTTCCTGGAGATGACGTTCGACCAGTGGCGCCGCATGATGACGATCAACCTCGACTCGATGTTCCTCGTCACCCGGGCGTTGGCGCCGGCGATGACCAAGACGGGGTGGGGGCGCATCGTCAACATGAGCTCTTCTTCGGCATGGGTCGCGGTGCCGAACGGATCGCACTACGGCACGTCGAAGTCGGCCGTCGTCGGACTCACCCGTGCGCTGGCGACCGAGTTCGGTCAGTTCGGGATCACCGTGAATGCGATCGCACCGAGCATGGTCCGCACCGACGGCCTCCTGAGCTTCGTCGATGAGGAGGTCTTCGGCGCTGTCGCCACCACGCAGAGCGTGCAGACGAAGATGCTTCCCGAGCATCTCGTCGGCACGCTGGCGTATCTCGTCTCGAACGAAGCCGAGTTGATGACTGCTCAGGTCATGCATGTGGATGGAGGAACGGTTCGTGTTGGCTGAAGTCGTAGAGTCGCCTCAGGTGACTCTGGATGCCGCGTCTCTGCGCAGCGTGTTCTCGTGCTTCCCCAGCGGTGTGGTCGCGATGTGCGCCACCGATCCGGATGGAGTTCCCGGCGCGCAGCCGCATGGGATGATCTGCAGCTCCTTCACATCAGTGTCGATCGACCCGCCGCTGGTCTCGGTCTACATCCTCGAGGGCTCCTCGACATGGGCGCACCTTCGGCGCGCAGCGCGCATCGGCATCAGCGTGCTGAGCGAGGAGCACAGCGTGGCGGCCCGTCAGCTAGCAGTGAAGGTGCCGGATCGGTTCGCCGGTCTCGAATGGCGGCTGACCCCTTCGGGGGCCATCCTGCTCGATGACGCATCGGCGACGTTCGAATGCTCCGTCGAGCTGGAGCAGGTCGTCGGCGATCACACACTCGTGGTCCTGCGTGTCCACAGCGTCGAGGAGGCACGAGACGTCTCGCCACTCGTGTTCCATCACAGCCGTTTCAAGAAGATCCCCACACCCTGAACGCGAACCTCGGAGGAATGCGGAAATGAAGATCGCCGTCACGGGAGCCAGCGGCCAGCTGGGCGCCCTCATCATCGAGTCTCTCCTGGAGCGCGGTGTCGCCGCGGCAGACATCGTCGCCATCGCTCGCACCCCGCAGAAGGTCGCAGCAGAGGGCGTCGCCATTCGTCAGGCGGACTACGACGATCCCTCATCTCTGGACACCGCATTGGACGGCGTCGAGAGACTGCTGCTCGTCTCGGGAAGCGAGATCGGTCAGCGCTTCGCACAGCACAGCAACGTCATCGACGCCGCCAAGCGAGCCGGTGTCTCGTTCATCGGCTACACCAGCCTCATCAACGCCGACTCGTCGACGCTCATCCTCGCTGATGAACACCGCGCGACCGAGGCGGCGCTGGCGGGCTCGGGTCTTCCGTACACGGTGCTCCGCAACGGCTGGTACACCGAGAACTACACCGCCGGTGCCGCAGGCACGGTGGCGCAGGGAATGCTGCTGGGCGGTGCAGGCGGAGCCCGCATCGCGGCGGCGACACGCAAGGACTACGCGGATGCGGCGGCGGTCGTGCTGCTCGAACCGAAGCCGGGCGAGACGTTCGAGCTCGGCGGCGAGGGGGTCACGCTCCAAGAATTCGCCTCGGCTCTCGCCGAGGTCTCAGGCAAGCCCGTCGAATACCGCGATCATGACGGCGATGAGCTCATCGCCGCGATCGTCGCCACGGGGGCACCGGAAGGATTCGCGCAGTGGACGGCTTCGGCAGACGCCGAGATCGCCAAGGGAGTGCTCGACACCGACTCGACCGCACTCGAGCAGCTGATCGGCCGACGCCCGACCTCTCTCGTGCAGGCCGCGCGCACAGCGCTCGCCGGCTGATCGACCAGGAGCGGAAGATGACGATCGCATTCGATCACACGACACTGCCACAGCGCGTGCTGTTCGGCACGGGCCAGGCCGTCGAGCTTCTCGAGCGCGTTGTCGAGGAACACGGCTTCCAACGAGTCCTGCTCATCGGGGATGCCTTCACCGTGGCGTTGACTGATGAGATCGTTGACCGCGTCTCCGTCGCGGCTCGCATCGACGACGTCGTGCAGCACGTTCCGGCCGAGAACGCCCGACAGGCGGTCGAGCTCGCGGGGAGCACAGCAGCGGATGCCGTGATCTCGGTCGGCGGAGGGTCTTCGACGGGGCTCGCAAAGATCGTCGCACGCGACACTGGGCTGCCGATCATCGCCGTGCCCACCACTTTCGCGGGCAGCGAGGCGACCGATGTGTGGGGGCTGACCGAAGACGATCGCAAAGTGACCGGAGTCGACCCGAAGGTGCTGCCGGCGGCCATCGTCTACGACGCATCCCTTTCAGCGACGCTGCCCGCGCACCTTGCCGCAGCCAGTGCGATGAACGCCATGGCGCACGCCGTCGATGGACTCTGGGCACCGCGCGCGGACCCGATCAATACCGCCATGGGTGCGGAGAGCCTGCGTACTCTCGTCGCCGGACTTCGCGGATTGAGTGCCGACGCGGCAGATCTCGAAGCGCGCGAGAAGACACTCTACGGTGCATACCTTGCAGCGGTCGCATTCGCGAGCGCCGGCAGCGGAATGCACCACAAGATCTGTCACGTGCTCGGCGGTGCCTACGGCCTCTCGCATTCTGAGATGCACGCGATCGTGCTGCCGTACGTGACGGCGTTCAACAGTCCCGCTGCTCCCGCTGCCGCGGACCGCATCCTCTCCGCGGTGGGCGGAACCTCAGCGGCCCGCGGACTGTTCGAGCTGCGTCGCGAATCGGGCATCGCGGGATCGCTCGCCGAGATCGGGCTGAAGGAGTCCGACCTCCCCGAGGCCGCTGAACTCTCGGCGAAGGCGATCCCGGCATCCAACCCCCGACCGGTCACGGCTGCAGATGTCGAACGCCTCCTGCGCGCAGCCTGGGCCGGTGAAGAAGTCCAATAGAAGCGGAGCAGAGTATGGCTCAGATCAGCGCAGAGCAGCAGCGGCGTGAACAGGATCTCATCGACACCGTCGTCGCATCGTTCGAGAAGACCGAGGACCCGCGTCTCAAGGAGGTCATGCAGTCACTCGTGAAGCATCTGCACGCCTTCGTCCGCGATGTCCGGCTCACGGAAGCGGAATGGAACGCCGCCATCGCGTTTCTCACCGCTTCCGGGCACATCACCTCGGAGAACCGTCAGGAATTCGTGCTCCTGTCGGACACCCTGGGCATCTCCATGCAGGTCGTGGCGATGAACAACGAGGCTCAAGGCGATGCCACCGAGGCGACCGTCTTCGGGCCCTTCTTCGTCGAGGATGCGCCGGAGATCCCTCTCGGCGGAGACATGTCGTTCGGCGCCGCAGGTGAACCCTGCTTCGTGACCGGTTCGGTGCGCGACACCGACGGAGATCCCATCCCGGGCGCTCGCATCGAGGTCTGGGAGGCCGATGAAGACGGCTTCTACGACGTGCAGTATGACGACGGCCGCACTGCCGCTCGAGCCCATCTCTTCTCCGACACGCGCGGCGACTACAACTTCTGGGGGCTGTTTCCGACTCCCTATCCGATTCCGTATGACGGACCCGTCGGCAAGATGCTCGCGGCGACCGGGCGCTCACCGGTGCGGGCATCGCACCTGCACTTCATGGTCACCGCGCCCGGCTATCGCACTCTCGTCACCCACATCTTCGTGCGCGGCGACGAGCAACTGGAGATCGGCGACAGCGTCTTCGGTGTCAAAGAATCGCTCATCATGGATTTCGCGCACCACGAGGGTGCCGTCGCGACCCCGGACGGACGCGATGTCGGGGGCCAATGCTGGGCGGATGTGCGCTTCGACATCGTGCTCGCTCCCGGCGAGAGCCAGGGCATGCGCGTCTCAGGCGCGTGATGCGCTGAACGCTTCGCGGATCAGCGCGCGCGAGAGCTTCCCCGCTGGAGTCCGCGGCAGGTCGCCGTCGACGACTTCGATCTGCAGCGGCAGCACGGCCAGCCGGCTGTCACTGCGCCACCAGGTCCGCAGTTCATCGGCGTCCGTGGCATCCGCCTCTCTGAGCGTCACGATCGCACGGGGCAACTGGCCGAGATCGTCATCATCCTGTCCGATCACGACGACTTCGCGCACCGCTGCGTGATCGAAGAGCGCATCCTCGACGGCGGAGGGGTAGACCGCGTGACCGTCGACGGTCAGAACGTCCTCGACGCGATCGCTGAGTACGAGGACGCCGTCGTGGCGTAACAGGCCGATGTCGCCGGTGCGAACCAGGCCGTCGGCCGTGAACTTCTTCCGCGTTGCGTCTGGATTCGCCCAATAGGCGACCATCGCGCCTGCGGCGTCGGCGGCGATCTCGCCGACCTCGCCGCGAGGCACCTCCCGGCCATCGGCATCCACGATGACGATGCGCGAGCGCAGGGTCGGCAGGCCGCAGCTCTGCAGCAGCTCCGGCTCGCCCGCGAGTGCCCGACGGATCAGGGCTGGCGTCAGCGCGGCGATCGGCAGGCACTCGCTCTGGCCATAGACGAAAGTGAGAATGGGCCCGAAACGGGTGATGAACTCACGGATAGTGCGGCTGCGAAGGGGTGCGCCGGCCGAGATGACCATGCGCATCCCTTCGAAGTCGTCGGCGTCGAAGGACTCCGAGCCGGCGAGCTCCTCGATCAGCGGCGGCAGGGCGAGCATGACGGTCGCTCCGTGGGCGACAGCCAGCCGAGCTGCCGTGGCAGCCGTGCGATCGGGAGCGATCACAATCGGCATGGCACGGGCGAGAGCTGAGAAGACGTAGGACCCGGCAGCGCCGGAGATCGGGCCTGCCGCCAGGTAGACATCGTGCTCGGGGTCGGGCGGCCCCATGAGGAGCAGGTTCTCGACCGTGACGTCGAACCAACCACGGTGGCTCTGGATGGCGCCCTTGGGTAGACCGGTCGTTCCGCCCGTATAACCGATCTGGATCGAGTCACCAGGGCGGATCGCCACGCGCGGGTCGGCAGAGGATGCTTCGGCGAGCGCCTGCTCGTAAGCGCCCTGCTCATCGTCGACGAGAACAGCAGACAGTCCCGCCGTCGATGTCGTCTCACCGATCTCGTGGAGACCGCCGGCGTCGACGATCAGCGCGCGGGCTCCGCTGTGCTCGATCATGTGCCGGTGGCGGTCGGCAGAGTTGCCTTGATGCAGGGGGACTCGCACGAACCCTCCGATCGCGAGACCGACGAGCTCTTCGATGCTGCGCAGCGCATTGCCACCGAGTGTCGCGATGCGGTCGCCTGGTTCAAGACCCGAGGCTCGCAGAGCGTTGGCGAGCCGGAAAGAGCGATCGAGCAGCTCGGACGCCGTCAATGACCGGTCCTCGAAGATGACGGCGACATGATCCGGGCTGGTCTCTGCGAGCTTTCGGATGATCTGGCCAGAGTCCACGCGTTACCTCCTGATGGCTTGATCGCGACACCGCGACCCTGACTTACCAGATTGATGCCGAGAGTGCATGGAGAGAAGGACGAATCAGTGCACGATCCATATCAGTGCATGGATGAATCCTTGGTTCTCTCGTCTTGGCCGTCTCGCCGCCGCTTCCGTAGCGTTGCATTCACGTACCCAGTTCGACGAGGACGTCGACACCCGAGACACCGATGTCGTCACCTTCGACATCGCCGTCGACAGCCGTGAGGAGCCCCGCTCATGTCAACATCTGCTCAGCGAGAACGCGCAGACTTCGGTGGCGAGCCCCTGGCCGATGGAGTCCGCGTCCAGGGCATCGCAAAGGCGTTCGGACCCGTCCGCGCCATTCGCGAGTGCACACTGGAGATCGCCCCCGGCCAGGTGCACGTGCTCATGGGAGAAAACGGCTCCGGGAAGAGCACCCTCGTCAAGATCCTCAGCGGTGTGCAGCGCCCCGATTCGGGCACGATCACGATCGACGGTGTGGAGACGACCGGCTTCGCGAATCCAGCGGCCGCACGCGGGGCGGGCATCATCACCGTCTTCCAGGAGGTGCTCACCGCTGATGCTCGCAGCGTGCTCGAGAACGTCTGGCTCGGTGTCGAGGGACTGCTGACCGGGCAGGTCCCGCGAGACCGCAAGCGAGTGCTCGCGAGCGAGCGCCTGAACCGCCTCCTCGGCTATGTGCCCGACCTTGACACTCCGATCGGGGCACTGTCCCTGAGCGAACGGCAGGCCTGCGTGATCGCCCGCGCACTGGTCTCCCGTCCTCGCCTGCTGATCCTGGATGAGTCGACGTCGGCGCTGGACATCGCGGTGCGCGACCGACTGCTCGAGATCGTCGGCGAGCTCACCCAGACCGGTGTGAGCGTGCTCTTCATCAGTCACCGAATGGACGAGGTGGAGATCGTCGGAGATCGCATCACGGTGCTGCGCACAGGTGCGACGACGGCCGAGTTCAGACGTGGCGAATGGACTCCGGCCGAGCTGGTGCAGCACATGAGCGGACTGGCGGCTGTCGACGCCCGCAACCGGGAGACCCGCCTCAAGGGGAGCGCGGCGGATGCCGCAGAAGCCGTTCGAGTGACCGGGCTGTCACTGGCAGAGGGGTCTGCTCCCTTCGATGCCACGCTGCGACGAGGCGAGGTCGTCGGGCTCGCGGGCCTCGACGGACAGGGCCAAGAAGACTTCCTGCTCACGCTGGCAGGTCACCGCGCGCCCTATGCCGGGACCGTCGAGCGGTTCGGGAAGCAGAGGCGTGAAATCGACACCGCGCTCACGGCCAGGCGAGCCGGCATCGTATATCTGCCTCGTGACCGTCGCGCCGACGCGATCTTCGGCTGGATGCCTATCCATGACAACTTCGCCGTGGCCACACTCGAGCAGGACCGACGGTCGGGTTTCGTCAATGCCAAGCGCGCGACGAAGCGGCTGGAGAAGTGGCGCGATGCCCTGTCCATCAAGTACGGCGATGCCGGCGATGCGATCACGACTCTGTCGGGAGGAAACCAGCAGAAGGTGATCCTCGCCCGCTGGCTCGCCGCGAATCCCGAGGTGCTGCTGTTGAACGATCCCACCCGAGGCATTGACATCAACGCCAAGCGAGACCTGTACCGGGTGATCTCAGAGCTTGCCGCCGAGGGCATGTGCATCGTCATGCTCTCGTCCGAGGTCGATGAGCACCTCGACCTCATGGACCGCGTGATCGTGTTCCGCGAGAATGCGATCGCCGCGGAGATCTCTCACTCCGAGCTCGACCGCGAGCGGCTCGTCTCGGCGTACTTCGGACAGCAGGAGGAAGCCTCATGAGCACCATCGCACCCGACGTCAAGCCCTCGGCGGCGACGCCGACCGCTCGCCGTGCGGCGAAACTGGCAACCGCAGTGGCCCGCTTCTACTTCGTTCCGGCGCTCGTGCTCGCGCTCATCCTGCTGGTCGTCAACATGATCCTCCAGCCGAACATGAGCTGGACGCACACGATCCTCTACTTCGCGCCGTTCGCGCTCGTCGCCATGGCCAGTGGCATGGCTCCTCTCGCAGGAGGCGGCGGGATCGATCTCTCGCTCTCCGCGCTGATGACGATGTGCTGCGCCATCTACGTGGTGTGGCTGGTGCCGGCCGGGCTCGGTGGTGTCATCTCCATCCCGATCATCCTCCTGGTGGGAACACTGTTCGGCATGCTCAACGGTTTCATCGTCACGCGGCTGCGGATCTCGCCGCTCATCGCGACTCTGAGCATGAACTTCGTGCTGATCGGGCTGTGCCTGAAGATCGCTCCGGTGCCGGCGTTCGCGAAGACCGGTTGGGTGGCGGATCTCGGCGCCCGCTCGTCGGCTTTCCCCATCGGTCTGCTGTTCATCCTCGTACCGATCGCTCTGTGGCTGATCGTTCGCCAGACCCCCTTCATCCGTACGATGCTCGCGACCGGCAGCAATGACGCCGCGGCGTTCTCGAGCGGTGTGAACGTCGATCGCGTGCGCCTGAGCGCCTACGCGATGGGCGGTCTGGTCGCCGGCATCGGCGGATTCGCTCTCGTCGCAGTGTCAGGGGCGGTGGACGCGTCCACTGCTCAGAGCTATCTGATCCCGGGCCTGGTCGCCATCGCGCTCGGCGGAACCGCGATCGAGGGCGGCCGCGGCGGCATCGTCGGGCCGCTGGCCGGTGTCGCGTTCATCTACCTGCTGCAGAGCGCGCTCGGCGTCGCCGGCATCGGGCAGTCCTGGATGCAGATCGTCTACGGCGCCGCTCTCGTCGGCGCCATAATCTTCAGCCGCCAGCTGAGTGCTGCAGGAGGCACGAAATGACTCTCACGAAGGACTCCACGATAGAACCCACCGTCACGATTCGCACCGAGCAGACGCCGCGGCGCAAAGCGTGGCATCGGGCTGTGCAGGTGCAGCAGGAGTACCCGGTCCTGCAGGTCATCGCGATCATCATCATCCTCGCTGTGGGCAGTGCCACTCTGCCGGGGCTGCTGAACGTCGGCGGTATCACGCTCATGCTCGTGCTCGCGTCGCTGGTCGGCATCGCCGCGCTCGGACACACGCTCGTCATGATCATCGGCGGAATCGATCTCTCCGCCGCGTCGCTCATTCCCGCCGCGGGGCTCGCGGTCGTGGCGCTGCCCGCACGTCTGGGCATCGACTTCTGGATCGTCGCGGTTCTCACGCTCGTTGGCACGGGTCTCATCGGGGCGGGCGTGGGCTACATCTGCCACCGGTTTGATCTGAACCCGCTGATCGTCAGTCTCGGCTCCGGAGCGTTCGGACTCGGCATCGTGTACGTGCTCGCCGCCGGCAACCTCACCGGCAGTGTGCCGTCCTGGCTGTCGCAGCAGCTCTCGCCCGTGACGAAGACCTTCGGCTTCATCCCACTGCCCCCCATCGTCATCTTCTGGTTCGCGGTGATCATCGTCGTCACCGTCTTCCTGCGCTGGACAGCCGCGGGAAAGCGCACCTACGCCGTGGGAGCGAACCGGCGCGCTGCGAACCTGGCCCTCGTGCCCACTCGTCGGATCTGGGTCACCACATTCCTCATCTCGGGACTCTGCTGGGGCCTGGTCGGCATCCTCCTCGCCGGCTTTGCGGGCAGTGTCAGCCTCGACCAGGGTGCGCACTACATGTTCCAAGGCCTGGCAGCGGTCGTCGTCGGCGGAACCGTCGTCGGCGCTCGTGGCGATTACATCAAATCCACCGCCGGTGTGCTGCTGATCACGGTGCTCAACACCGTGCTCGCCGGACACGGATTCACCAAGGGTGATCAGCAGATCCTCTTCGGCCTCGTCATCCTGGTCTCCGTCATGCTCTATGGTCGCGAGCGCCGCGTTCGCGACCGCGTCTGAACCCGATCACATCCCTATCGAACGAACAAAGGAACGCACCATGATCACTCACAGCATCACCGGTCAGCGGTTTCGGCGCACATCGCTGTGCGCGCTGACAGTCGTGCTCGCCGGAAGCGCCCTCGTCGCCTGCTCCGCCGATAACGGCAATGCAGCAGGAGGCGAGGACACAGTCAACGCAGTCAGCACGGCACAGCTCGCGGCGTCCGGATGCGGTTCGCTCACCGGCCCGCTGCCCAATGACCCCGACGGCCTGTTGGCGGGATACCCCGAGGACATCCAGGCAGCGTTCCAGGGCGTCGGTATGGATCTCGGAAAGAGCGCGTGGGCAGACCTGCCCGAGAGCGAGGGACCGTGGAAGATCGGCCTGACGATGCTTCCGCTGGCGACCGCGATCAACCAGGCGTACCACGATCAGCTCCAGAAGCGATTCGACGAAGCCAAGGAGCAGGGCCTGGTCGAGGGCGACCTCGTCGTCAACCTGATGTCGGAGTTCAACCCCGCCCAGCAGCTGCAGACCTACCAGCAGCTCGTCGGAGCCGGGGTCGACGGCATCCTCATCCAGCCGATGTCGGGCCAGACGATGGCCTCGGCCGTCGATGCAGCAGGAGAAGACGGCATCGTCACCGCGTCGTTCGCGACTCTGCCCAGCACGTACGCCGTCACGGCGCATGACAACTTCTTCCATGATGCGGGTGCCGCGGCAGCCGCCACACTCGGTCAGCTGCCGGACGGCACTGGCAAGGTCCTGATCGTCAACGGCATCGAAGGCGTCGACCCGCAGGTGCAGGGTCGCGAGGGTGTGGATGCCGCACTCGAGGCCTGCCCGGACATCGAGGTCGTCGGTGAGGTCGCCGCGGCATTCAACGATCCGTCCGCCAAGGAAGGCGTGCAGACCTTCCTCGCCTCTTACCCTGGAGAGATCGACGCGGTTCTGCAGCTCGGCGGTATGGCGACCGGTTCGATCGCCGCCTTCCAGCAGGTCGGTCGGGAGGTGCCGCTCGTCTCGATGAACGGTGCCACGGCAGGAGCATTGTCGTACTGGATCGACAACAAGGACACGTACTCGGCCGCTGGAGTGGTCGGCGACCCCGTGCAGCAGGCCGATGCGGTCTGGGACACGCTGATGCGTACGCTCGCCGGCGCATCGCCCAAGAGCAACTACATCTCGTTGCCGCCGGTCCTCATCAACAACGACAACCTCGCTGAGATCGCCGAGCCCGGTGGAGACTACTCGTCAGAGGCTCTCGCCGGTACCGGCGTGCCGTACTTCACCGATGAGATTCTCGACCAGTACTTCGCAAAGGACATCAACCCGCTGAAATAGCCTGACACGAGCAAGAGGCGGGGGGGGGGGGGGGGGGGGGGGGGGGGGGGGGGGGGGGGGGGGG
>NZ_JBQPQZ010000010.1:0-25733 GCF_052266695.1 Microbacterium zouquanmingi
AAACCCCAAACAAGACGAGTCAACTAAACCGTCAGCAGTCCCCTCCTCTTCAGAGCTGAGTTGCGCAAGCCCACCTTCCTTTGGTGACTTCAGAAGATCGATCAGTCTTATGCGGCGAGCTCTGCCGCGCGACGTGACGAGAACGACGGCGTCGGCGGAGATCTCCATGATGCTGCACAGTTCGCCGTCGTAGGCGAGCGTGCTCCCGATTCGCAACTCTGAGACCTTGCTCATGACGCCCTCACGAGGGTAGTGCCCTGCAGCATCTCATCAAGATCCGCCTTCAATAGGCCACGCCACAGCATGTGTAAAACAAGACCCCGGGCATGGTCAGCATCGCCGGTGCTGCTCGCTACCGTACGAACCGCGTGCATAAAGCTCATCGGTACAACCAAGACCTCCACTGATTTCTCAATCTGCGAGGGCTCAAACTGAAGCCCCCGCCGATAGCCAGCCAAGAACTTCACGTTCTTGACCTTCACCGAGTCATGCTCGCTTTCGATCTGGTAGCCCCACCCGCGGGCTTCGACAAGATGACGGGTCCACTCGAACTGCGCCACCACTTTCGGGTTCGCGAGGCGTCCCCGAGGCTTAACGTCAACGACTGAGAGTCGGTCATCGGCAAAGCGGAACAGAAAGTCCGGAACGTGAGTTTGCTTGGTCGATGCCTCCGCCGATTCGAGCCGGAACGGTTGCGAGCGAATCCACGTAATTGCTGGGTCAAAGTCTGCCAAGACGAGTGTCTCAAGTTCGAGCCGAGACTCGTACGCAACGTGGTCTCCCATCGTGGCTGACCAATAGAGCCCCGAATAGTGGCCTTGGCCTCGATAACTCTGAAACCGACGCCACGGTATCGCGTCCGGGAACGATGCCCAGTCGACCTCGCCCAACGGGCGGCGGACAACGGCGTCTTCTTGCATACGTATCGCGACCATCGCCGCGGGATCGTCACGAGGACCTTCAATGTTTGCCATGTCGGCATGTTAGCGAATACAGTCACTCGTTGTCAGCTATCCACTGACTACTGATTTGTCTTGAACGTGACACTTATTGTTGTGAGAGACTCACTCTGTGACAGGAACGATGGAATCCCGAGCCGAATGGTCAAGAGCCCTCTTCGGCAACAGTCATATGCTCGGCGTCATCTCCGCGATCGTGCGTCTCGAGGGCGACGAGTTCACCGTTCCGCAGATCATTCTTTCCACCGGAGTTCCTGGCAGCATCGCGCACCCGCTCGTTGCACGACTGGTTCTCACGGGTTTGGTCGAGAAGATCGGCTACGTCCCCGGCGAGAAAACCGCGTTGTACCGCCGCAACGGGTTCGATGCACTGGGGTCCCTCGTTAGTCGAGCGGAACAGCTCTCCGCCGCGAACGTCTAACGCAGCGGACGCCAAGCCCGCATCGTCGGGCCCTATCGGTTGGGACGCTATTTAGCCTCGCGTGATGCTGTCCGCGCAGGCGCGGACTTCTCGCCGGTTAGGTGTCGCAATCTTGCGGATTCAGCTGCACTCAACGTCAGCCAATATTCGCCTCAGAGCCTGATTGAGGTTCTGTAAGTGCGAGGTTCAAGTGGCGAATCCGCCAAATAGGTCGCCATGTAGCGCGGAATCCGCCACTTCCAACGGGAACCTACACTAGTTGAAGTCGCCACCCTGCGCCATGTCGGCGAAGCGCGAGTAGTGCCCCTGGAACGCCAGATTGATCGTCGCAGTCGGTCCGTTACGGTGCTTGGCGACGATGAGGTCAGCTTCGCCGGGTCGAACGTCCTTGTCATAGACCGAGTCACGGTGCAGCAGGATTACCATGTCGGCATCCTGCTCGATCGACCCGGACTCACGAAGGTCGCTGATCTGCGGCTTCTTGTCCGTGCGCTGCTCAGAACCACGGTTCAGCTGCGACAGTGCGATGACCGGCACCTGCAACTCCTTCGCGA
The DNA here is from genome assembly GCF_052266695.1 of Microbacterium zouquanmingi. NCBI lineage: Bacteria > Bacillati > Actinomycetota > Actinomycetes > Micrococcales > Microbacteriaceae > Microbacterium > Microbacterium zouquanmingi. Next base: position 1,935 of record NZ_JBQPQZ010000010.1, read on the forward strand.
GCAACTTCAGCGCACGCGAGAACTCCGAGACTTCTTGTTGGCGCGACTCGACGCGCTTGCCGCTCGTCATCAGCTGCAGGTAGTCGATGACGACCAGCCGCAGGCCCTCGCGCTGCTTGAGGCGACGGCACTTCGCACGAATCTCGACCAGCGTCATGTTGGGGCTGTCATCGATAAAGAGGGGCGCGTCGTTGATGCGTCCGCGGGTCGCAGCGACCGTGGTCCAGTCGCGCGGATCGAGCGATCCCTTGCGCATGTGTTGCAGTGGGATCGCGCCCTCTGCGCTGAGCAGACGCATCGCGATCTCGCTCTTGCCCATTTCGAGGGAGAAGAAGACTGCGGGCTGCTTATGGCCAATCGCAGCGGCACGAGCAAAATCGAGCGCGAGTGTCGACTTGCCGACAGCAGGCCTCGCTGCCACGACGATCATCTGACCGCCGTGCAGGCCGTTCGTCAGCTCGTCGAGCTCTTTGAACCCGGTCGGCACACCCGTCATCGACCCGTCACGGCCGCTGGCTGCCTCGATCTCTTCCATCGCAGCATCCACCGCGACCGTCAGCGGAACGTAGTCTTCCGCGGTCTGCGTGCCGGAGACCGCGTAGATCTCGGCCTGCGCGTTGTTGACCAGGTCGGTCGCGTCGCCCTGCCCGTCGTATCCGAGCTGGACGATCCGCGTGCCCGCGTCGACAAGGCGGCGCAGGATGGAACGCTCGGCGACGATGCCGGCGTAGTAGCCGGCGTTCGCCGCGGTCGGAACGATCGAGGTGAGCGTGTGCAGGTAGTCAGCCCCGCCCGCCCGCCCGAGCTCGCCCGTCTTGATGAGCTCGTCAGTGACGGCGACGACGTCGGTGGGTTCACCGTGCGAGTACAGGGTGAGGATCGCTTCGAAGATGAGCTCGTGCTTGGGGATATAGAAGTCGGCGCCCTTGAGCGTCTCGATCACGTCGGCGACAGCATCCTTCGAAAGCAGCATGCCGCCGAGCGCACTCTGTTCAGCGAGGAGGTCGTGCGGCGGTACGCGTTCGGGTTTGCGCTGCCCACCAAGACGTTCCTCCGAGATGTCGGCTATCGACACTGTGATCCCTTCGGGTACGGCTGACATGCGGACAGCTCAGGTATCAGCGGCCCCCAAGCCCGGCGACAGCGGAGTGATTTTTGCGATCAGGGCAAGCGAATCACGCACCACAGACATCTCGTCGCGTGTCCACGGTACGAGCAGGGTTATCCCCATGCAAGATGGCCTGTGGATAACTATGTGGAGAGATTGCGGAGAACTTCGGAGTGTCTGTGTAGAACGCATGTGGATAACCCTGTGGTGGGTAAAAATTTCGTTCACGTTAACGGCTTATGACCAGGGGTTTAGAGTTTCCCCAGCCTGTGGATGAAATCCGGCTTAAATCACTGATTGAAGGTTTCGCTCGACGCGAGCGGATGTGTACAACCTGGGGAGAAGTCAAGCCCGATTTTTCTCGGGCGCGTCCATTTCCGATGAGGCTGAGAACACGCCGGTCAGCAGCTAAAACACTCTGGACACGCACCACTTGCGCGCGTACGGACGAGGGCACGGCGCCTTGCGCGCCGAAGCCATTTCGCTTCGAGGGGGAGGTAAGCGTGCCTGCCGCAGCATCCCGTCAGATGCCCACAGGGGTTTTGTGGCGCGCCCTCGGCGCGCTCGCCTGGGCCACGCTCATCCGTTCCAGCAACGGCAGCACCGCGCATACAGACGAGGCACCGGGAGGCCCTCTCGACGGCATCTCTTATCTGGTCGCTTCGACGCTCGATTCTGGCGTCAGTGTCGGAACCGACGTCGTCCCCGCGGTGACCGAATCCGTGGCCGGCGCGCTGCAGGACTCTCCCGTCTCGTTGCTGAGCGCCCCGCTGCCCGACGCCGTGACCGATGGGACCGACGGCACTGCCAGCGGAACTCAGGTCGTGGCACCCGTCGCTGTTCCAGTGGACGTGACGGGCAACGCCATCGCCGCCCTGGGAGACAGCGCGGTGGTCGGCAGCCGAAAAAGCGGAGAGCCTCCGATCCGCAAGGATCGGAGGCTCTCCGGAAGGTTGTTGCGACTTACTTGGCTGCGACGACCTGAAGGGTGATGACGGCGACGACGTCTTCGTGCAGACGCACGGTCGCCTCGTGGTCACCGGTCGACTTGATCGGCGAGGTGATGGTCACCTTGCGCTTGTCGATGGCACCGAGGCCGGCAGTCGCGACAGCATCGGCGACGTGCTCGGTCTTGACCGAGCCGAACAGGCGTCCGCCGTTGCCGGCCTTGACTGTCAGGCGGACCTTCTGGCCCTCGATCGCGTCCTTGAGCGCCACGGCCTCTTCGCGGTCGTGGATCTGGCGTGCCTTGCGAGCAGCCTGGATCGACTCGACCTGCTTGGCACCGCCACGGGTCCAGCCAGTGGCCAGCCCCTGGGGGACGAGGTAGTTACGGGCGTACCCGCTCTTGACCTCGACAACGTCACCGGCGCTTCCGAGCCCGGCGACCTCATTCGTGAGAATCAGCTTTGCCATGTCAGCACCCCTTAGCGGCCAGCGCCGGCGTAGGGCAGGAGAGCCATTTCGCGTGCGTTCTTGATCGCCGTGGCGATCAGACGCTGCTCCTGCACCGAAACTCCGGTGATACGACGGGCGCGGATCTTGCCACGCTCCGAAACGAACTTACGGAGGGTTGCGACATCCTTGTAGTCAATGACGCCAACCCGGATCGACTTCGCGGGAGCGGTGGGCTTGCCACCCTTCCGCGGCTTGCGGCGGTCGCCGCTCGACTTTCCAGCCATGGTTTTTCCTTATCAATGAGATTGTGTTGTCAGGCGCGACTGCGGTCGCTGAGCCTGTCGAAGCGTTAGAACGGGGTGTCGTCGCCGAAGCTGCCCGGAGTGCTCCAGGCATCGGCGCTGGTCGAAGAACCGGGCGTGGACCACGGCTCTTCGGACACCTGCTGCTGCTGCTGAGCCGGACGCGACTGCCCGCCACCGCCACCGGCACCGCCAGAAGCAGCGCGGGTGACCTGAGCGGTCGCGTAACGCAGCGACGGGCCGATCTCGTCGACCTCGAGCTCGATGGACGTGCGCTGGTTTCCCTCGCGGTCCTGGTAGGAGCGCTGACGCAGACGGCCCTGCGCGACAACACGCATGCCCTTTGTCAGAGAACCCGCCACGTGCTCTGCGAACTCGCGCCACACGGACGCGCGGAGGAACAGCGCATCGCCGTCCTTCCACTCGTTCGCCTGACGGTCGAAGGTTCGCGGCGTCGATGCGATGGTGAAGTTCGCCACCGGCAGCCCGTTCTGCGTATAACGCAGCTCAGGGTCGGCCGTGAGGTTTCCCACCACGGTGATGACGGTTTCGCCGGCCATGAGACTCAGGCCTTCGCAGCCTTGGCAGCCTTGCGGGCAGCCTTCTCTTCGGAGCGCTTGGCCTCGGATGCAACCATGGCCTGTGCCTCTTCAGCGCGGAGGACCTTGGTGCGCATGATCTGCTCGTTCAGCTTGAGCTGACGGTCGAGCTCCTGCGTGGCCTCGCTGGTAGCGGTGAAGTTGACGACGGCGTAGATGCCTTCGGTCTTCTTCTGGATTTCATAGGCGAGCCGGCGCTTGCCCCAGACATCGACATTGTCCACTGAACCGCCATCGTTGGTGATGACCTTCAGGAACTTGTCGAGCGTGGGCGCAACCTGGCGCTCGTCGACCTCAGGGTTCAGAATGACCATGAGTTCGTACTGGTGCGTCACTTACCCACCTCCTTCGGACTTGAACGGCTTTCGAGACTCTCTCGAAAGCAGGAGGGTGTGTGCACGTGCCCGCCCTTCTCGCCACCTGATGCGGTTCGATGGGCAGACAACCACAACAGTCTAACGGAGTTGCGAGCTAGTCGCGAACAGAGACAACCGGAAGGCGCGAAACAACCGGAGGCCAGCCCGACGCCCGCGCTAACGTGGTGTCCATGCTCCGCCCCGCCCCGTTGACCGACCCGATCGATCGGCACGAGCTGCGGGACTTCATCGACCGCACCCGCGAGAGGTGGCCGACCTGGCTTCGCGCGACCCTGCTCACCATCCTCGGCCTGAGTTACTGCGGCATCCTGCTGTTCATTCTCCTGGGAATCGTTCTTGATCCCGTACCCATCGGCTTCTTCATCCTGGGCGCGTGGGTCGTCACCGGCTGCATCATCGGACTCGGCCTGCACCGGTGGTGGACTCAGGATCACCGCAGGTTCCGGCTCACCGGTTTCGCGAAGGCGAACGGGCTGCGCTACACCCCCCGCACCTCGCGAGCGCTGCCGGGTGTGATCTTCGAAGTCGGTCGGGACCGCAAGACCACCGACCTCCTGGAGGGGCACGAGCGATGGGGTCGGAGGGAGCGGGGGCGGCGCTCGGTCGAGTTCGGCAACCATTCGTATGCGATCGATTACCGGAAGTTCCACATCACGCATCGCTGGGGATATGTGGCCATCCGACTCGCGAATCCACTTCCGCACATCGTTCTCGACGCCGTGGGGAACAACTCGCTACTTCGCAGCAACCTGCCGGTCCGCTTCGACACAGACCAGCGCCTCTCTCTCGAAGGTGATTTCGACGACTATTTCACGCTGTACTGCCCCAGCGACTATGAGGTTGACGCCCTATATCTCTTCACGCCTGACGTCATGGTGCACTTTATTGACAGCGCTGCGCACTTTGATGTCGAGATCGTGGACGACTGGCTGCTTCTCTACAGCAAGAAGCCGGTGGTCACGACGGATCCGCTCACCTGGGAGAGGCTCGCGAACATGGTCGAGGCGGTCACGCGACGGCTCGACCAGTGGGAACGATGGCGCGATGATCGCCTTCGAACATCGGCGCGGTCTTTGGCGGGGGATGACTCGATGCGTCCTGCATCCGTGGTCACCGAATTTGCGAACCGTCCTCTTGGTGTCTCAGCCCGGGGGCGGCGCTTGCGGCGGCCGGTTCCCTGGGTGTTGTTCATCGTGACGGGTGTGTTCCTGGTGTTCGGCCTCTATGCCTGCGTCCAGGATTTCGCGGGTTGACCGGCATCTCACAGCATCGCCGGTGCACGCGCAGTAGCGTGGTCGGCATGCAGTGGATCTCAGATGTTTCTGTCGGCGACTGGCTACGGGACCGGCTCGATGACGACTGGTCGATTCACCACTTCGCTCCCCGTGGTTACGAGGCGTATGCGCGTATCTTCCATCCGGCCTCGGTGCGTTCGAGTTCGGATGCTGTCGACCAGCCCACCCCCTGGGGAGAAGCGGCGGCGGTCTTCGGCACGACGCTGCACGCCGAAGCATCCTGGCAGCGGCTGGTCCGCACCCCTCCGGAGGGCAACTGGCATACGCAGACCGCGCCCGACGGTCGCGAGTTCTCCGCCCCACGCGAAGGATGGCTGGATGCCAGCATCCTGAGCCGCCTCACCGGCCACCTTTCTGTGCACACGAGCACGCCGGACGAGTGCGTGTGCGGTGTCTGGGAGGGCTGGGGCGGGATGCTCGGGTTCATGGGCACCGGACCGTCACGCGCATCTCTCGCGTTCAGCGAGGACGAGATCCATCAGCAGGTGCTGGGGCAGAGCATCCGCAATCCTTTTGAGAACCCGTTTCAGCGGGCGACTTGGCAGCCCGGCATCCTCTCGGACGAGATATCGAAGGGACCGCGTCTCGAGCTGCCCGACCGCGCACACGTGCTTTTCACCGCTGCGCTGTCGACGTTCGCAAACCCGGACTGGCAGGACGAGGCGCCATGGGGCGACGAGGCGCTGAGCCTGCTCTGGCCCGCTGATCGCGCATGGGTCATGGCGACCGAGATCGACTACGACTCGACGATCGTTGCGGGTTCGAACGAGCTCGTGCGTGCGATCTGCGCTGACCCGGCCATCGAGGCGCTGCCGATCCGCGAAGGTTCGTCGCTGCCCTGGGACGCCGACGACCTCAACCGCTAACGCCGCCCGGTCCGGACAGCCAGCGCAGAAGAGTTTCGCGGCTCCCCCCGGTACTGAAACCGCGAAATCCTTCCGGGCTGGTGCCGCGGTCCACGACTGCCGCCCGAGCCCGCGGCCGCCCCGCCGCGGCAAGCGCGCTCAGCGCACGACGGGCGGGACCGTCGACCACGCCGCGCGATCCTCCGCGGACGGCGCCGCGGGAATGCGGCCGAGGCCGTCAGGCTCGGGAATCGCTGCGAGCAGCGAGCGAGTGTACGGATGCTGCGGATCAGCCCACAGTTCGTCCGTGGGGCCTGACTCCAGCACCTCTCCGGCGTACATCACGAGCGTGCGGTCGGCGATGCGCCGCACAACAGCGAGATCGTGCGAGATGAACAGCATTCCCGCGCCGACCTCGGCGACGAGATCGCGCATGAGGGCGGCGACGCTGGTCTGCGTCGACGCATCCAGCGCAGAGATCGGCTCGTCGGCAATGAGCAGCTTGGGGCGAGCGGCGAGCGCACGCGCGATCGCGATGCGCTGCTTCTGCCCGCCGGAGAACTGATGCGGGAAGCGGGCCGTCCATGCCGTGTTGAGCCCGACGCGCTCCAGCCACTCCTCGACACGCGACCCCTCGTCACCTCGCGCGAGCGCGGTCTGGATGCCGTCGTTGATCTGGTCGCCGATCCGGCGACGTGGGTTCAGCGAGGTCGACGGGTCCTGGAACACCATCTGGATTCCGGTCAGAGCCACGGACCGGCGGCGGATGCCCATCGGAAGCACCGGCATCCCATCGAAGTGCACGACACCCGAGACGATCTTCTCGATCCCTGCCGCCGCCCTCGCAAGCGATGACTTGCCGCTTCCGGACTCGCCGACCAGTGCCACGGTCTCGCCCACGGCGACCTGCACCGAGACATCGTTCACCGCGACCACCGGCGGGTTGCCGGGGTAGCGCACCACGACGTTCTGCGCGTCGAGCACGAGTGCGTCAGTCATCGCCGGCTCCTTCGTTGTCGCCAGCATCCAGTCGTGACCCCGGCAGCGCCGCGAGCAGCGTGCGCGTGTACTCGTGCTGCGGGTTGGCGAACAGTGTCGCACGGTCGGCGCGCTCGACGATCCGCCCGTCCTTCATGATGGCGACATCATCGGCGATCGCGCTCATCACGCCGAGGTCGTGGGTGACCAGCAGCACGGCGAGCTCCCGTTCGACGGCGAGGTCGCGCAGCAGCTGAAGGATGCCGGCCTGCACGGTGACATCCAGTGCGGTCGTCGGTTCATCGGCGAGCAGCACGTCGGGGTCGCAGGCCAGGGCGCAGGCGATCGCAATGCGCTGGCGCTGTCCGCCCGAGAACTGGTGCGGGTAGCGCCCGAGCGACTCCGCGGCGCGCGGCACCTGCACGGTTTCGAGGAGTTCGACGGCGCGGGCGTCTGCCGCCTTGCCCTTCAGGCCCAGGTGCACCTTCATATGGTCGGTGAGCTGGCGCCCGATCGTGAGCTGCGGATGCAACGACGCAGAGGGGTCCTGGAAGACCATCGCGATGCGCTTTCCGCGCACGCGATTCAGTGCGCGCCGCGGCATCCCGAGCAGTTCATCCTCGCCGAGCAAGATCGAGCCGGATGTCGTCGCCTTGCGCGGAAGCAGCCCGAGCACGGCGAGCGAGGTGAGCGTCTTACCGGATCCGGACTCGCCGGCCAGGCCCTGCACGCGCCCTCGCTCAAGATCGAGTGAGATGCCGTGCACGAGCGGGCGGCCGATGGAGATGTGCAGATCCCGGATGCTGAGGGCGACAGAACTCATGCGCTCGCCCCCTTCGCGGAGGAGACCAGTTCAGCCTGATTCTCGTGAGCGACCTCTGCGGTCGGGTCGAGCACATCGCGCATCGCGTCACCAAGGAAGTTGAACGCCACGACGACCGTGAGGATCGCGAGGCCGGGGAACACTCCGAGCCACCAGGCGTCGAAGTTCGACATGGCCGCAGAGATCATCGAGCCCCACTCGGCCGTGGGCGGCTGAGCGCCGAGGCCGAGGAACGACAGGCCGGACAGCAGCAGGATCGCGGTTCCGATGTCGAGCGTGGCGAGCACGAGCACGGGGCCGGCGATGTTCGGCAGGATGTCGACGAAGAGGCTGCGCACGGGTGAGTGCCCGAGCAGGCGCCCGGCGACGACATAGTTCTGCTGGCGCAGACTCAGCACGAGACTGCGGGTGACGCGGGCGTACTGTGGCCACGACACGATGACCGCGGCGATTACCGCATTAAAGAGCGAGGGACCGAGGGATGCCGCGACCACCATCGCGAGGATCACAGTCGGGAAAGCCATGAACAGGTCGGTGATGCGCATGAGAGTCTCATCGACCCAGCCGCCGAAGTATCCCGCGACGGCGCCGAGGATCGTGCCGATCACAAGCGCGGCCACGACAAGCATGAGCGCGAGTGGGATCGTCACGGTCGCGCCGGTCATCAGCCGCGAGAAGATGTCGCGGCCGTTGCCGTCCGTGCCCATGAGCGTGTCGATGCCAGGGGCCTGCAGACGCGGCAGCACCTGGGCGTTCGGTCCGAACGGCACCCACCACTGCGCGGTGAAGGCGATGATGACCCACCCCAGTGCGATGACCGAGCCGATGATGCCGAGCGGCGTGCGCCAGGCGCGCGGCCAGCGGAAGCGGATCTTCCAACGGGATGCGACCCGCTTGTCGTCCAGGGCGCTCATGCGATCCTCACTCTCGGATCCAGCACGCCGTAGAGCAGATCCACGACCAGGTTGATGACGAGGTAGATGACGCCGACCACGAGGCCGACGCCCATGATGCCCGTGAGGTCGAGGTTCGCGGCGGCGTTGTAGGCATAGGTGCCAAGACCCGGCCAGGCGAAGACCGACTCGACGAGCACGGTGCCGCTGAGCAGCGCACCGAAGGCGACGCCGACCACGGTGAGGATGGGCAGCGAGGCGCCGCGCAGCACGTAGTCGAGCACGACGCGCGGGCCCGAAAGTCCCTTCGCGCGAGCGGCGCGCACATAGTCGCTGTCGAGCACCTCGAGCACCGAGGTGCGCACGAACCGCGTGAGCAGTCCGATCGTCACGAGCGAGAGCACCATGACCGGCAGCGCGAGGTGAGATGCGGCATCGAAGAACCCGACGCTGTCGCCATTCAGCAGAAAGTCGACGGTGTAGAAGCCGGTGATCCGCGGCGGTGGCGTGATCGATGGCGAAATGCGTCCGGAGCCGGGTGCGACCCCGAGCTGCAGGAAGAAGAAGTAGTAGCTCACCAGCGCGAGCCAGAACGTCGGAACACTGAGCCCGACGAGGGTGACCACTCGCACGACCTGGTCGGTCACCAGGCCTCGGCGGTAGGCGGCGAGGGTGCCGAGCACGATGCTGACCGCGAGGCTCACGACGATCGCGCAGACCGCGATCTCGATCGTGGCGGGAACCGCGGTGGCAAGGTCCAGTGTGACGGGGCGGCCTGTGACGAGCGAAGTGCCGAGGTCACCGCGCAGCAGGTTGCCCATATAGATGAAGTACTGCACGAACAGCGGCTGGTCCAGGCCGTGCGACTTGATGAAGGCCTCGCGCGTCGCGGGGTTCTGTGCTGCGCCCTCGCCCAGAGCCGCGGAGACCGGGTCACCCGGGACGAGGTTCGTGAGCAGGAAGGTCACGATCGTCACGCCGATCAGCAGCAGGATCGACGTGCCGAGGCGTCGCAGCAGGTACCCGACCAGCGGAGAGCGGGTCGGGCGCCTGCGTGCGACAGTGGTGGTGCTCATGGAGTGAATCAGCCTGCCGGTGTGATCTCGGCGATGTCGATCTCCCAGACGGAGTTGTACACCGCGCCGGTGACGTCGCCTGCAGAGGCGATGTTGCGACCGGGGACGATCAGCGGAACGAACGGGCCATCAGCCTGCATCGCCTCAGCGAACTCGGTGAACGCAGCGGTGCGCTGCTCGGTGTCGGTCGCGCTTGCGGCACCTGCAGCGAGGCCGGCGATCTCCGGGTTGGCGTCAGCTGCCCAGCCCGCACGCAGACCGACCTTCAGGCCCGGTGCGAACGGCAGGAAGTTCGCCGAGTCCGCGTAGTCCGGGCCCCAGAACCACAGGCCGAAGCCCTCGGTGCCGTTGACGTACGCGTCGAGCTCAGTGGCGAACGGTGCGGGTGCGAGTTCGACATTGATGCCGGCATCCTGCAGCTGTGCCTGCACGCGCTCGGCGAGCGGGGTGAATTCCACGCCTCCGACCGGGTAGTCGTTCGGGAACTGCAGCTTCAGCGTCTGGCCGTCGTAGCCGGCCTCGGCGAGCGCGGCAGCGGTGCGGTCGAGGTCCTGCTCGACACCAGAGTCCAGTGCGCCTTCGAATCCGGGCGGGATGACGCCGGTGGCCTGGACGGATCCGGCCCCGGCGAGCTCCAGCAGCGAGTCGTAGTCGATCGCGTAGCGGATCGCCTCAGCGATCTTCACGTTCGCGAGGTCGCCGGCAACTTCGGGGTTCTGGTTCAGCAGCAGGAAGATCGTCTGAGCGGATGCCACCGAGTCGATGTTCACATCGTCGCCGAGGGTGGCCACCTGGTCGCCGTTGAGGTCGAGCGCGACCATGGTGTCGCCGCCCTTGAGGTTGGCGAGCTGGGTCGCGGACTCGGTGACGTTGCGGATGACGACGCGGTCGTATGCACTGGCCTCGGCGCCGTTGTACTCCTCGCTGCCGGTCAGCACGATCTGCGACGAGAGGTCGAGGGTGTCGAGCACGAACGGGCCGGAACCTGCGGACTCGCTGTCGAGGAACGCCTGTGCGGTGTCGGTTCCGTCGGTCGTGCCACCGTTCTCGATGACGACGTCGGAGTTCAGGATACCGAGGGCGGGGTTCGCGAGGATCGCGGGAAGCTGCAGCATCGGCGACTCGGTGGTGAACTTCACCGTCTTGTCGTCGACCTCTTCGATCGTGACGCCGGTGAGCAGGAAGTTCGGCTTCGCCTCGACCATGCCCTGAATGCGCTGCAGGGAGAAGACGACGTCCTTGGCTTCGATCGGAGTGCCGTCGGAGAAGACGCGGTCACCCTCGAGCGTGAAGGTGAACTCCGTCGCCTCGTCATTCTGCTCCCAGGATGCGAGCCCGGGGATCGGCGTCGATACGTCGGAGCCTTCGAAATCGACCAGAGTCTCGTACAGCGCCTTGGCCAGCATGTTGCCGGTCGGGTCGTAGCTGTGACCGGGATCTGCGGTTTCGATCGAGAAGGCGGTGTCGATCACGAGCGAGTCGGCGGCGGCTTCTCCTCCACCGTTGGCGGAGTTTCCTCCGGAGCATCCGGTGACGGCCAAGAGCGCGACAGCGCCCGCCGCGATAAATGAGTTGCGGGACAGCGAGGACATAGACCCTCCAAGGAAGGGAGCGATTCGGGGAAGGTCGGACGGCTGTGGACGACCGTGTTCAGATTGGCACGTAGGCGGACGATATGTCCAATATGCTCGCACCCTGAGACACAAATTGTCCGTAGAACTGAGAGCGGTGGCCAAGATGTCCAACATTCGAGCCTCGGATTCCGCATCCGCTGGACGAAGTGCGCCGACGCTCGATGACGTCGGCTTCCGCATTCTCGCCGCGCTTCGTGAGAACGGGCGACTTTCGATGGCGGCGCTCGCAGAGCGGGTGGGAATCTCACGCGCCGGCGCATACTCGCGAGTGGAGGCGCTTCTGGATGCCGGTGTGATCACCGGCTTCTCCGCGAATGTGGATCCTGCGAAGGCTGGTCTGTCCATCGGCGCGCACGTGTTCGTCACGGTGCATCCGCAGTCCTGGCCGTCGTTCCGCGAACGCGTGCTGGGAATGCCCGAAGTCGAGTACTGCGCCGTGACCACCGGTGAGCATGACGCGATGCTCATGATCCGCGCAACCGATGTCGGCGGAGTGCACGACTTCTCGACGGGGGTGATCGCCCAGCTGCCCGAGGTGCGCACCGTCGTGAGCGTGGTGATCCTCGACGAAGTGGTGCGGCGCCCGTTCATCCTGCCGACCGATCTTCCCGAGCGCACACCTGGTGATGCCATCGGAATGACACGGTGGACGCCGGCGCCCGGAGCTCGAGAACCGCTGCCACCGCGCTGACCGGGTCCCTGAGCTTGTCGGTCCCTGAGCTTGTCGGTCCCTGAGCTTGTCGAAGGGTGGGCCCTCAGGCAACGACCTCGGCGCAGACGCTGAGCTGCGGTTTGCCGTGCATCTCGTAGTGCTCGATGAGGCGCAGGCCGCTCTCGTCCTGCTCGATATCGCTGTCGCCTGAGCCGGTGACGACCGTGCCGTCGGCGACGAGCACGTGCACGAAGTGGATGCTGATCACGTTTCCGGTGCGGGTGCCGACGAAACGACCGAAGGTCACGGTGTCGCCGAAGTAGTCACCCCAGACGGCGCCATCCTTCTCGAAGTAGCGGAAAGTGCTGGGTGCATCGGGATCGACGACCGAGGTCGTGGAGGAGATCATCTGGAAAGTGCGGCCGTCGAGCGACGGGAGCGTGGTCTGCGTGTTCACACGTCTGATTATGGCAAGGGGTTAGCGTGGACGGGTGACCACGCCCGCCACCGGCTCTCAGCCGTTCACGTTCGATGCTCGTCCGCTGACCGAGCCCGTCGACCCGAGAGCCGTGAGTGCCTTCGCCGCGGAGATGAAGTCGCGCCGCAGCGGATCCACCACGGCGCTGACGGTGATCGCGATCGTCGTCGCAGTCATCGCCGTCCTCATCATCGTGCCGATGATGTTCGTGTTCACCGTCACGATCATCATCGGCTACAACTCCTTCATCGCCGTGCTGCCGCTGCTGTTCATCGCTTTCGTGGGAGTGGCGGTCGGGATCGTCGCATGGTTGTCCGTCCGTCGCCGGCGCGTCGCGGACTTCCGCCTCGATCGTTTCGCTGCGGCGAACAACATGACGTATACCGGTGAGGTCTCCGATCCTCCGTTGCCCGGCATGATCTTCACCCTGGGTCGCGCCCGCAAAGCGGATCAGCTCGTCCGCGGGCACAGCCCCCGTTTCGTCGAGTTCGGCAACTACCAGTACACGACGGGTTCGGGTAAGAACTCGACGACCCACAAGTGGGGCTACGTCGCGGTGAAGCTCGACGTGCCGCTGCCGAATATCGTGCTCGACGCCCTCGGTAATAACGCAATCTTCGGCACGAACCTGCCGGCGTCGTTCCAGAAGGAACAGCACCTCTCTCTCGAAGGTGACTTCGACAAGTACTTCACGCTGTACTGCCCGGCGGGCTACGAGCAGGATGCCCTGTACCTGTTCACGCCCGACATCATGGCGCGCTTCATCGACAATGCCGCGCAGCTCGACGTCGAGATCGTCGATGACTGGCTGTTCCTGTACACGAAGCGCCAGGCGTCGACGCTGGATCCGGCGACGTGGGCCTGGCTGTTCGGCACGGTCGGAGCCCTCATCACCAAGTTCGACCAGTGGGCGAGGTGGCGCGACGAGCGCCTGAGCCATACCCCCGCTGTGCACATCGAGCCGGGGTCGGGATCGCACGCGCTTCCCTTCGCGCCGCCGACGGCGATGCTGACGCCGCCGCCCGGCGTGGCACCGTCAGGGCGACGACTCAAGCGCGGTGGCCGGTGGCTCACGGTCGTCTTCGTCGCGATCTTCGCAGCCGTGTGGTTCGTGTCGCGGTTCTTGAGCTGACGACCCGATGAAGACGATGTTTGCCCTCGACCCCGGACTTGTCCACAGACTCTTCCGGCCGCCATCCCTTGCGCGCCTGAGATCGATGGTCGACATCGATCCCGGGTTCGTGATCGAGGACTTCGGCGCGGTGCCGTCTGAAGAACTCGCCACAGTCGAGTTCCTCATCACCGGGTGGGGTGCGCCGAAGATCGGCCCCGCCGAACTAAACCGGATGCCGCGTCTGCGCGCGGTCCTGCATGCCGCCGGGAGCGTCAAAGCCCACGTGGATGCCGAGGCCTGGCGGCGCGGCATCATCGTGACGACCGCGGCGAGCGCCAACGCGCGTCCCGTCGCGGAGTTCACTCTGGCGATGATCCTGCTCGCCGGCAAGAAAACCTTTGAGCTCTCCGAGGAGTATGGGCGCACTCGTCGCACGCTAAGCGTCGCCACCGGGTATCCGGGAATCGGCAACGCAGGTCGCACTGTTGGGGTGATCGGCGCATCGCGAATCGGGCGGCGAGTGCTCGAGCTGCTGCATCCATTCGATTATGAGGTGCTGCTGGCCGATCCCATGATCGATCCAGGCGACGCGCGCAGCCTCGGCGCAACGCACGTATCGCAACACGAACTGCTCGAGCGCAGCTCGATCGTCTCGCTGCACGCACCGCTCACGCCTACGACGGAGCGAATGATCGATGGCGCCTCGCTCGCGCTGCTTCCGGACGGCGCCTGCCTGATCAACACCGCGCGCGGACGGCTCGTAGACCACGATGCGCTTCGCGCCGAACTGCGCCCCGGACGCATCAGCGCCATCTTGGACGTCACCGACCCTGAGCCTCTCGATGACGACGACATCCTCTATGCGCTGCCCAACGTGGTGCTCACCCCACACCTGGCCGGTGCCGCCGGCACTGAGGTCGCACTGCTTGGCGACCTGGTCATCGAACAGCTCGCTCAGATCCTCGCCGGGCAGTCACCGGTCGACACCATCACGTTCGAGCAGCTCGCCACAATGGCGTAACCGCCGTGGGCGCGCTACCCGCGCGCGGCCCACCATTCGCGCAGGCGCTGCTCGGCGGCATGCGGCCCCAGCACACCCTCGTCGAGTCGCAGCTCGAGCAAGAACTTGTACGCCTCGCCCACGTCGCGACCGGGCCTGATTCCGAGGATCTGCTGGATCTGGTTGCCGTCGAGGTCAGGACGGATCGAGTCCAGCTCCTCCTGTTCGCGCAGGTCGGCGATGCGCGTCTCGATGTCGTCGTACGCGGATGCCAGGCGCTGCGCCTTGCGACGATTGCGAGTGGTCACATCCGCTCGGGTCAGGATGTGCAGCTGCTCGAGGCGGTCGCCGGCGTCTCGGACGTAGCGGCGGACCGCGGCATCCGTCCACGCGCCTTCGGCATAGCCGAAGAAGCGCAGGTGCAGCTCGATGAGCGTCGCCACAGCGTCCGTCGTGTCACCATCGAAGCGCAGCGCCTGCAGGCGCTTGCGCGCCATCCGCGAGCCGACCACGTCATGGTGGTGGAACGTCACCGCTCCCCCGGACTCGAGCTTTCGGGTACGGGGCTTGCCGATGTCGTGCAACAGGGCCGCGATACGCAGCGGAACATCAGGGGCATCACCCGGATGCCGCGACTTCTCGAGCTCGATCGCCTGCTGCAGCACGGTCAGGGAGTGCTCGTAGACGTCCTTGTGATGATGGTGCTCGTCGACCTCAAGGCGCAGCGCGCTCACTTCGGGCATGAACTCTTCGATGAGCTCGGTGTCGACGAGAACCCGGATGCCGCGGACCGGGTCGTCGGTCTGCATGAGGCGCACCAGTTCGCTCTGAATGCGCTCGGGGCTGACGATCTTGAGCGTTTCACGCAGTTCCGAGATCGCGGCGAGGGTCTCGTCCCCGATGGAGAAGCCGAGTTGGGCGCTGAAACGGGCGGCGCGCAGCATCCGGAGTGGATCGTCTCCGAAGCTCACCTTCGGATCGGTCGGGGTATGAAGCACCCCCGCGACCAGGTCTTCGACACCACCGGTCGGATCGACGAGTTTGATCTCTGGCACCTTCAGCGCCATCGCGTTCACCCGGAAGTCACGGCGCACGAGGTCGCCCTCGATCGCGTCACCGAACTCGACGGTCGGCTTGCGGGTCACACCGTCGTAGCTGTCAGCGCGGTAAGTCGTGATCTCGACCTGCTCGCCGCGCACACGGGCGCCGATCGTGCCGAAGGCGCGGCCGATGTCCCACTGGGTGCTCGAGATGGGGGTGACGATCTTCAGGATCTCGTCGGGCGAAGCGTTCGTCGTGAAGTCCAGATCGTTCACGTCGCGGCCGATCAGCGCATCGCGCACAGGACCGCCGACGACAGCAAGATCGAACCCGGCATCCTGGAATGCCTGCGCCACCACCGAGACGACCGGTCCTTCGGCGAGCTCGCGCAGTCGGGCGAGCCCTTCGGCCATATTCAGCATGGGTTCCAGCGTACCGGGGGAAGAGCCCTCGATTCAGGCAGCGCTCATGCGCTCCTCATTGCGCGGCAACGCATCGTGGCGCTCTGGAGCATCACCCAGCGTGATCGCGGTGAACACTATGGGCACTCCCTGCGCCAGGAACAGCGACTGTCGGTCCATGAGCTGGGCGTGCACGTGAGGTTCGGTGCTGTTTCCGGAGTTTCCGCACTGCCCGATCTGGTCGCCGCTACGCACGGTGTCACCGACACTCACGGTGACGGACCCCTTCTGGAGGTGAGCGAGCGTGGCATACAACCCGTCGTCCGTGCGAATCGTGACGTGATTACCGACGATAAAGCCAGGCCCGCCGAACTCGCGGATCATCCCTTCGACCATCAGATAGAGAAGGCCGAGCACCGTCGAACGGGCACGGTGGTCGCGGCGCCAGTCCGAGGACTTCACGACGACGCCACCGACCATGGCGAACACGGGCTGCCCGAACGCCGGGTAGTCGCTGTTCGGTTGCATCGGACCGCCCGTTCCGAACACCGGCCGCGACGCACCATTCGGTTCGTACACCAGGTCGATCGCATGCGCCTGCCCGTACATGCGGATGCCGTGACTGGGCACCCTGGATGCAGGACTGTTCATTGCCAACCAGCGCCCACGCACCGGAGAGCCGACGAGCACGGTGTCTGTGTGCGGCAGAAGACGAGGACCGACGAACACGAGCAGCGCCGTCAGCGCCCAGCCGGCGAAGGCGATGCCGACGAGCATCAACCGGATCGACCGTGGAAGCCCACCGAAAAGCGGTGACAGGACGGCGATCGCCAGGAGGATGACAGTGGAGACCGCGAGGATCAGCATCCGCGCGCGATAGACGGCGATGACGATGCCGGTCATCGCTCGGCCCCCAGCATGCAGATCATCAGCGGCACGACGCGCGCAGCAGGCACCTCGTACGTGCCGCGACCGCTCTGTCGCACCCATCCGGTGGCGACCAGCTGACGAAGGTGATGGTGGAGCTGACCTGTCGTGCCAAGTGATTCGATGGCGCCGAGATCGGCCGTCGCATGCACGCCGGCGAGGACGTGCCGCAGCAGTTCGAGTCGCACCGGATGCCCCAGTGCCGCCAGCACCTGCGAGCGCTCACCCCAATCGGATTCGAGGAGGCCCTCGGCACCGATCCCCTGCTGCCACGCCACCGGCGCACCGGTCGGCAGCGTCAGTGATCCGACCATCATCACCGCACCACCCACGGTGCTCGGATCATCGGGCAGTCGTGACTGGAGTTCGGTCAGGGCCCAGAAGGCGTCTCCTTCGGCAGGAACGCTCGTCGCCTCAGCAGATCGCGCAACACGGGACGACTCCAGTGCTGAAACGCGGGCCGCGAGACTCTGTACGGCCTCGCGGAGGTCGGCAATTTCTTCACCCATGCGTCGATAGTACGTTATTACGTACTATCGACGCAAAGCGCTCCGTCCGCAGGACGCGACGAACCGATTCTGCGTGCGGAGTGGCTGCCGGTCTTCCAGAACAACGACATCGACCTCGTTCTCATGGGTCATGACCACACGTACGCCCGCGGCTACGTGAACACCGATGCGACGGAGACCCCCGGAATCACCTCTGGCCCCGTCTACGTCGTCTCGAACTCCGGAGCGAAGCACTACGACCTCGAGACGGACGCGAAGAACGTCTGGACCAACAACGGCGCCACCCAGGTGCTGCGTGGTGCGGGCGTCACGAAGTACGACGACGGCCAGAAGTGGGTCACCGAGGCGGGCATCACCCCTCCGGCGCAGCCTGAGCCCGAGGTTCCCGCATCGCTCGTACTCGGGGCGGAGTCCGTCGTCGCAGGTGGCAAGGTAGCCGTTTCGGGTGCGGACTTCGCACCGGGCGCGGAGATCGTCTTCGAGCTGCGCTCGACGCCGGTGCGCATCGGATCAGCCACGGTTGCCGCTGATGGTTCGTTCACGGCATCCCTGACGATCCCGGCGGAAACTCCGGCAGGCGCGCACACGCTCGCCGCGATCCTCCCCGACGGCACCGAGGTGACCGCGGCTCTCACCGTGACCGCCGCTGCCAGTGACGTCGGACCTGGGGCCGGGGACGATGGGACTACCGGCTCTGGTGGTTCTGCCTCTGGCGACCTCGCAACGACCGGTGCGGACAGCACCGCACTCATTGCGGGTGCTGTGCTGCTTCTCGCGATGGGCCTCGGCCTGTTCGCGATGCGCCGTCGCATGCGTGCGGAGTAACTCACGACAGAGGGTGCGCCGCCAGAGGCTCTGCTCCGGCGGCGCACCGTCGTTTCAGCCTGGATAGCCAGTGATGTCGCGGATCTCCTGGCTGTGGCGGCGCCTCATCGCGAGAAGAGAGACGCTCATGAACGCTCCTCCGATGAGCGCGATGGCCAACAGGATCCAGACGCCGAGGTCGGCGTCGACCAGACCGAGCGCGAAGACAACTATCAGCGTGGTGATGAACGCGAATCCCTCGATCACGGCGAACGCGATGAAGAAGCGAGTCTGTCGCTGCTGGTGCTGACGCCTCAGCTGGTCGACACGATCGTCATTCGAACTGCCGTTCAGCGAGTAACTCATGGCTGAAGCGTACCGGCCCGCTCTACACCGCGATCGTGCTGCCATCACGCGGATAGCTCAGTGAAAGCGCCAGTTTGGGCGCGTTGAGTGCGAGTCGCCTGAGCGTTCAAGTTCGTGCACCATGTGGGGTAAACCCGAAATCCCCTCTTCCCCGGGGCAAGAGAAGACTGAACAATACCGAGTCCCACCAGATGCTCGCGAGAAAAAGTGAATACCCCGAACCGTGCCCCGTCTTTCACGAAGACCATGAGGCCCTCGCAGCTATCAGTGCTCTCAAACGGTTGAGTCTTTCCCGTTGGCGATCTTTTCCACACCGCTACGAATGCACCCGGCTTTGTTGGAGTGACTCGCGCCGTCCGGATGCGCCAGCTGCCCGAACCTATCTCTACTCGACCGGCCTCATAGTCGCTGTCCTGCTCCTCTGAGACAATCTCCGAAGCGGCCAAGCCTGAACGAAGTCGATACTCTTCGAAGGCCGAGAACTGCATGACCGCAGCCTAACAAGACCCCGAGAGCCTCTTGGCTAGGGATGTCAGAGGTGCTGCTACCTCCACAGCGGAGCGCCGCGGTGGACTCAGATCGCGTATCTCTCGACCGGGCCCTCCCTCGTTCGGCTTCCAGCCGAGCGAGGGGGCTACATGCTTCGCGAACGAGATCATTAAATCGCCTCAGGTCCTCTCAGCGCTGAGAGTGACGGTCTCGCCCGCCTTTCCAAACACGACGACCAATGATCCGGCTGGAAGTATGCTCGAGCCGGCCGCAACGTCGATCGCGTGACCGTCCTGTGTGTAGGCACGCCAGATGCCGCCGACCGACTCAAGTCGCGTATCGGCCGGTACGGACAACCATTCCGCAGCCGAATCGTCGCCGATCTCTATCCGCACCTCGCCTTCTTCGAGCTGGGGAAGAAACTCGACAGGACGATACGTTCCCGAGCCGTGCTGCACCCACTCCTCGCCATCGCGGGAGAAGATGCGCAGGTCATTCATGTCGCGCCCGTTCACCGCGGGGAGCTGCACGAACATCGCTGCCACTTCGTCACTGCCTCGCGGATCAACGGGCGTCGAGCCCTGGGCGTGAGTGACCCACAGGTAACCGGTGTCATCCGGATCTGCCATGGTGAGAGTTGGGTTGCCGTTCCAGAGCAATGAGTCCGAACGCTCGTTAGTCATCACCCATGTTCGGCCCACGCGTTGCTCCCAGGCAGCCTCGAGCGCTCCGTTCGGTGAAACCTTTTCACCGAGAATCGAGGTGTCCAGAAAGCCTCCCGACTGATCTGGAAGCTGAAGGACAAGGTAAGTCCGACCCCAAGCAACACGCGTTTGCAACGACCGAGATGGCTCGGTCGTCCGCCAAAAGAGGCCGTCTTTGCGTAGCGTGTAAGTCTCGGGTGGCAGCCATTCCCCGCCGGTGTACGCGTTCACTTTTAGCGAGCCCTCGGGTGTTGCTTCAACGCGAACCAATATCGACCCCGCGTACGATCCGGCCATCGCGGCCAGTTCTTCATCTGTAGCCGTGGCCGGCTCCTGGCCCTTTTCATCCAAAGTCGCCGGTTGGAGCGCAGCCCCATCGATTTCGCTGATCGCGCTACGCAAGATCGTCTGAGCGAGAGTGCTCAGCATCCCCGAGCCGAGGTGGCGTCCGGCGGCAGTGATGATCACGCCGACATCGGAATCTGGCGCAAGCATGAAGGTCGCGTGGTAATCCACGGTGTCACCACCCTTGGTCCACCCGCGTGCCCCCACCGCTGCCAACCCGGGGTCCGTCACCGTGTCCCAGCCGAGGCCGTACTGGAACGTGGTCGTAGAAATGGGCTCGAGTGTGCCAGCTACCTGGTCTAGCCCCATCTCCTCGATCGCAGCGGCTGAGAGCACCTGCGTTCCCCGCCACGTTCCGTCGCCAAGTAGCACCTTCGCAAGTCGTGCCATCTCCTGAGGGGTCGAGAAAATCGCACCGGACGCATGGAGGTTGAGGTATTCCGCTGGCTGGGTGACGCCCTCGACGATCACCGGTGCGAAACTATCTGGGTCCAACGCGATCGTGGGGTATATCGTGCGGGTCATACCAAGAGGCTCGAACACTCGGGCATCGACGTACTCTGTAAAGGGCATGCCGCTTACACGCTCGACGAGAAGTCCGGCCATCGTGAAGCAGTCGTTGCAGTACACCGCCACTGAGCCTGGAATGCTCTTTAGCCGCGACTGCGCTAAGTTGCCGAGCATCTGCCCGGCGTAGTCGGTGAACGGGCTGGTCGTGAAGCCATTGGCATAGTCGGTGCCGGGAAACCCCGCCGAGTGGTTCAGGAGCATGCGCACCGTGATTTGCGTAAAGTTTGGATCGGCCATCCGAAAGTCAGTGATGTAATCGGTGATCGAGGCATCGAGGTGCACCAGACCCGCGTCTACTAGCTGCATCACCGCCACCGTGGTGATCATCTTGCTGACAGATCCGATGCCGTACAGCGTCTCCGCTGTCGGCGGGGCGCCGTCTGTATCCACGGCCCCGAACGTTGCTGACCACGCCACCTCATCGCCGGTTACCAAAGCCAGAGAAAGCGACGAGGCATCATGCTCAGCGAGCAACGCCTCTGCATCCGCGCTCGCAATCGAGGCGGTATGCGAAAAGTCCGGGGCATTCCGGGCCACTGCGGTGGCTACGGCGACAGTCGCAACCACGGCTGCGCAGACCGCGAGCACCACGTAGACACGCAATGTTTTTCCCATTCTGTACTCCTTTGTACTGATGGGGCCGGGGCCGACGTCGAGCTGGGACACCACCTCACGCCATATGCAGCAACCTCACCCCCGCATGCGCTTGATTTTCCGGCATCGCACTATGCCGCACAAGAGGCTGTGTTGCGCAGGCAAATTGCTCGTGCTGCATTCGACACCATTGCTTACATCGGGTGTCCCTCGACCGGGCCATCTGTGTTCGGCTTCCAGCCGAGTTCAGGTGCGACGTATTTCGCGAATGATTCGAGCACGTGCAGGTTGTAATCGACACCCAATTGGTTCGGGGCAGGCCTATAAGGGCGCATGGGCGCCCCGGATACTATTGATCCATGGAAGCCGGTGTAGCGCTACGAGGGCTCATGTCCGCAATCGATGAGCATCGTTGGGATGACCTTGAGCAGTACCTTCACCCAGAGTTTCTCTGCCATTTGGTACACACAGGTGAGTCGTTCTCCCGCACCGAGTGGATTCAGTTCAATGCGGGCTACCCAGATTTTGACCGATTGAAGATTGAGGAACTTGTGGCGGCCGAGGCTGAGGCCGCCTGTCGTTCCCATGTCACCAGTCGAGGGGCCGCAGGAACCGAGCATTTTTCCTGCGCAAGCTTTGCGCGCATGGCCGACGGTCAGATCCTTCAGCTCACCGAGGTCTGGACTGATGTAGGACAGCAGGCTCCTCCGGATACTCGTACATCAGTCGCTGATCCGGCGTAGTCAGATCGCGTATCCCTCGACGGGGCCTTCCGTGTTCGGCTTCCAGCCGCGTTCAGGTGCGACGTATTTCGCGAATGATTCGAGCACGTGCAGGTTGTAATCGACACCCAATTGGTTCGGTAGTCGTTAGCGTGGTACGCGGTTCAAGCGCAGATAGTAGTCCGCGCGGGATTCGTTGAAGTCGGCTCGGAAACATCGTATGTCGATGGCATGGGCCAGGACGTCATCGAGCATATTTACCGAATTCACTCGACGCTGTCCATTTGAACTGCGTCGAGTGGCCGGAAGCTAAGCTTGTGTGACGCCGGAGGGGGCTGCGATATCGATGGAAATCAACGTGAACTTTGAGCAAGTACTCAAGGCCGATGGTGGAGAGGGCCTTTGAGTTCTCAACCCCGCGTGCGGCGGATGCTCGTAGCTGGTGTGATCTTAGGCTCGCTCGGGCTGTCTTTCGCGTCAGCGGCAAGCGCCGATACCGACGCTGACGCTCTCTGGTACCTCGATGCCATCCAGGTTTCCGCTGTGCACGATGCCGGAATCACTGGAGAAGGCATCACGATCGCGGTGTTCGATGACGAGATCGATCCTGATCTCCCAGGGCTTCAGGACGCCGACATCGAGATTCGAGAACTTGAAGGATGTCCCGCCCCCATCGCGGTGCCGTACAACGGCACCGTCCTCGAGGGACACGGATCATCCGTGACATCGTTGCTCGTCGGAAACGGAACATCAGAGTCTGGCGCGGGGCCCGTAGGTGTCGCTCCCGGGGTGAAGATTCTCTTCTACGGTGTGCTGAACACCGAATGCCCTAACGGCACGAACTTCACCCGAGCGCTCGATGACGCAGTCGGTGCGGGCGCCGACATCGTCAGCTTTTCCGGTGGCACTGGAGTACTTGCCGTTGGTAACGAGGCCGAGGTCGCGAGCGTGACCGCGGCACTGCAGGCAGGCGCGCTGATCGTCACTGCGCTTCCAAACGAGGACACCACGCTCATTTCGACACTCACAACGATGAATGGTGTTGTAAATGTAGCCTCCTTCGATGTCGCATCAAACGCGGCTCCGTGGCCCGATGGCACACCGATGACGTTCGAAGATGTCGACGTCTCCGCACCAGGAATCGACGTGTCCGGCGTCGGCTGGGATGGCACCTGGGGAACGTCTCCCTGGTCGGGAAATTCCGCAGCGACGCCCCTCGTGTCAGGTGTCATCGCACTCGCCATGCAGAAATGGCCAGACGCAACGCCGAACCAAATTCTGCAATCGCTCATCCACAACACCGGCACCGCCCCACACGACCTGGCCTGGTCAGACACTTTTGGATACGGCCCTGTCAACGCCACCCGCATGATCGAACACGATCCGTCTCAGTATCCAGATGAGAATCCACTGTTCACCGACGACCAACTCCCCACACCCGACGATGTCTACCCCGCGCCGACACCAGAACCAACCGCACCACCCGCCACCGGGGCTGGAGCGCTACCGTGGGTACTCGGCGGAAGCACCGTAATCATCGTGGGAATCGGAGTCTCAGTGGCGCTCTTGCGTCGGAAGAAGTAAGAAGAAGTCCAAGGCCTATAGCCCGAACGTCTGCACACCCACCATGTTTGACGCGGAGGTGGCAATGGCTAGCAAGCTGAAGCAACAGCCGTGGCCGGTTCTATCGGAAGCTGCCTTGGTGTGGAAGGGGACTGCTGACGGTTTAGTTGACTCCAACGCTGTGAGGATTTC
>NZ_JBQPQZ010000011.1:0-23640 GCF_052266695.1 Microbacterium zouquanmingi
GAAAACCCCAAACAAGACGAGTCAACTAAACCGTCAGCAGTCCCCGATGACCAGATACGCAGTAGATGAATCCCGCTCAACGATCGTCCGTACATACCCCACATCCATCGGAGACCGCGCAAGCGATCTCACGTCAATCGATGCCGCCCTTGAGCCCTACGCCATCGGACTCGCGAAGGCCCTGACCCGCCTTTCAACCGCCCTTTGGGTTGCCTACGAGAGCCCCGAGGAAGACGACGAACACGAGGACGTTCCAGGCCACGACGCCGGGCCGGATCGTGATAAGTATCAGGAAACACTCAACGCGGTCAGCAAGCCGAACTTGCCTCTCGCGTCCGGCGGCATGAACATCTCATACGACGACGCCGAGGAATCCGGACATGCCGTCGGGCGTATCCTCCACGCGGTCGGATCTCCCACGCTACTCGCCGCAATTCTGGACGAGTCCAAAGCCGAGATCCTCGCGGTCACCGCCGCGCAGGCAGGAGACCTCAGCGGACGCGGTGAGCAGGCAAGCATTCTCAGCCGCTCAGTTGTCTCCGCCGCTCATGTGGCACGCGCGCATGAACTTCTCACCGCCGACCCGATGGCCCGCCCGTCTGCGTTCATCGGTCTTGAGCCGGTGGCCTGCGCTGTGGCGGTCGCCGATTGGCTGAATTGGGCGGCGCTCCTCGCCTCCAAGGCAAGTGGCATTCGCCATACGGCGGTCGTCATGACGGCGGACAACATCGAACCTTTCGCGTGCGAGCGCCCCACACTGGTTCTCGAGCGGATGGCCAAGCGGCAGTCAGCAGAGTCCATCATCACCGCCATGGTCCGCGAGGCTCTCGCTGTGGCCAACGGCTACAACATGCACCTCACCTCGCTCGAGGATCTGCCCGATGTTCAGCGTCCTGGACCGGATCTGCTGGAGGACCTCCTCGATGCGATGGGCGCCTGCTTCCTCATCTGGAACCTCGACCAGGATGACTCCGCGCCCTGGCCAGACGACATGACCTCGGAAGAGGAGGACGCGAGAGAGAAAGAGCTCTACGAGAAGCGCGAATCCGCATTCACCGCTGCGCTTCGTACCCGTGGGCGAAAAGAACTCCGCCGTCGCACCAACATAACGGCGCCGACCGCCAACATCACTTGAACCCCGTGCCTCCGACTCCGCGTTCTCGTCGCTGAGTCGGAGGCACCGGCAATCTACGTCCACACCTACGGATCCGCGGGCAACCAGGGCGAGCTCCATCCCCGCCATGCCAGGACGCAGATCGGCCGACGTGTGCTCTAACCTTTTCCCTTCGCAGGCCAGTTGCGTACCGACCGCACCCGCCTCACCAGCCGGTCGAGCGAAATGGCCCCTATCGTGGACAGCCTTCGACTACGCATCTTCTTGCGCGATGGCGCTGTCGCGTGTTTGGTTCCCTCGATTGTCCGCAAGGACCGCAAGTGCTGCGAGCCGTTCGACTTGTTCCGGGATGAATTGCGCGGGCGCCTTCTTACGTTCGTTTGCGAGCCAGTACGCGAGTTCACGTTCTTCCTCAGATCGTCCGCGGCGCGCTGTTGGATAAACGCCGCGGGTGCAGTGCGGTGACCCGCGCGGGTCATGATTCCCGTGTCGTCGCTCCAGCCTGGGCAAGCCCAGCGTGCCGCAAGTCATCCCGGGGAACTACACCCGCTTCACCCGGTTAAGAGCCCTCGGGGGCCGCTTAGGGTACGGGCCAGAGCCCGACCGATTGTCGATATTCGGTCGCTTCAACGTTCTCGTTGAACTCGAGAATGTTCCCGACCTTGCTCAAAAGCACTTCGCGGACCTCTGCCGGTGTCACGAAGAAAAACTCCTTACGTGAATTGGCACGGTTGAGCGCTCGATCGGCGAAGTGGCGGTGGAGGTCGGCCTCGAGCGTGACCGCGTTCTCGGAGAAGAACAAGGCATGAGTATCGAACCTGAATGGTACCGATGCGCCACCCAACTCGAAGATGCGGTCGCGAGGCTCAAGGCGCCGCGTCAGCCCGATCTTGACGACGTTCTTTCCAAACGCGCCTTGGTTAGAGATCACATACACGTACCCAGCTCGAATATTCGCCGCTCGATAGTCGTTCTGCGCAATCGCCTCGTCCACAGCCGACAACCGCTGCGCAAGGGCCTCGTCAACATGACCGCTTTGCTGCAACGCAGCAAGAGTGTTGATCAGATGCAACCGCTCTTTGTCTAGTCGGGCGCGCTCCTCTGCGAGCTCCCTCTCAACTCGTTTCTGTTCTCGAAGGCGCGCTCGTTCCTCACGTTCAGCTTCGCGCTCTTCTTGTTTCTTGAAGAGCCAGTCTGCAGTGAGTTCAATCTCGCGCACCCGAAGGTCATGGAACTCGTCGCTGATGCGCATTTCCATGAGCTTGCCTAGCTTCGCAATCGCGGTGCGCGACGCATCGAGGCGCTTCTTCGCTGTCACCACGTTGCCGGCACGGAGAGCACGAATCGAGTTGTCTGCTTCGGCGTTGTACGCGCGGAGCATGAGCTTGGCGAGGTCATCCGTCATCCGGCGCCCTTGCGCGAGAGAGTTGTTGAACGTGAAGAGCTCAGATCGGACAATCGCGTTTCCGGCAAGAACGAGTGCTGCAATCTCCTTCTCCAGAGTTCTCAACTGATCCTGATACGCCGCAGCGGACTCCAGGGGATGGTGGTAACGGTAGATTCCAACGTCTTGCAGCACGCGCGCATCGTCGAGATCCACGTACTCCGCGGAACTGGACTCCGTGATTTGCGCGCGCAATGCCGCGTTCTCGGCCTCCAAAAACGCGAGACGGCCAGAGTCGCCCGCGTACTCAACTTCCTCGTTCGCAGTAGAAAATTCCTCCAGTGGCTCCTCTGCCTCGCTCTGCTGAGGAGCTTCGAGCGAATCGACCACCCACAGTTGCCACCCCAGAGGTGGCTCGGGCCACGACGGATCCGGCGTCCAGCCTGCCGGTGGCACCCAACCCGACGGAGGCTGAGGCCAGCCAGGCGGAGGATTAAACGACAGACCAGTGCTGCTCATCGTGCGCGCCGAACCCCGCCAGCGACAACCGGAAGGAGTCCGTGTGGATTCTTGGAGATGGCAGCACCAAGGTGCTCCAGCGTTGCCGCGGGCACGACGCCGGAAAGATCGAGCTTGTCGAACTCTTCACGACTCGCAGCCACCGCGACGAACGGCACGTAAGTCGGTTGGCCCGTCGCGGGGCTGATCGTCTGTGTTCCGAGCTCGAGCGCAATCGTCTTGATCAGCGTGCGCCTATCCGCTTCGAACACTTCATGAAGCGAACGCAACGCAACGTTGTGAACTAGTGCGGTGTAACGCTCCTTTGTATCCTTCTGGGTCGCGGCGACTGGTGTGATCTCGTCCGTTGCTTTCGTGTACTTGTAGTGCTTCGATGTGGGCACAACGCCCGGACCTGGAACCAGGACTCGCATCGTTAGTTCGGCCTCAGCAGGATCAAACCTTGCAGAATGCGTAATCTCAAGCCATTCCGGGTACGTGGAATTGGCAAGCACGATAGAGACGTACTCCTGCACAGCATCCACAGTTCCGTAGCCAAGACCAGCAATCAACTGATCCAACTCCTCATTCTGAGCAGAGACCGCACGCTCACGCGCGGCACTCTCGTCTTCATAACGCGCAATCGCCGCTGCGAGACTCTGCTCACGCTGCCGCTCAGCCTCCGCGTGCCTAGCCGACGCCGCCGCACGCTTAGCGGGCAGTTCCTCTCGGGCCGCCTCCCATATTGCGTAGTCGACCGCGTACTGCTCCTCAACAGCAGCAACCGCCTGTTCCTGCTTCTGTTTGCGCCCAAACAGCCCTTTCACCGGCTCGGGTTCTCGCTTTACCGGCAGTGAAGGATCAGGAATCGGCGTTGGGGCGGGGATCGGTATCTGCAGATCCACATGCGGGAACGGCGGGTGAACTACCACCGCACGGAGCGACTCAAGATCGACGAAGTCATCAACCGACAGCGTCCCCGCGAGAACATCATCAAGCTCAGCGAACTTGCCGTTTAGGTCAGAAGTCAGCTCTTCAGCTTCGGCGACACGAGCAGCAGCGTAAGCTAACGCCGCCTCACGCTCAAGCCGCTTGCGGTCCTGCTCGGAAGCGCGATCCGCGGCCATTCTCGCGCGTTCCGCAGCGCGTTGAGCAGACTCGGCCCGCTTCGCAGCTTGCGCCTGCTGCCGCATCGCTGCCTGCTGACGCTGCTCCGCCACTTTCGCCTGATGCTGAAGCTCAGCGAAAAGACCACGACGACGTGCCATCTGTACTCCCTCAGTAAATGCCCGCAGTCTATCGGCGACCGATGACATCAGCAGTTGGACCGACCGGCATTGGCTGATGACGCCCCGCCGCGTGGCGGACCTTCTCGACACCGCATAGCGAGACGTCATCCGCATGAAAAGTGCGTTGACCAGGAAGTTCTTCCTGGATTTATGCCAACTAGTGTGAGAACACGGATGCCAGGACGCAGCGAGAAGCCGCGCCAACATCAGTGCCAACTATCCTTCAGTGTGCCAACTAGCTTGAGAACTCACAACCGGCTCGGGCTCAGGCCCTGCGCCGCCGTACAGCGATCAGCATTGCGCCGAGGCCGAGCAGCACGACTCCGATGCCGAGCGCACCCCATGCATCTGATCCCGAAAGCCCCGTCGCGGGCAGCTTCGCACTCCCGTGCTCAGCGGGAGCAGCATCCGGTGTCGGCACAGGCGGCACGATATCAGCGGTGACGACCACGTCCACCAGTGCAGAACTCGGCAGACGGTCAGCCATATCGGGCGTGAAGCGCAGCTCGACGTCGTACGAACCCACTGCAAGACCGGCGAAGGGCACGGTCGCAGCCCCCGCGACAAGAGCGATCGGGTCGCCGAACGGATCGCCGCCGATGAACGCCTGCACTGTGCCGGTGGCGGCAGGAGCTGCGGGCGAGGCGTCACGCACTTCGACGACCTCGACCTCCACCGACGCCGGGTGCGACGGGGTTCCAGTCACTGACTGCTGGAGCGGCCGCACCGAAGTATCGATCGCCTTCACCCGCAGGCCGAGGTCCGCCGAGGCAGAAGGCTGGAAGCCGATCTCCGGCACAAATCGAGCGGACACGTCATGGTCGCCGATGGCGATATCTGCCGCACTCAGCGGCACCTGCACTGAAACCGTGCCGGTCGCAGGAGCGGCAACCGGCAGGAGTGCAGACGCGACGACAGCGCCGTCCACGAAAACTTCGATCTCTCCGCGCGCGTCCACCTGCGGCGCCCCGAGCTGCGCCGGCAGAGTCACCACATCAACAGTCGCGGTCACCGTCTCATCTGCCCATGCCTCGGACGCAGAGAGACGCAGATCGGTGGACGTCTCGACCGCCGTGACGCTGATCGGCGAAGCAAGCGACGTCGAGGATGCATAGTTGCCCGCG
Organism: Microbacterium zouquanmingi; assembly: GCF_052266695.1. NCBI lineage: Bacteria > Bacillati > Actinomycetota > Actinomycetes > Micrococcales > Microbacteriaceae > Microbacterium > Microbacterium zouquanmingi. The sequence goes on from NZ_JBQPQZ010000011.1 coordinate 5,410, forward strand.
CTGTCACCGTTGTAGACGACACTCAGCCCGATCGCGCCCATCGGAACGACGACGTCGTTGAACATCGCCTCCCCGTTGGCGCCGAGTGTCACGGTTGCCAGAAGAGCGGCGTCGGCGAACAGCGTGGCGGTGCCGTCGAGCTCGGCTGTCGCAGGAGCGACACGCGCGTGCACGTCGATCGGCTGGAATGCTGAGACGGATGCTGGTGCACTGACGATCTCAGTCGTTGTCGGAGCCTTCGCCACAGTGACGGTCACAGGTGCGCTCGTCGACGGAGCGGCCCCCTGGCCGGTGTCCGGCGCGTACCCGTCGAACCGCGCCGACAGCTCGTGCGTTCCCGCGGGGATGAAGTTCGAGAACCCGAAGAACCCTATGAATGTGCCGCTTCCGGTATAGACAAGCGGCGCACTACCGACAACGACCCCATCCAGGAGGATCGTCACCTGCTGCCCGGAAAGGTTAGACGGTCCGTCGAGGGCGACGGTTGCCATGACGATGGACGGACCTGATCCGTACTGCGCTGGCACCGTGATCACCTCGAGACTGGTCGTCGTAGACACCGGCGGGGCGATCGGCTCCGCAGCCACGACGGTGGCGTACGACGGCGTCGCGAACAGCACCATCGCTGCCGCGAGGACGCCGACCCCAATCGCACTCAGCGCACGTCGGAGATGAGAGAGCGCGCGCAGCGATTGGACGCTATCCATTTTTGTCATGGGGACATCTTCGTAGATGCACCCTGCCAACACCAACTCAGCGTCGGAGGACCATCACGAAGACCGCGCCGCAAGCGCCTTCCTGATCCGCTCTACAGCCTCGCGCATGACGGGTCGCGGAGTGGCGAACACGAACCGGGTGAAGCCGATCCCGGCCTCACCGCAGGCTGCACCGTCAGTCATCGCGACGCCGGCGTTCTCACGGAACCATTCACCGAGGTCACCGGTCAGCCCCGCCTCACGGAAATCGAGCAGCGCGATGTACGTCCCCTCCGGCATGGTCATGGTCACGCCGGGAATCTCGTCGACGAGTTCGACAAGCAGCCACCTGTTGCCATCGAGGTACTCCGTCACGTCCGCCAGCCAGTCGCCGCCAGAGGTGTAGGCGGCGAGGTTCGCGATCGCGCCGGTCGTCGACGTGCCGTGACCGGTCCACCCCCCATCGGCTTCCCACACCTCCGCCGACTTCGCATCGGAGAAGATGATCTGCGCGCACTTCAGGCCCGCGAGATTCCATGCCTTCGACGCGGATGCCGCAGTGACCGTGTGTGCCGCCGTAACCGGCGACAGCGAAGCGTAGGGAATGTGCGCCGCAGGCGCGTAGACGAGCGGCGCGTGGATCTCGTCTGAGAACACTCGGCCGCCGGCATCCGCCACGATCTCGGCGATCGCGAGGAGCTCGTCGCGCGTCGCGACGGTGCCGAGCGGGTTGTGCGGGTTGCACAGGACGAGCATCTCGCCGCCGTCCGCGAATGCGGCGGCGACGCCATCCAGATCCATCGCCCAGCGGCCATCCGACAGGATGCTGGGCACCTCGATCACCCGGCGGTCGAGCCGCGGCGGCACCGAGAGGAACGGCATATATGCCGGCGTGGGCACGATGATCGCGGCATCCGGCGATGTGAAGCTCTTGATCGCGAATTCGAACGCGACAATGACGTCCGGCACGAGGTGAACCTGATCGGCTTCGAGCGGCCAGCCGTAGTGGTCCGTGTAGCGCTGCGCGGTGGCCTGCTGCAGGTCGGTGGCGAGGCGCTGCGGAAGGTAACCGGTCAGTCCCGAGCTCAGCGATGCGCCGATCGCCTCGGCGATCGCGGGGGCGACTCCGAAGTCCATCTCGGCAACGAAGGCGCCGATCGCTTCCGGGAACATCGTCCACTTCAGGCTGCCTGCCGCCCGGAGGTCTGCCTCGGTGATGGTGTCGAACGGATGCTCGGTCATGCTGCTCCTTCGGATCGTCTCTCTATTCTCCTGGAGCAGAACTCACCCGAGGCGATTCGCGACGATGCCGGCAGTCGCATCCGGGTGGACGCGGTGGCCGACGGATTCTGGAACCTTCACGAACTCGGCATCCGGCATCGCGTCTGCCAGCCGCTTCGCCGCGCCTGCCAGGAACGGCATCGTCTCGACGCCGCACAGGATCGTCACCGGCATCCGCACCCCGAGCATCGCATCCGTCGGCGTCGACACCCGCTGCGTCACCATCGTGTCGTAGACAGTGGACTGCCCGAGCGGCGCTGTCGCGGCAAACGCCGGCGACGCACGGAACTGCTCGATGAACTCCTCCGGCAGGCCGACGCCCTCGCGCTGGAACGTGATCACGGCCTCATCCGGATGCCCGTCGTCCACGAACGCCTGCAGCCGCTCCGCGAGATCGGGCGCCGGGTCGTCCTCACCGAAGCTGAATGGAGGCTCGGAGAGGAACAGGTGCGTCATCGGCACGCCCTCACCCGCGGCATACAGTGCCAGCACTGCGCCGGACGAATGTCCGAGAACCGCGGTATCCGCGCCTGCTGCGGCGACCACCGCCGCCAGATCCTCGAGCTCCCGCTCGGGAGCTGCGGGCGGGGTGTCGCCGCTGTCGCCGCGTGCACGCCGATCGTAGGTGATGGCTCGCAGGCCGGCATCCGCCATCGCTTGCGCGATATCGGCGGCATCCTCTGCACGCGAGAGCGCGCCGTTCACAATGACGATCGCGGGGCCTGCGCCCGTCGAGTGCGTGGCGATCGGGGTGCCGTCTGCGGAGGTGATCATGTCCATGCCCCCAGGCAACACCCATGCAGGCGCCCACGCAACGACGAATCCATACCCAAGGGGATATCAATCTTTCGCGATCCGTCTTTGCCCGCACGAGAGCCAACGCCGATAGTGGTCGTATGCCTGTCTTCAGCTTCCTCGATACGCGCCCGGCCAGTCTCCCCGCGGGCACCCGCCTCTACGAGTTGACGAAACGCCCGCACGCGACCCAGAAGAACCCTTTGCCCGCATCGCTCGACGGATTGACGTACATGGCCGACGGTCCGAAAGCGATCGACGGCGCCTCGCTGGTCATCCCGGCCCAGGACCAGCTGATGTTCGAACGGGATGGCTCCGGCCCAGGACGCGGAGGGGTCGTGCGCCTCTTGCTGAACGTGCGCAAACCCGGCCTCACCCGCGATCAGTTCGCGAGCCACTGGCGCGACGTGCACGCGCCTCTCGCGATCGGCATGAACCCGCACTACGACTACTACGTCACGAACATCTCCACCGATCCTGACTCCGAGTGGGACGGCGTGCTGCAGGAGTGGTTCCCTTCGCACTCGGCGTTCGAGGAGCACGAAGGCGGGCTGAAGAACATCAAAAAAGAAGTCGCCGACGACTACCCGCTCTTCCTCGCCGACTCCGCGGAGTGTCCGCAATGGATCGGCGTCGAGGTCACCGGGTGAGTGCCACCCTCGCGAGCCGCCGCTTCCTCGTCACCGCAGGCGGCTCCGGTATCGGGCTGGCGACCGTCCGCCGGCTTGTGAAGGCCGGCGCCCGCGTCGCCGTCAGCGACATCGACCCCGACCGCGTGGATGCGGTGGCCGTCGAGTTCGGCGCAGACGCGGTATTCGGGATCGTCGCGGATTCCGGCGACCCCGAACAGATCGACGGCTGCTTCGCGTCTGCGTCCGCGCACTGGGGCGGCCTCGACGGATTGTTCAACAACGCCGGCATCACCGCACCGCGGGTGCCGCTGGCGGATCTTGATCCCGCGATCGCCGAGCGTGTAGCATCCGTCAACCTGCTCGGCACGTTCCGCATGATGCAGCACATGCTGCGCCACGCGGCCGATCGCCCCTCCGTCATTCTCAACAACTCCTCCGGCACCGCGCTCCAGGCCGCCCCCAACACCGGGTTCTACTCGGCGACGAAGGCCGCGATCATCTCCCTCACCCGCACTGCGGCCGTAGAGGCCGCCCCGCATATCAGGGTCAACGCGATACTCCCCGGCCCGACCGAGACCCCGACGCTGCTCGCCGCTTCTCCAGAGCGCAAGTCGCAGTTCCTCGCGGATGTTCCGCTCGGCCGTTTCGGCACACCGGATGAGATCGCCGCCCTCGCCTTCTGGCTCCTCAGCGACGAGTCGTCGTACGTCACCGGAGCCGTGTTCACCGCCGACGGAGGAGTGACCGCATGACCACCCGCCCCCTGCTGCTCGCCTGCGGCGACTACGACCGCACTTCTTCCCTCGCGAATGGTCGAGTCCGCGCGGAGGGCCTCGATCTGAATGTGCTGAATCTGCCCGTCGAGGAGATCTTCTACCGCAACGCCGTGTACGGCGAATTCGATGCCGCAGAGATGTCGCTGTCGTCGTACACGCTGACGATGGAGCGAGATCGCCGCTTCGTCGCCATCCCCGTGTTCCCCTCGCGCGCGTTCCGCCACAACGGCGTGTACGTCAACGCGTCGAGCGGAATCGACGAGCCGAAGGATCTCATCGGACGCACCGTCGGCACCGCCGAATACCAGATGACCGCGGTCGTCTGGATCCGCGGCTTCCTCGCGGAAGACTACGGTGTGCCTGTCGATTCGGTCATCTATCGCACCGGCGGGCTGCTCAAGCCCGGTCGCGTCGAGAAGATCCCGTTGCAGATCCCCGGCATCGACATCGCCCCGATCCCGATCGACCGCACACTCGACGACATGCTCGTCTCGGGCGAGATCGATGCTCTGCACACCCCCCGCGCACCTCGGTCATACCTCGACCGCAACCCGAACGTGCGTCGACTCTGGGAGAACACCGAGGAGGAGGAGCTCGCCTACTTCCAGCGCACGGGAGTGTTTCCCATCATGCATGTCGTGGTCATCCGCCGGGAGATCTACGAACAGAACCGCTGGATCGCTCGCTCGCTCTATAAGGCATTCACGGAGGCCAAGGACATCGTCACCGGCCGTGCCGAAGAGACCGCGGCCCTGCATTCGATGCTTCCGTGGAGCTACCTCGCGGCACGCGATGCACGTGAGAAACTCGGCGATGACTACTGGTCGTACGGCGTCGAACCGAACCGCAAGACGCTTTCAACATTCCTGCGCTACTCCCTCGATCAAGGTCTCATCACCAAGCACTGGGAACCGGAGGAGCTGTTCGCTCCTGAGACGATGACCGACTTCGTCATCTGAGCCATGCCGGTCATCGACGCGCAGGTGCACTGCTTCGAGGCGAACACGCCCGCACGGCCGTGGACAGGACCAGGTGCGGGTCTTCCTCACGCAACCGCGCAGACGAACGTCGACCTCATGGATGAGAACGGGGTCGACAGCGCGGTGCTCGTCTCGCCCTCGCTGAACTACGGGACCGACGCGACCTACGCGTTCGAGGCCGCCGAGGCGCACCCCGGTCGATTCGCCGTCATCGTGCCCATCGATCTCGCACGACAGCATCCGGAAGACCTGCTGGATGAGATCTCCGACCGGAAATACGTGGCGGGACTTCGCCACATGCTGTGGACGCCAGAGCAGCGCGCCGCACTGAACTCGCTCCGGCTCGATGCCCTCTGGCGCGGCATGGTCCGCGCAGGCCTGCCGTTGTGCGTCGCGACGCGCGGGGAGACAGCGGAGATCGCCGAGCTCGCCGGCCGCTTTCCCGAACTCACGATCGTCATCGATCATCTGGGATTGCCCAGCAGCCCGACCCCGCCCGCACCGGAGAACCCCTTCACCCTCCTCGGGACGATTCTGCAGCTCGCGCCTCTGCCGAACATCGCCGTGAAGATCACCGGCATGCCCGCGCTCTCGCATGAGCGCTACCCATTCGCCGATCTGCATGACGCCATGCATCGCACAGTGGACGCGTTCGGCGCGGAACGTGTCATGTGGGGCACCGACTGGACCCGCGTGCACGAGTTCGCCGACTATGCGGCGGGAGTGCAGTGGATGCTCGAGAGCGGACTGGATGCGGACGAACTTCGTCTGGTGCGCGGCGAGAGCGCGGCGCGCATCTTCACCGGGCGCTGAACCTCAGCGCAGCATCCGCTCGCTTTCGCGCACGAGGTAGTCGAACCCCGCGTGCACCTGTCGAAGCGGCCAGCCCAGGGCGCGGATGTCTTCTTCCGACATGCCCTCATCGACATTTCCCGCGGCGAGCGCGGTCAGCAGCACACCGGCTGCGCGCTCGAGCTGCACCGCCCGCATCACCGCCACGGCGACATCTTCGCCGACCGTCACGAACCCGTGCCGCGGGATGACGACGCCGACGGCGCCGCCGAGTGTCTGCGCAAGGCGCTCGCGCAGTTCGGCATTGCGGATGAGCGATGCGGTCTCGGTGAAGCGCGGAAGCTGCTCGAGCGTGAAGTCGATACCGGCATGACTGAGCGCCCGCATCGGTTCACCGGTCGCGCACCACGCATTGACCGCGTCGCTGTGCGCGTGCACGATTGAGGTGACTTCGGTCCGCGCGTGATAGACGCCGGCGTGAATATGCCATTCGATGTGCCGGTCGCCCTGACCGACCACGACCTCGCCGCTCCAGTCGATGAGCTGCACGTCGTCGGGCTCGATCTCTTCGAAACCCAGGCCGGAGCGTTTCATCCACAGGCCACGACCCGCGTGGTCACGTACAGAGACGTGCCCCCACACGAGGTCGCGCAGCCCGCCAGCGGCGAGCACACGGCTGGCCCTCGAGATCAGCAGCGCGCATTCGGCATCCGTCGCGGGTGCGACCGCGAACCCGTCAGTCGGAGCGGTCAATGGCCGGCCCGCTGGGGCGCATCGCCGAACAGCACACTGACGTTCTTCGCCTGCGTCCAGCTCAGCAGCTCGTCGTGGTTCTCCTCCCGGCCGATGCCGGAGTCCTTGTACCCGCCGAAGCCGGAGCCGAGGAAGTGCCGGCTGGTCTCGTTGATCCAGACATAGCCGGCCTGGATGTCGCGGGCGAAGGAATGCGCGGTACGGAGGTTGTTCGTGTAGGCGCTGGCAGTGAGACCGTAACGCACGCTGTTCGCGATCGTGAGCGCCTCGTCGTAGTCGTCGAACGGCATGGCCACAAGCACCGGACCGAAGATCTCCTCCTGCGCGAGGGGTCCGTACGGATCGACGTTGTCGAACAGGGTCGGGCGTACGAAAAGTCCGTCCGCGAGTGCGCCGTCGGTCACCCGATGACCGCCGGCGGCCACGTCGTAGCCGAGCGACTTGCCGAGCTCGATGTAGCGGGTGACCTTGTCGAACTGCTGCTGATTGACGATCGCGGCGGTGTCCGTGCTGTCGTCGTGCGGCAGCCCTGAGCGGAGCGCCTCCATCTTCTCGGCCAGCGCGTCGACGACCTGACGGTGGATGCTGCGATGCACGATGAGCCGCGATGTCGATCCGCAGGACTGCCCCTGCCACGTGAAGTTCATGCCTTTGAGCGCACCGGCGACGGCCGTGTCGACGTCTGCGTCGGGGAAGATGACCAGCGGGTTCTTGCCACCCAGTTCGAGCGTGACGTGCTTGACGCTGACCTCGGCGGCGCGGCGCTGGATCATCCTGCCCGTCTCATCGGCGCCGATGAATGCGAGACGTGCGACGTCGGGATGCACGACCAGCGCATCGCCGGCTTCCTGGCCGAGACCGGTGATGATGTTCACCACGCCCTGGGGCAGCACGTCGCTGATGATGTCGGCCGCCGCCAGCGAAGAGAGCGAGGTGTGTTCGCTGGGCTTGGTGACCACGGTGTTGCCGGCGGCGAGCGCACCGGCCATCTTGCCGACGGTGAACAGAAGCGGGTGGTTGAAAGCGCTGATTCGTCCGACGACGCCGTACGGCTGGCGCAGCGAGTACATCAGTCGCTCGTTACCGGCGGGAATCGTGGAGCCCTGCGCCTCGAGCACGAGACCGGCGAAGTAGCGCAGCTGAGAGGCCGCGACCTTGCTGTCGAAGCGCATCTCATGCATCGGGCTGCCGTTGTCGAGCGAGTCGAGGTATGCGAGACGCTCGGCGCCTGCCTCGATCGCGTCGGCGAGCTGATCGAGGTAGCGGGCGCGCTGCAGCGGTTCGAGCGCGGACCACGCAGGAAAGGCCTGCTTGGCGGCCTGGACGGCATCATCGACGTCGGCCGCGCTCAAGCGGGGGATGGTCGTGATGAGCTCGCCGGTCGACGGATTGGTGACGTCGATCGTGCGGCCGTCGCGGGCTCCTCGACGCTCGCCGCCGATGAGAGCGAGGTTCGAGATTTCCGTGTGCGTGGCGGGTGCAGCCATTGTGCTCATGTTGTCCTCCGAGATCAGGCCGTGGCGACGGCGACGTTCGTGGCGACGGCTCGGCGCGCAAGATCGCGCAGCTCGTCGTCGGTGCTGGGGCGTCGGTTGTTGAAGCGGAACGGGCTGTTCGCGCCGGCGAGGAAGAACTCGTCTTCGGCGTCGGCGATGAGCTCATCGGCATCGAACGCCGTGGGGATGCCGGCGTTGCGATACAGCTCCGGCAGGGCATCGATCTCGCGGATGACGTCGTCGCTGACGACGGAGCGGTTGAACTCCGCGACGATGGGCAGCAGCACGCTGTTCTGACGACCGTGTGCGACGCGGATCCGCGAGGAGCCGGTGATCGCGTGTACCAGGCTGAGTCCGGCATTGCCACAGGCGAAGTTCGCCATGGTCGATGCCTCGAGCAGAGCCTGCAGGTCTTCTGGCCGGCGCTCTCGGATCGCCGCCGCCATGACCGCGCGTATGGTGCGCACCGCTTGCAGAGCGACGGTATCGGTGAAGGATGTCGCGCCGTTTGCCCACAGCGCCTCGAAGCCATGGCTGAGCGCGTCTGCGGCGGCGTCGCGCATCGGCACCTCCGGAAGGCCCAGGAGGTGCTCTCCGTCGAGGATCGCGAGATCGGGCTCGTAGCCCCAGCCGCGCATGCCCACGTTGGCGTCGCTCTCGGTGTCGTAAAGCACGAAGGCATTGGAGACCTCGGAGCCGGAGCCTGCCGTGGTCGGGATCGCGATGAACGGCGCGGGACGATTCGGAGCCACATCGATGCCGACGTACGCGGTCACCGGGCTGGCGTTGGTCAGCAGGAGAGCCACGGCCTTCGCCTGGCTGAGCGCACTGCCGCCGCCGACGCCGACGACGAGATCCGCCTGTGCGTCACGGGCGACGGATGCTGCGGCCTCGGCTGCCTGGATCGTCGGATCGACCTCGGCGAGCGACTCCATGACCACCGTATCGCCGAGGAGCTCTGCGATGCGGTCTAGCAAGCCGATGCGCTTGAGGCCGGCATCGCCGATCAGGGCGACACGGGTGCCACCCAGAGTGCGCACGTGCTCTGCCAGTTCGGCGGTGGAACCCCAGCCTGCATGGACGCGGGTGGGTGTGGTGTAAAGGCGGCTCTGAGTCATCTTCGTCTTCGAATCCTTGAGGGGCGCACACGCTCTGTGTGCCGCGGCACCAGGCTAGGCAGGAGAGGCATGCCGAGGGAAAGACCGAAGGCCGGGGCACTCATCATGATTGTGTTATAAATGCAGCTACCCGTCCCATTGGAGGCAGCCACCGATGTCGATCGAGATCCGACACCTGCGCCAGTTCCTCGCAGTCGCCGAGGAGCTGCACTTCACACGTGCCGCAGAGCGGCTCCATCTCGCCCAACCTGCGCTCAGTGCTCAGATCAAGAAGCTCGAGCAGGAGCTCGAGGTGCAGCTGCTCGTGCGGAGCACGCGCGCCGTCGAGCTGACTCCGTCCGGCGCGGAGTTCGCCGCCAGGGCCCGTCACACCGTCGAAAGCTACGACGCGACTCTCGCCGCGGCCGCACAGCTGCGCCGAGGAGGCGGAGGACACGTCAGTCTCGGAGTCTCTTCTCGTCTGCGACCGGCGCTGCGCCGAGAATTCACCGGTGAGCTCGGGCGGCTCGCACCTCGCCTCTCGATCGATTTCGTCTCGGAGAGCACCGTGCGTCTCGTGCAGGCCGTCACCGCACGGCGCGTGGATGCCGCGCTCGTCGTCGCCCCTTCGCAGACCGCCTCGCTGCGGTCGGTGCGGGTTCGGGATGCTCCACTGATCGCTGCGCTGCCCGCCGGGCACGAACTCGCGGATCGGAGCGAGATCACTCTGTGGGATCTGCGGGACGAGCTGTGGATCATGCCGAGCTCCGACGTGTTCGCTTCGAACTCGTTGATGCACGCGATGTGCCTGGAAGCGGGATTCCGCCTGCGGGTATCGACAGCGGCGACCAGCAACTACGACGATGATTTCATCGGCGTCAGCGAAGGCAGCGGCATCGAGGTCGTGCCCGATGTGTTCACGCGTCCTGGCGCGGTGCCCGGGGTGACTTTCGTACCCGTGAGCACCGTGACGCTGCCGATCTACCTGGTCGCTCAGGCGGATGGGGACGGCCGACGGCTCGGACCGCTGTTCAAAGCGGTCCGAGCCGTGCTCTCCCAAGATGAGGCGGATGCCGACTGACCTGTCATCTCGGCATCCGGCTTCTCAGAACGTGCGCTCTGCGCTGCGCATCATGTCGCGCCAGTCCTCGACCGGGGTGAGCACCGGGTCCTCGACGCCGGCGTCGGCACCTCGGAAGTCCAGCTGCGACACGCCTGCGGCTTCGAGCGGACGGTAGTCCCACTCCACTCGCATCGGCTCATTGGCCGGCACGAACTGGTCCATGTAACGACCCCCGCAGAAGTGCGCCGGCTTCGCCTTGTCCCAGATGATCATCTGGTTCTCGTCGATGACATCCGCGTTGGCGCTGACAGCCTGGGTCTGGCCGTTGACGGTCATCCGGTGGATCCACGGGTGAGTCCACTCGACCTTCATCTCGAAGTGGGCATAGCACTCGGCGATGCGGGGAGGCGCAACCTTCGTCGACGGCACGGTCGTGAATCCGGCCTTCTCGAGTTCGTTGATCCCACGCTTCCACGGCAGACCGCAGATGAGCACCTTCTCGAGGAGCTCCTTGTCGAACGGGACGAAGTTGATGACGAACTCGCCGTTGGCAAGAATGTTCGCATGAGTGTCGCTGCCCTTGGTGCAGGTGAACGACAGCTGCACGGGGTCATGGCACACCCGCACGGTCGATCCGTACGACGCGGCATTCACGTTGCCATCGGCATCGACCGTCGTGATGATCGCAAGCAGCGATGTCGGCGCGATGATGCAGTCCCAGTTCTCCGGACGCACCAGTGTCTTCTCAACGGTCATGTCTTCTGCTCCTGTCGAAGTCGAGTGTGGTCGCGAGCCAAACCTATGCAGGCGCCCCTGAGCAGGGGAAAGACAGGAGCGATGGGGACTGATAGTGCTGGCGTTATGACTGGGCTCGGTCTCGTCTCATTCCCGCGCCACGGCGCTGTTAGCGTGAGGCACGACCCATCGAATGAAGGAGCTCAGGTGACACTCGCGGACCGCCATCACGGACGATCGGCTCAGCCCGTGCGGCGCATCACAGCACGCGCTCTTCGAGAGAGACTGGTCGGCACGAACACCCCCGGCGGCATCACCCCGATCCCCGAGGGTCCGGCGTTCACGCGCGACGACGGCCTGCTGTTCATCAGTGCGTTCCCCGACCCCGACGGCTTCAAGGTGTTCCGCTTCGATCTGGACACGCGTGAGGTCACCGGCGTCTTCGGCAGCGATCAGATAGCGCTGGCATCATTGGTGATCCATCGAGATGGCAGGCTCTTCTACGCTGACTTCCGAGGCGGGCGAACAGGCGGCGGGCGCATCGCCGTATCTGAGCCCGATGGCAGCGGATATCGCACCCTCATCGACGAATTCGAGGGAACGGCGATCGTCCCGGACGACATGGTCTTCGCCGCGGACGGCACGATGTACTACAACGACTTCCAGGGCACCGCGCTGCATCCCACGGGCCGGGTGATCCGCGTCGACCCCGATGGCACGCAGTCGCTGCTCGTGGACGGGCTCGCGATGCCCAACGGCATCGCGCTCTCGGCAGACGAATCGCGCCTGTGGGTCAGCGAGCATCTGCGCAACACTCTCGTGGGCATCCAACTCGATGGTCGAGCTGTTCCGGAAACCCGCGTCTACGGATACTTCACGGGCGGCCTGGCGGATTCGACCACGGTCGACTCGGCCGATAACGTCTATCAGGCCTTCTACGACGGCGGTCGCGTCGAAGTGCTCGATGGCGAGGCGAACCCGATCGCGGTCATCACTCCGGGAGACGATCCGCTTCGCGAGTATCCGCGTACGACTCACGTGGCGATCGAGCCCGGTAGCACGCGCGGCATCCTCGTCGCGGGTGGACGAACGGGCATCGCGGTCTTCGAGTTCGAGGCTCTCGCCCCCGGACTCGTGCCGTTCTCACACCGCTGAAACACCGACCGAGCCGAAGCTCTCACCGTGATCGACGAAGCGCCGCAGCAGACCGACGAACTGGTCCCGTTCGGCGGCATCGAAGCACTCGGTCATCCACACCGTCATGGCATCGGCGGAGGTTCCCACCTCGCGGTGGATCCTGCGCCCATCATCGGTCAGGCTGAGGATGCGGCGCCGTCGGTCGGAGGGATCGGGCGCGGCACGCACCCAGCCGCGCTGGACGAGACGCTCGATCACCGCCCCCGTGGTGGAGGTGTCCAGCGAGGCCCCTCGCGAAACGGTGACCTGGTCGACGCCTTCAGAGGCCGCGATCACGCTGATCGCGGAGTACTGAGTGGGCGTCACATCCTTCGACACCATCGCCGACCACAGCGACGAGTGCACCTGCTGCGCTCGTCGCACGAGGTGCCCGGGACGCCGGAGCATGTCGTCGTTCGCGTGGCCTGCCATGGCATGAGTGTATGCGCTTCGCGCGCCTCGATCGCAATTACGATACGATCACGTATAGTTAACACCGCTGAGCCGATGGAGGTCTGCAGTGGCATCTTTCCCACAACGCGGTCGACCGCGTGATCCCGAGGTCGACCGATCGATCCTCTTCGCCGCGCTCGAGCTGCTCGGCGAACTCGGTTACGACCGATTGACCATCGAAGGCGTCGCCGCGCGCTCAGGAACGGGCAAAGCCTCGATCTATCGCCGATGGACCGGCAAGCCCGAGCTGATCCTGGACGCGGTTCGACTGCTGGAGGAGTCGTTCACCTCCACGCCCCCCGATACGGGAAACCTGCGCGACGATCTGATCGCCGTCATCCCGCAGTTCACCGTGTTCAGCACCTTCGGCCCCTCTCAGGCGCCGATCATCCTCGGAATGGCTCAGGCCATGCAGAGCGATGAGAAGATCGCCGACTACATGCGGGCACGATTCACCTCCGATGTCCGCCACGCCAGCGAGATCGTGCTCGAACGCGCCATCGCGCGCGGTGAGATCAGCGCGGAGGCCCGCGGCATCCGGCTCTTCCACGACCTTGCCCCCTCCCTCACGATCGGGCGCCTGCTCCTCACTCTCGACCCGATCGACGAGCAGTTCCAGACCGAGTTGGTGGACACGATCCTCATTCCCCTTCTGCACGCGTCAGCCCCCAAGGAGACCACATGAGTCAGCGATTCGACGGCCGTGTGGCCATCATCACGGGAGCCGGTTCCGGCATCGGGCGGGCCATGGCCGAACGACTTGCCGATGAAGGCGCTCAGGTGATCGCCGCTGATCTCAGCGATGGCCGCGACGAGACTGCCGCCAGCCGGCCCGATGCGATTACCGCGGTAGCCTGTGACGTCTCCGAGCCCTCAGACGTCCAGTCGGTCGTCGACACGACGCTGACGAGGTTCGGGCGCATCGACGTCCTGATGAACAACGCCGGAATCACCGGTCCCGTCGCCCCTGGCCACGAGTACCGCCTTGAGGACTGGGACCGCGTGATGGACGTCAACGTGCGCGGCGCGTTCCTCATGATGCGTGCCGTTTTGCCGACGATGCTCGCCCAGAAGCACGGTGCGATCGTGAATACCGGGTCGGTCGCCTCCTACATCGCCGCACCCGGATCGCTGGTCTACCCGCCCTCTAAAGGGGCAGTGCTCATGCTCACCAAGCAGGCGGGGATCGAGTACGCCGCCACGGGCGTCCGCGTGAACGCCGTGTGCCCCGGCCTGATTCGCACTCCCATTCTCGACGGCGCCCCGGTCTCTCACGATGTGCTCGCTCAGCAGGTGCCGATGGGCCGGCTCGGCGAGCCCGAGGAGGTTGCGGCCCTCGCCGCTTTCCTCGCCAGCGATGAGGCCGGCTTCATCACTGGCCAGGGCTTCGTGATCGACGGCGGACAGACGGCCGCCTGACATGCAGCGTCGCGCTCTCGGAGAGGGCGATCTCGCCGTCGGTGCCATCGGCTTCGGCTGCATGAGCCTGAGCGGCATCTACTCCGGTCAGCCACTGAGTGCGGATGAAGCACGCACGGTCATCCACGGTGCCGTCGATGCCGGTACGACTCTGATCGACACGGCGCACGCCTACGGCGGCGGGCACAACGAGCGACTGTTGGGCAGTGCTCTTGACGGCATCCGCAGTCGGGTCGCGGTCGCCACGAAGGCGGGCCTGGTGCCGTCTCCAGGTGGTGGCGCGCATGTCCTCGACCTCGACGGCCGTCCGGAATTGCTGCGCGCGCAGGTTGACGAGAGCCTGAGCAGGCTCGACGTCGACCGCATCGACATCCAGTATCTGCACCGCATCGATCCGAAGGTTCCACTCGAGGACAGCTGGGGAGCCCTGGCTGAACTCGTGACAGCAGGTAAGGTCGCTCGCCTGGGGCTGAGCGAGGTCACCGTCGAGCAGGCGGAGCGCGCGCACCGCATCCATCCCGTCGCGGCGATCCAATCGGAATTCTCGCTCTGGGCCCGGGAAGCGCTCACGAGTAGCGTCGTGGCATGGTGCGCCGCTCAGGGCGCCGCGTTCGTGCCGTTCTCTCCATTAGGGCAGGGGTTCCTGACGGGGAGCGCGACGCGCGCCGAGGACCTCGACGAAGGGGATGCCCGCACCAGCAGCCCCCGCTTCACCGCAGCGGCCGCACGCGATGCGGAACCGCTGACGGATGCCGTGCGCGAGGTCGCCGCCGAGCACGGAGCGACGGCACCGCAGGTGGCCCTGGCCTGGCTGCTCGCACAGGGCGCGCACGTCATTCCGATTCCGGGAACACGCCGCGTCCGCCACGCGCAGTCGAACGCAGCCGCGGCTGACCTGCACCTCTCCGCTCAGGCCATCGAGCGCCTGGATCGTGCTGTCGTGCCCACGCCGGCACGGCACTGATCAGCTGCGCGCCAGCGCCACCGCAGCCACCGCCAGCTGGCGCCAGGTGACCGAGGTCTGAGCCGACTCGGGATTGACGCGACGCGCGATGACGTAGCCGTCGAGGACCGCCAGGCAGAAGGTCGCGATCTCCGCCGGGTCCCTCTCGCTGCCGATCGCCTCGCACATGCGCCGGATCGGCCCCAGTAGGAATCCGAGCCCTTCACCGCGGATGCGACGGACCGAGGCGTGCACCTCGCTGCTGTCATCCGGTGTCTCCAGCGCCAGGATGTCGAGCACGCGGAAGAGCCGGTCGTCATCCGTGGCGGCGTCGCCGACGTGAACCATGAACGCCGTGAACGCGTCGATGGGGTCGGCGTCGTCCGGCTGCACGAATGCGGGCAGCCCCTGGAAGAACTGGTCTGCGTATCGCTGGAGAACTGCGGCGATGACGCCGTCCTTGTTGCCGAAGTGCCAGTAGATCGAGCTCGCCGGCAAGCCCGAGCGCTTTCGGATCTCGGAGACGCTCGCGCCCGAGTAACCGCGCTCGTAGATGATCTCGGCGGCGGCATCGAGGATGCGATCACGCGACTCAAGGCCTTGCTGCTGCCGCGACGTCATCGTCGGCTCTTGCTCGATAAGTTCAGTCATGTCGTTCCCAGGATAGGTAGTGGACGCCACTGCGTCTATATGTAATGATCATTCCATACAGGTGCGGGAAATCACCATCGATGAACCGCCGAGACATGTCGACCATCGAAGGAGATGCACGATGAGCACGCCAACCGCCACTCTGTCCAAGCCCGACCAAGAGCTGACTCGCACGCTGAGCGTCGCCCGCATCGACGAAGTCGCAGACGGCGTACGCGCCGTCACGCTGGCCGCCGTCGATGGCTCAGACTTGCCGGCGTGGACACCCGGTGCGCACATCGACGTCCTGCTGGGCAACGGCATCGTCCGCCAGTACTCGTTGAGCTCCGACCCCTATGACCTCTCTTCGTACCGCATCGGCGTGCTGCGGGAGCCCGCCAGCCGGGGCGGGAGCGAGTACGTCTTCACCGAGCTCGCGCTCGGGGACCAGATCGAGATCACCGGCCCACGCAACAATTTCGCGCTCACCGATGCTTCGTCCTACATCTTCATCGCCGGCGGCATCGGAGTCACTCCAGTCCTCGCCCAGGCTCGCGAAGCCAAGCGCCTCGGACGCGAGTACGTGCTCGTGTACGGTGGACGCTCGCGCGCCTCGATGGGCTTCCTCGACGAGCTCGCCGCCGAACACGGCGACCGCCTGCAGGTCTGGCCGCAGGATGAGAAGGGCATCATCGACCTGCCCTCACTCCTCGGCACGCCCCGCGAGGACACCAAAGTCTACTGCTGCGGACCGGCTCCGCTGCTCGGCGCCGTCGAAGAGCAGTGCACCACCTGGGCTCGCGAAGCCCTGCATATCGAGCGCTTCGTGCCCAAGATCGTCGAAGCATCCGATGACGCCGTCGACGAGTTCGAGGTCGAGTTGAGCGCCAGTGGCCTCACGGTGCACGTCGGTGCGGACCAGAGCATCCTCCAAGCCGCGATGGACGCGGGGGTCGATGTCTTCTTCTCCTGCCAGGAAGGCACCTGCGGCTCGTGCGAGACCCCCATCATCGAGGGCGAAGCAGACCACCGGGACTCCGTGCTGAGCGAGGCGGAGCAGGAGGAGAACACCTGCATGATGATCTGCGTCTCGCGCGCCAAGTGCCCCCGCCTCGTACTCGACCTCTGATCCCAGATCCCTCAACACCCAAAGGAGATGCAATGACGCTCGAAATGGCCTATGCCCACAAGCCGGAGGACCTCACCGCATGGCCACCCTCTGCCGAGACCCGCAAGTGCCCGTTCAGCTTCTACGACGAAGCACGCGAGAAGTCTCCGCTGTACCGGTACCCCGAGCCGCACCCGCTGAGCGGTCGGCCCATCTTCTTCGCCACCGGGTGGGATGCCGCAAACTACGTCCTGTCCCACGTCGAGGAGTTCGATTCGAAGCTCGGCGATGCCCTGCCCGAGATGGGCAACCTCGCCGCCGCGCCTTACCCGGACGTGCCCAGCCACTACGAGGCGCCCGGAATCGCGTTCACCTACGGTGAGGATCACGCGGTCAAGCGCTCGTGGGCGAACATGCTGTTCGAAGCAGATCGCATGAAAAACTATCTGCCCATCATCGAGGAGGTCGCCGACCGCCTGATCGACGAGTTCATCGATCAGGGCACCGTCAACATCACGGATGCCCTTGCCGAAGCGCTGCCGCTCGAGGTGCTCACGATCATCATGGGCCTCCCCCGCGAGGATGCCAAGGACCTCAAGAGCTGGACCGACATCGTCACCCGTCTCGGAATGAACTCCGACCCCGATCCGGCAGAGGTCGAAGCGGCGACGAAGGCGCTGGAGGACAGCGGCGAGTACGCCTATCGTCAAGCCGTGGATCGCCTGGAGAACCCTCGCGACGACTACATGACCGCCGTAGTCCAGGCACAGGTCGAGCGCGATGGCGAACTCGACAAGAACGCCATCGTCGTGCACATCCGCTCGATGTTCCTCGCCGCTTATCACACGACCGCAGCGATGCTCGCGGCGGCGACGGTGCACATGGCGCAGATGCCCGACAGCCAGCAGGAGCTTCGCGAGCAGCCCACCAAGCTCCGCAAATTCGTGGAGGAGTCCGTACGCCTTGAAGGTCCGCTGCAGTGGCACCCGCGCGTCGCCATGAAGGACACGAACGTCGCGGGCACTGACGTTCCCGAGGGCTCGGTTGTGTTCGTCTCGTTCGCAGCGGGAAGCCACGACCCGGCCAAGTTCGAGAACCCGTACACGTTCGACCCTTCGCGGCGGAACGTCGCCCAGCACCTGTCGTTCGGTGCCGGACCGCACCGCTGCCCCGGTGCACCGCTGGCGCGTCTGTACGCCCAGGCCGCCTTTACGAGGCTGCTGAGCCGCACCAAGAGCTTCGAGCTCGACGAGGAGGCCAGCGATCTCACTCCGCTGCCCGGCTTCAACTTCCGCATCCCTACCCGTGTGGTGCTGAAGTTCCGGAAGGCCTGAACGACACGAGCAAGAGGCGCCGCACCCGATCCGGGTGCGGCGCCTCTTGCTCGTGTCAGGCTATTTCAGCGGG
>NZ_JBQPQZ010000012.1:0-5373 GCF_052266695.1 Microbacterium zouquanmingi
AGGGTTCTCGACCGTACATCGAGAACCACTCAGTGGACGCGGAGCATCAGAAAGTTTCGAACTGATGTTTTAAGTGTTATCAAGTCATCGGCTTATTAGTACCAGTCAGCTGCACACCTTGCGGTGCTTCCACATCTGGCCTATCAACCCAGTAGTCTGGCTGGGAGCCTCTCGCCCCGAAGGGCATGGAAGTCTCATCTTGAGGCCGGCTTCCCGCTTAGATGCTTTCAGCGGTTATCCATCCCGAACGTAGCTAATCAGCGGTGCTCCTGGCGGAACAACTGACACACCAGAGGTTCGTTCAACCCGGTCCTCTCGTACTAGGGTCAAATCCTCTCAAACTTCCTACGCGCGCAGCGGATAGGGACCGAACTGTCTCACGACGTTCTAAACCCAGCTCGCGTACCGCTTTAATGGGCGAACAGCCCAACCCTTGGGACCTACTCCAGCCCCAGGATGCGACGAGCCGACATCGAGGTGCCAAACCATGCCGTCGATATGGACTCTTGGGCAAGATCAGCCTGTTATCCCCGAGGTACCTTTTATCCGTTGAGCGACAGCGCTTCCACAAGCCACTGCCGGATCACTAGTCCCGACTTTCGTCCCTGCTCGACCTGTCAGTCTCACAGTCAAGCTCCCTTGTGCACTTACACTCGCCACCTGATTGCCAACCAGGTTGAGGGAACCTTTGGGCGCCTCCGTTACTCTTTAGGAGGCAACCGCCCCAGTTAAACTACCCACCAGGCACTGTCCCTGAACCGGATCACGGTTCGAAGTTAGATATCCAATATGACCAGAGTGGTATTTCAACATTGACTCCACATGAACTGGCGTCCACGCTTCAAAGTCTCCCACCTATCCTACACAAGCCACACCGAACACCAATACCAAGCTGTAGTAAAGGTCACGGGGTCTTTCCGTCCTGCTGCGCGTAACGAGCATCTTTACTCGTAATGCAATTTCGCCGAGTTCGTGGTTGAGACAGCTGGGAAGTCGTTACGCCATTCGTGCAGGTCGGAACTTACCCGACAAGGAATTTCGCTACCTTAGGATGGTTATAGTTACCACCGCCGTTTACTGGGGCTTAAATTCTCAGCTTCGCCTTGCGGCTAACCGGTCCTCTTAACCTTCCAGCACCGGGCAGGCGTCAGTCCGTATACATCGTCTTGCGACTTGGCACGGACCTGTGTTTTTAATAAACAGTCGCTACCCACTAGTCTCTGCGGCCACCACGCCCTTTTCGGAGTAAATCCGTATAAGCGGGTGGCCCCCCTTCTCCCGAAGTTACGGGGGCATTTTGCCGAGTTCCTTAACCACGATTCTCTCGATCTCCTTGGTATTCTCTACCTGACCACCTGAGTCGGTTTGGGGTACGGGCGGCTAGAACCTCGCGTCGATGCTTTTCTTGGCAGCATAGGATCATCCACTTTTTATCCGCATCGTGTCTCAGCCTATGTGAGTCGCGGATTTGCCTACGACTCGGCCTACGCACTTGCACCAGGACAACCATCGCCTGGCTTGGACTACCTTCCTGCGTCACACCTGTTAATACGCTAACCGCACCAGCATGGGGTCGTACGCTAGGCCTCACCCCATCACCCCGAAGGGATCCGGTCATGAGGATTCAGATACTTAGCACCACTGGATTAGCTTGGGCGGTTCTTCGCCGGTACGGGAATATCAACCCGTTGTCCATCGACTACGCCTGTCGGCCTCGCCTTAGGTCCCGACTTACCCAGGGAAGATTAGCTTGACCCTGGAACCCTTGGTCTTTCGGAGGACGTGTTTCTCACACGTCTTTCGCTACTCATGCCTGCATTCTCACTCGTGTAGCCTCCACGGCTGGATCACTCCGCCGCTTCGCTGGCCACACGACGCTCTCCTACCCATCAACACGGCTGGACCACGAAGGCCTACCAATAATGTCAATGCCACAACTTCGGTGGCGTGCTTGAGCCCCGTTACATTGTCGGCGCGGAATCACTTGACCAGTGAGCTATTACGCACTCTTTCAAGGGTGGCTGCTTCTAAGCCAACCTCCTGGTTGTCACAGCAACTCCACATCCTTTTCCACTTAGCACGCGCTTAGGGACCTTAGATGGTGGTCTGGGTTGTTTCCCTCTCGACTATGAAGCTTATCCCCCACAGTCTCACTGCTGCGCTCTCACTTACCGGCATTCGGAGTTTGGCTGACGTCAGTAACCTTGTAGGGCCCATCGGCCATCCAGTAGCTCTACCTCCGGCAAGAAACACGCAACGCTGCACCTAAATGCATTTCGGAGAGAACCAGCTATCACGAAGTTTGATTGGCCTTTCACCCCTATCCACAGCTCATCCCCTCAGTTTTCAACCTAAGTGGGTTCGGTCCTCCACGTGCTCTTACACACGCTTCAACCTGGCCATGGATAGATCACTTCGCTTCGGGTCTAGGACATGCGACTGAATCGCCCTATTCAGACTCGCTTTCGCTACGGCTACCCCACACGGGTTAACCTCGCCACATATCACTAACTCGCAGGCTCATTCTTCAAAAGGCACGCTGTCACCCCTACTAAGGAGGCTCCAACGGTTTGTAAGCAAACGGTTTCAGGTACTATTTCACTCCCCTCCCGGGGTACTTTTCACCTTTCCCTCACGGTACTTGTCCGCTATCGGTCATCTGGAAGTATTTAGGCTTATCAGGTGGTCCTGACAGATTCACACGGGATTTCTCGGGCCCCGTGCTACTTGGGATACTCTTCACGCCAGAACACGCATTTCGGCTACGGGGTTGGCACCCTCTATGACCGGCCTTTCAAGACCGTTCGCCTATACGCTTCTGTAACGTCGCCACCTCGGCAGAGATGACTGAAAAGTCCCACAACCCCGAACATGCAACTCCTGCCGGATATCACACACACTCGGTTTAGCCTGATCCGGTTTCGCTCGCCACTACTAACGGAATCGCGGTTGCTTTCTCTTCCTGTGGGTACTGAGATGTTTCACTTCCCCACGTTCCCTCTACCCGCCCTATATATTCAGGCGGGAGTCACTAGGTCGGCACGCCGCCCAGCGGGGTTTCCCCATTCGGACACCCTCGGATCAAAACTTGCTTATCAGTTCCCCGAGGCTTATCGCAGATTGCTACGTCCTTCTTCGGCTCCAGATGCCAAGGCATCCACCGTTTGCTCTTAAAGACTTGAAACAACATGAGTTCGAATCGTCAAAAATTGACTAATGATCTTTAAGATCATCTTTCTGAACCAATCCCGAAGGATCAGTTCAAAGATGCTCGCGTCCACTGTGTAGTTCTCAAAGTACGGGCGGTACCCCTCACCGCAACCAGCCGAAGCCAGAAACGACAAAAGGCCCAGAGGA
Organism: Microbacterium zouquanmingi; assembly: GCF_052266695.1. Classification (NCBI taxonomy): domain Bacteria; kingdom Bacillati; phylum Actinomycetota; class Actinomycetes; order Micrococcales; family Microbacteriaceae; genus Microbacterium; species Microbacterium zouquanmingi. The sequence goes on from NZ_JBQPQZ010000012.1 coordinate 3,358, forward strand.
ACAGTCCCAAGACCTGCTTCCAAAGAAACAAACCCGGTTCCGGTCCCTCAGGACCCAACAGCGTGCAAGCACCACATCCACACAACATTCCGTTCCAACCGCCGAAGCAGCGTACTAAAAACACCATGCATCCGTGATGCCATGTCAAATGTTCCACCCATGAGCTCCCAGCAGAAACGTATGCTCTGATCTGGGCTCTGTCACCCCCGAAGGGATGCAGTTGCTCCTTAGAAAGGAGGTGATCCAGCCGCACCTTCCGGTACGGCTACCTTGTTACGACTTAGTCCTAATTACCGATCCCACCTTCGACAGCTCCCTCCCACAAGGGGTTAGGCCACCGGCTTCAGGTGTTACCGACTTTCATGACTTGACGGGCGGTGTGTACAAGACCCGGGAACGTATTCACCGCAGCGTTGCTGATCTGCGATTACTAGCGACTCCGACTTCATGAGGTCGAGTTGCAGACCTCAATCCGAACTGGGACCGGCTTTTTGGGATTCGCTCCACCTCACGGTATCGCTGCCCATTGTACCGGCCATTGTAGCATGCGTGAAGCCCAAGACATAAGGGGCATGATGATTTGACGTCATCCCCACCTTCCTCCGAGTTGACCCCGGCAGTATCCCATGAGTTCCCACCATTACGTGCTGGCAACATAGAACGAGGGTTGCGCTCGTTGCGGGACTTAACCCAACATCTCACGACACGAGCTGACGACAACCATGCACCACCTGTTTACGAGTGTCCAAAGAGTTGACCATTTCTGGCCCGTTCTCGTATATGTCAAGCCTTGGTAAGGTTCTTCGCGTTGCATCGAATTAATCCGCATGCTCCGCCGCTTGTGCGGGTCCCCGTCAATTCCTTTGAGTTTTAGCCTTGCGGCCGTACTCCCCAGGCGGGGAACTTAATGCGTTAGCTGCGTCACGGAATCCGTGGAATGGACCCCACAACTAGTTCCCAACGTTTACGGGGTGGACTACCAGGGTATCTAAGCCTGTTTGCTCCCCACCCTTTCGCTCCTCAGCGTCAGTAACGGCCCAGAGATCTGCCTTCGCCATCGGTGTTCCTCCTGATATCTGCGCATTCCACCGCTACACCAGGAATTCCAATCTCCCCTACCGCACTCTAGTCTGCCCGTACCCACTGCAGGCTGGAGGTTGAGCCTCCAGATTTCACAGCAGACGCGACAAACCGCCTACGAGCTCTTTACGCCCAATAATTCCGGATAACGCTTGCACCCTACGTATTACCGCGGCTGCTGGCACGTAGTTAGCCGGTGCTTTTTCTGCAGGTACCGTCACTTACGCTTCTTCCCTGCTAAAAGAGGTTTACAACCCGAAGGCCGTCATCCCTCACGCGGCGTTGCTGCATCAGGCTTGCGCCCATTGTGCAATATTCCCCACTGCTGCCTCCCGTAGGAGTCTGGGCCGTGTCTCAGTCCCAGTGTGGCCGGTCACCCTCTCAGGCCGGCTACCCGTCGACGCCTTGGTGAGCCATTACCTCACCAACAAGCTGATAGGCCGCGAGCCCATCCCCAACCAAAAAATCTTTCCAGTAACTGATCATGCGATCGCTACTCGTATCCAGTATTAGACGCCGTTTCCAGCGCTTATCCCAGAGTCAGGGGCAGGTTGCTCACGTGTTACTCACCCGTTCGCCACTAATCCACCCAGCAAGCTAGGCTTCATCGTTCGACTTGCATGTGTTAAGCACGCCGCCAGCGTTCATCCTGAGCCAGGATCAAACTCTCCGTAAAAAAAGAATGCATACAACCACCGGAATAAGGTGAGCTGCAGCGAGTTTGAAACTGACCAAAGAGACAAATTCATTGCTGACTTCATCCGAATGCCAACCCCCAAAGGGATTGGTCTTTGATCCAAAGGAATCTCCCTAGCCGAAGCTAGACGAGGTTATTTGGCATTTGACAAGTGCACGCTGTTGAGTTCTCAAGGATCGGACGCACCCACGACCCGGCCATCACAACCAGGCCCGCAGGGCAACTTCTCAATCTTACCC
>NZ_JBQPQZ010000013.1:0-1261 GCF_052266695.1 Microbacterium zouquanmingi
GGGACTGCTGACGGTTTAGTTGACTCGTCTTGTTTGGGGTTTTCAGGCCGCGCGAGCGGCCTCTGTGTTGATTATCTCGAACTCGATCGGGGTGAGCCGCCCGAGCCGTCGTTGCCGGCGTCGCCGGTGATATGTCCGTTCGATCCAGGTGACGATCTCGAGCCGCAATTCCTGCCGCGAATGCCACCGTTTCTTGTTGAGGACGTTCTTCTGCAGGAGCGCGAAGAACGACTCCATCGCGGCGTTGTCCGCGCATGCTCCGACGCGTCCCATCGACCCGGTGATCCCGGTTTCTCGGACCAGCTCGACGAACTTCCGTGACCGAAATTGAGAGCCGCGATCGGAGTGCAGCGTTGTCCCGACCGGCTCACGCAGTGCGACCGCGTTGCGGAGCGCTGAGACAGCGAGCTCGGCCGTCATCCGCGAATCGATGGAATAGCCAACGATCCTGTTCGAGTGAACGTCCTTGATCGCGCAGAGATACAACTTGCCCTCATCGGTCCAATGCTCCGTGATGTCGGTGAGCCATAACTGGTCCGGCCTTGTCGCGGTGAAGTCACGGAGCACGAGGTCGTCATGCACGGGAGGTCCGGCCTTCCGATTCAGTCCGCGCTTCTTCGAGAACACAGACCACAACCGTTGCTGCGAACACAACCGCCACACCCGTCTCTCCGACGCCGCAAGGCCGCTCTCGGCTTCGATCTCATCGGAGATGAATCGATACCCAAACGCCGGATCGTCGGCATGAATATCGACAGCAGCGTTCGTCAGATGGGCGTTGTCCCAGTCGCGTTTCGAGACTGGATTGGCGCGCCATTTGAAGAACGCTTGCTTGCTGAAGCCCAGCACCCGGCAGGTCACCGTGATCGGAATCCGATCTGCGGCAAGGTCAAGGACCAGCGGGAACATCATTTGGGGAGTGACGCCTGCGACAGATACGCGGCTGCCCTGCGGAGGATCTCGTTCTCCTGCTCGAGCAGCCGGATGCGTTTCTTCGCCTCGCGCAGCTCAGCTGCGTCGGCTTGAGTCACGCCGGGTTTGATGCCGTCTTCGACGTCCGCGATCTTGAGCCACCGCTGCAGGCACGACTCGGAAACCCCGAAGTCTTTCGCGATGCGACTGATCGGGGCCTCGCCCCGCCGCGCGACCGCAACGACGTCGTTCCGGAACTCTTTGGGAAATGCTTTGGGCACGTTGACCATCCTTCCGTGAGAACCGAAATCCTCACAGCGTTGGAGTCAACTAAACCGTCAGCAGTCCC